>JALSIX010000001.1 GCA_026989655.1 Caldilineaceae bacterium
GCCACCCCCACCCTCACGGACACCCCCAGCCCGACCCCACTTCCCACCGAGACGGCCACCCCAACGGCCACGTGGACCTCCACACCGCCCCCCAGCCCCACGGACACCCCCACCCCCACGCCCCAGGTGCTGGTGGTCACCCCCACCTGGACCCCCCAGCCGCCCCCGCCCACCGAGGCCACCGTCCAGGTGGTGGTCCAGCCACCGCCCACCGAGCGCCCCCTGGACCCCGGGGGCCTGGTAGTCCTGGGCTGGCTCGCCCTGGCCGGGGCCCTGGTGACGGCCGTGGCCGGCTGGATGTTGTGGCGCAGTCGCTAGCCCCCCAGGGCAGACAGACCGCCTCGCCCCCCCCCAAGCGCCCCCAAGGGGGCGACGACGGGCCTTTGCCACCCCCGAGGAACTGCCGTACAATCAGGGGGCATGCACCGCGCCGACACCCACCTCCGAGGAAGGCCACCATGCTCCGACAGACCGGCGGCCATGCCGTGGTGGACGCGCTGATAGCCCACGGGGTGCGCGTGCTCTACGGCCTGCCCGGGATCCAGAACGACTGGCTCTACAACGCGCTCTACGACCGCCGAGACCATATCCGGGTCATCCACACCCGCCACGAGCAGGGTGCCGGGTTCATGGCCCTGGGCCAGGCCCTGGCCACCGGACAGCCCGCCCTCTTCAACGTGGTGCCCGGTCCGGGGCTCCTCAACGCCACCGCGGCCCTGGCCACCGCGTACGGCCTCTGTGCTCCGGTGGTCTGCCTGACCGGCCAGATCCCCTCCCACCAGATCGGCCGGGGCATCGGCGTCCTCCACGAGATCCCAGATCAACTGGGCGTCCTGGGCTCCCTGACCAAGTGGGCCGCCCGGGTGAACCACCCCGCAGAGGCCCCGGAGCAGGTGGCCCAGGCCTTCCACCAGGTCCGCTCCGGCTGTCCTCGGCCCGTGGGCCTGGAGGTGCCCATGGACGTGCTCCAGGAGGAGGCCCCGATGGCGCCCAGCACCGCCCCCCGCGCCCCCTGGTCCCCTCCCGTGGACGAGGATCGCATCGACCAGGCCGCCCGGATCCTGGGCCGAGCGGAGAACCCCATCCTCTTCGTGGGCGGGGGCGCCCAGGATGCCGGCCCCCTGGTCACAGAGCTGGCCGAGATGCTCCAGGCCCCGGTGGTGGCCTATCGCACCGGCCACGGTGTCGTCGACGGTCGCCACCCCCTGAGCCTCTTCCTGCCCCCGGCCCACGAATACTGGAAGAAGGCCGACGCGGCCCTGGCCATCGGCTCCAACATGCGCATCCCCCTGAGCCAATGGGGCGTGGACGAGGGGCTCCAGATCCTGCGCATCGACGTGGACCCCACCTCCCACCATCGGATCCGGCGCCCGGACGTGGCCATCACCGCCCGGGCCGAGGACGCGCTGCCCCGACTCCTGGAACGGCTCCCCCGCTACAACCGGGCACGGCCCTCCCGGGCCGAGGAGATGCGGACCCTGAAGGGCCGATGGTCCCGCCAGATCGCCTACCTGGAACCCCAGCTCAGCTTCCTCCGGGTCATCCGAGAGGAGCTGGGCGAGGAGGGGATCTTCGTGGACGAGCTGACCCAGGTGGGGTTTGTCAGCCGCATCGCCATGCCCGCGTATCGGCCCCGGACCTTCCTCTCCTGCGGCTACCAGGGCACCCTGGGCTACGGCTTCCCCACGGCCCTGGGCGCCAAGGTGGCCCACCCCCAGGTGCCGGTGCTCTCCATCACCGGAGACGGGGGCTTCCTCTTCGCCGCCCAGGAGCTGGCCACCGCGGTCCAACACCGGATCGCCCTGGTGACCGTGATCTTCGACAACCGCCAGTACGGCAACGTCCAGCAGATGCAGCGCACCCTGTACGGCGGCCGAGTCATCGCCACAGACCTCCACAACCCGGACTTCGTGGCCCTGGCCCAGGCCTTCGGTGCCCAGGGCCTGCGGGCCACCACCCCCGAGGAGCTCCGGAGCGCGCTGCGGCAGGCCTTTGCCACAGACCACGTGCCCACCCTGATCCAGGTGCCTGTGGGCGACATGCCCACGGTGGACCGCTTCCGCAACCTCCCCCGGGTGCGGGGCTGAGCCCCTTCGGGAGGAGCGGCCAACCGACTGGACATGCCGGTATCCTCTGCACCGACACCGGTCTCGATGCCGTCCGCGCCGACGGCAGAGCGGGCCGCCCCGGGACAACGATCACAGATCCGGAGGTGAACCATGTCCACCCCGTCCCATGCACCGGTCCATCCCCACAGACTTCTCCAGGACCTGCAGGCCATCGTCGGGCCAGAGCATGCCACCACGGCAGAGGCCCATCGCTCCCAACACAGCCGGGACCAGTCCTCCCATCCCCCTCACCTGCCGGACGCGGTGGTCTGGCCCGAGTCCACCGAGCAGGTGAGCGCCATCCTCCGCTACGCCAACGAACGCCGGATCCCGGTGGTGGGCTGGGGCGCGGGGACCAGCATCGAGGGCAACCCCATCCCCGTGGCCGGAGGCATCGTGGTGGATTTCCGCCGCATGGACCGCATCCTGGCCATCCACCCGGAGGACTTCCAGGTGACGGTCCAGCCGGGCATCCTCTACAAGGACATGAACCGGGTCCTGGCCCGCCATGGCCTCTTCTTCCCGCCCGACCCCGGGGCCAACGCCTCCATCGGCGGCATGATCGCGAACAACGCGGCCGGCATCCGCACGGTGAAGTACGGGGCCACCCGGGACAACGTCCTGCGCCTGGAAGTGGTGTTGGCCGATGGCCAGGTGATCCGCACCGGCTCCCGGGCGGTGAAGCAGTCCGCGGGCTACGACCTGACCCACCTGGTGGTGGGCTCCGAGGGGACCCTGGGGCTGGTGACCGAGGCCACCCTGAAGCTCGCCCCCCTGCCCGAACACTTCAGCGCGGTCACCGCAGCCTTCCCCACCCTGGAGGCCGCGTCCCAGGCCGTCTTCGAGATCATCGGCAGCAACCTGGGGCCCGCGGCCCTGGAGCTCCTGGATGCCCAGAGCGTGGCCATCCTGAACCAGGAGGCCCACTTCGACCTGGCCGTGGCGCCCAACCTCTTCATGGAGTTCAACGGCCCCTCCCCGGCCGCGGTCCAGGAGGTACTGGTCATGGCCCAGGCCATCTGCCAGGAGCTGGGCTGCATGGATTACCGAGAGGGCCTGGGCCGGGAGGCCCGGAACCGGCTCTGGCGGGCCCGACACCACCTCTTCGAGGCCCTGGTCCGCCACTACGCGGGGATGTCCTACCTGCTCACCGACGTGGCCGTGCCCATTGCCCACTACCCCCGGCTGGTGGCCCAGGCCCAGGAGATGGCCCGGGAACTGGGCCTGGAGGTGAGCTACATCGGCCACGCAGGGGACGGCAACCTGCACACCGCGGTCTTCTTTCCCCCCGACGACCGGGAGACCCGACGCCGGGTGGAACAGTTCGACGACCGCCTGGTCCACCTCGCGCTGGCGCTGGACGGCACCTGCACCGGGGAACACGGCGTGGGCATGGGCAAGGCCCAGTACCTGCCCCTGGAGTACGGCCCGGCCACGGTGGAGGTCATGCGCCAGATCAAGCGCCTGCTGGACCCCAACGGCATCCTCAATCCCGGCAAGGTCCTGCCCTGATCCCGCCGGAGCACGGCGCGCGAAGCCTGCCCCAGGCCCGGCCGCCGGACGGCCCCCGGCGGGCCCCACCCCAGGCCCTCCACGCCGGAAAGCGGGCATCGAGCCGGTTATGATGGGTACAAACGGCGCCAAGGCAGCAAAATCCATCGGGCCGTGGACACGTTGGGCGACCTGTTGGCCTTGAAAGTCATCCCTGGCCCAAGAGATCCAGGATGCCACTCCATGGCCCATGTCTTGTAAAAGTGCATAACACGCTCTAGGAGGTGGGTAGTACGCACTTCAGTGCGCACGTGGACGTGGCATGTGTATGTTCCCTGGACCGCTGAAGCGCTCACTACGAACCCTAGAGGATTGTAGTACGCACTTCAGTGCGCACGTGGACGTGGCATGCGTGTGTCTCCCGGAGCGCTGAAGCGCTCACTACGAGCCCTATCACTACGGGCCCTAGAAGATTGTAGTACGCACTTCAGTGCGCACGTGGACGTGGCATGCGTGTGTCCCCTGGAGCGCTGAAGCGCTCACTACGAGCCCTATCACTACGAGCCCTAGAAGATTGTAGTACGCACTTCAGTGCGTACGGGGACGTGGCATGCGTGTGTCTCCTGGAGCGCTGAAGCGCTCACTACGAGCCCTAGAGGATTGTAGTACGCACTTCAGTGCGTACGTGGACGTGGCATGCGTGTGTCTCCTGGAGCGCTGAAGCGCTCACTACGAACCCTAGAGGATTGTAGTACGCACTTCAATGCGCACGTGGACGTGGCATGCGTGTGTCTCCCGGAGCGCTGAAGCGCTCACTACGAACCCTAGAGGATTGTAGTACGCACTTCAATGCGCACGTGGACGTGGCATGCGTGTGTCTCCCGGAGCGCTGAAGCGCCCACTACGAACCCTAGAGGATTGTAGTACGCACTTCAGTGCGTACGTGGACGTGGCATGCGTGTGTCTCCCGGAGCGCTGAAGCGCTCACTACGAGCCCTAGAGGATTGTAGTACGCACTTCAGTGCGTACGTGGACGTGGCATGCGTGTGTCTCCCGGAGCGCTGAAGCGCTCACTACGAGCCCTATCACTACGGGCCCTAGAAGATTGTAGTACACACTTCAGTGCGCACGTGGACTGAGTACACGAGGGGGGAAGGGGGCGGACCCACAGGACTGGGCCGGGTATCTCAACCGGAGCCGAGACCGGAAAGGGCTCGGGCCCCTGGGTGTGTCGACAAAACCGATGCCCTCGCAGCGGATTTGGTCCCCGGCCCCGAGATCCGGTATGATGCAACCGCCATGTCGGCACGGAACCCGTTCGCTCTCCCTGCCCATGGGTACCAAAGGAGCTACACATGGCCTACCCATTTCCCACCGAGATCCACCGCGTCGTGGACCCCGAGGGCAACCTCGTGGGCGATCCCCCGGAGCTCTCCCCGGAACAGCACCGCAAACTCTACTACTGGATGGTCTTCGGCCGCATGTGGTCGGAGCGCATGGTGGCCCTCCAGCGCCAGGGCCGGATGGGCACCTTCGCCCCCCATGTGGGCCAGGAGGCCCAGGCCGGCATCGCCTCGCCCCTCCGCCAGGACGACTGGCTCCTGGGCACCTATCGGGAGTGCATCGCCTACTTCGTCAAGGGCCTCTCGCCCCTGGCCCCCATGGCCACCCACCGGGGCTACTTCAGCCGGGGCTACACCCGGGAGCTCGGCCTGGTTCCCCTGCAGATCGTCATCGGCAACCAGATGCTCCACGCGGTGGGCGTGGCCATGGCCATGCAGTACGAGGGCACAGACCGGGTGGCCGTGGGCGTCTGCGGCGACGGTGCGACCAGCCAGGGAGACTTCCACGAGGCCCTGAACTTCGCCGCGGTCTTCCAGGCCCCCTTCATCGCGGTGGTGCAGAACAACCAGTACGCCATCTCGGTTCCCCGGCAGCGCCAGGCCGCGGTGGAATACCTGGCCTACCGAGGCCCCGCGTTCGGCATCCCCGGCTACATCGTGGACGGCAACGACGTCCTGGCCGTCCACAAGGTGGTCCAGGAGTGTGTGGAGCGGGCCCGGGCCGGGGAGGGCCCCAGCCTGGTGGAGCTGCTCACCTACCGGATGGGTGCCCACACCACCGCAGACGACCCCACCAAGTACCGCTCCGACGAGGAGGTGGCCCACTGGCAGGCCCGAGACCCCATCAAGCGCTACCGGATCTTCCTGCTCCGCCAGGAGATCCTCTCCAACGAGGAGGATGAGGCCCTCCACGAACAGGCCACCGCGGACCTCCAGCGCTGCGTGGAGGAGTTCGAGGCCATGCCCCCGCCCCGCCCCGAGGAGATCTTCGAACACGTCTTCGAGACCCCACCGCCCAATCTCCTGCGCCAACGGGACGAGATCCTGGGCACCCCCTAGAGGAGGACCGCCATGCCCAAGTGGACCATGGTTCAGGCCATCAACCAGGCCCTGGCCCTGGAGCTGGAACAGGACCGCCGGGTGCGCATCTTCGGCGAGGACGTGGGGCGCAACGGCGGCGTCTTCCGGGTGACCGACGGCCTCCAGGAACGCTTCGGCGAGGACCGGGTCTTCGACACCCCCCTGGCCGAGGCCGGCATCATCGGCGTCGCGGTGGGCATGGCCCTCTACGGCCTCCGCCCGGTGGCCGAGATCCAGTTCGCGGGCTTCGCGCACCTGGCCTTCCACCAGGTCGCGGCCCAGGCCGCCCGTCTCCGCTACCGCTCCGGCGGCGAACACCACGTGCCCCTGGTCATCCGGGCCCCCTTTGGCGGCGGCGTCCGCACCCCCGAGCTCCACTCGGACAGCGTGGAGGCCTTCTACGCCCACGCGGAGGGCATCAAGGTGGTGATCCCCTCCGGCCCCTACGAGGCCAAGGGCCTGCTCCACGCGGCCATCCAGGACCCAGATCCGGTCTTCTTCCTGGAGCACATGAAGCTCTACCGCTCCCTCCGCGAGGAGGTGCCCGAGGAACGCTATACCATCCCCCTGATGGAGGCCCGGGTGGTCCAGCCCGGGAACGACCTGACCGCCATCGCCTACGGCGCGCTGCTCCACACCACCCTGGCCGCGGCCCGGCAGGTGGAAAAGGAGGACGGCGTCTCCATCGAGGTCATCGACCTGCGGACCGTCCACCCCCTGGACGAGGAGACCGTGGTCGCGTCGGTGAACAGGACCGGCCGGGCCCTGGTGGTCCACGAGGACAGCCGGGCCGCGAGCATCGCCGCGGAGGTCATCGCGGTGATCAACGAGCGCGCCCTCTACGCCCTCCTCAAGCCCGTCCGACGAGTGACCTGCCCGGACACCCCCTTCCCCCTCCCCGCGGTGGAGGACGTCATCGTCCCCCACCAGGAACGCATCGTCCGGGCCCTGCGCGAGACCCTGGAGCCCTGACCATGACCGAGAACCGCTACGAGTTCCGCCTGCCCGACGTGGGGGAAGGCCTGCACGAGGCCGAGATCGGCCAATGGTTGGTCCAGGAAGGCGACTGGGTGGAACAGGACCAGCCCATGGTGGAGATCGAGACGGACAAGGCCACTGTGGAGATCCCTGCCCCGGTGGCCGGCCGCATCGCCAAGATCCTGGCCCCCACCGGCACCATCGCCCAGGTCGGCGATCCCCTGGTCATCATCGAGATGAAGGCCGGGGCCGCCCGGCCGGGCGGCCCTGCACCCCGCGCCCCAGAGGCCCCCTCCCCCCCGGCCGAGGCCCCCTCCTCCACCCGGATCCTGGCCTCTCCCCTGGCCCGGAAGAAGGCCGCAGAGCTGGGAGTGGACCTGGGCCGGCTCCAGGGCACCGGACCCGGCGGGCGCATCATGGTGGCCGACGTGGAGCAGGCCGCCCAACGGGCCCCAACACCTCCTCCCGCTCCACCGCCCTCCCCCCCGGCGCCGGGCCCCGACGGCCGTCGGGTACGGGCCGCGCCCGCGGTACGACGGCGGGCCGCGGAGCTGGGCATCGACCTGGCCCAGGTGCCCGGCAGCGCGGAGGGCGGACGCATCACCATGGAGGACCTGGAACGCTACGCGGCCGCCCAGGAAGCCGCTCCGCCGAAGACGGCCCCGACACCCGTCCCCGCGCCGGCCCCTCCCGCCCCCGCGCCGGCCCCGGAGGCCACCGAGACCGTGCCCCTTCGAGGGGTACGGCGCCGCATCGCCCAGCGCATGGAGGAGGCCTGGCGCATCCCCCAGGTCACCACCTTCGACCAGGTGGATGCCCAGGGGCTGGTCCGCCTGCGCGAGCTCCTGAAACCCACGGCCGAGGCCCAGGGAGTCCGCCTCACCTTCCTGCCCCTCATCGTCAAGATCGTGGTCCAGGCCTTGCGGGAGTTCCCCCACTTCAACGCCTCCCTGGACATGGAACAGGAGCTCATCCACCGCCACCACCACATCCACATGGGCATCGCCACCCAGACGCCCGCGGGCCTGGTGGTGCCGGTGATCCGCCATGCCGACCGCCTCTCGGTGCTGGAGATCGCCCGGGAGATGGAACGGCTGGCCACCGGGGCCCGAGACCGGACCCTGGGCCCCGAGGAGCTCAGCGGCAGCACCTTCACCATCACCAACTTCGGCAGCTTCGGCGGCGACCTGGGTACGCCCATCCTCAACCCCCCCGAGGCCGCCATCCTGGGGGTGGGGCGCATCGCCCGCCGCCCTGTGGTCAACCAGGAGGGCGCATTGGAGGCCCGCTGGACCGCACCCCTGGCCCTCACCTTCGACCACCGCCTGAACGACGGCGCGGACGCGGGCGCGTTCATCCGGCGGGTGGGCGAGCTCTGCGCCCACCCGGAGATCCTCCTCCTGGAGCTGCGCTGATGGTCGTCGGCGAGCTGTTGGTCCAGACGGATGTGGTGGTGCTGGGCGCCGGAGTGGCCGGCCGCACCGCGGCCCTCTGGGCCGCCCGGCTGGGCCGCGAGGTCACCCTGGTGGAACGGCCGTCGCCAGACCGAGGAGCCCTGGACGTGGACCGGGCCCTGGCCCTGCTCCTGGACACCCTGGAGCCCGCGATCCGGATGGCCCGTCGCCGGGAACGGGGCCTCACCCGCTTCAAGCGCGCGGTGAAACCGGCCGCGGTGCTGGGCTGGGTCCAGCACCGCCTGGAGGCCGAGGCCCGGGCCTGGCAGGAGCGCCTGGAGGAGGCCGGCGTCACGGCCATCCAGGGCGAGGCCGCCTTTGCCGGGCCCACCGAGGTGCGCATCAGCACGGAGCACGGCGCGGAACGCCTCGTCTACGAGGCCCTGGTCCTGGCACCGGAGCCCGTGGCCCAGAGCTGGCCGGGCCTGGATTTCGACGGGGAGCGGGTGCTCGGCCCCGAGGAGCTGCTGACCCGTCCCCACCCACCAGAGGCCCTCACCGTGGTGGCAGCCCATCCCTGGGGGCTGGAGCTGGCCACGGCCTACGCAGGGCTGGGGACCTCGGTCCAGGTGGTGGTGCCCCGGGACGAGAACCCGGTGGCCGGCTTCCCACAGGAGTGGGCTGAAGCGGTCCAGCCGGCCCTGACGGCCCAGGGCATCCGGCTCCGCTGGGGCGTGGACGATCCGGTGGCCGCGACGGCCCAGGAGCCCCTGGTGGTGGTGGCCGCCGCCCCAGGGCTGGATCTGGGCACCCTGGCCGTGGACCAGGCCGGCATCGAGCTGGTGGACGCCGGCCTGGTCCGAGTCGACGAACGGCTGCGGACCCGCAATCCCCGGATCTGGGCGGCGGGAGCGGCCGCGGGCGCCCGCTCCCCTGGGGAGGCCCGACAGCAGGGGCGGGTGGCCGCGGAGGGGCTGGCCGGCCGGGTGGCCATCTACACCCCCCAGGCGGTGCCCAGGCTGTTGCGCACCGTGCCGGGCCTGGCCGGGGCCGGCCTGACCCCCCAGGAGGCCCGGAGACAGGGCTACCATGTGGTGGTGGGCCAGGCCACGGTGGACGATGTGACCGTGCAGGTGGTGACGGACGAACACGAGCCCTTCGTCCTGGGCCTGTTCGCCCGGGGCGAAGGCGTGGCCGACCTGGCCGGAGAGGCGGCCCTGGCCGTGGAGATGGCTGCCACCCTCACCGACCTGGCCGAGACCCTCCACCCCGCGGGCACCCCCGGCGCAGCCCTCCAGCAGGCCGCGGAGGCCCTGCTCCTCTCCCGGGAATCGTGAGGGCCTCCAGCCTCTCCCGTCTCCCAGTCTGAGAAGGCCGGGGGGCCCCGGAGAAAGTCGGGCCCACGCGGGGTACAATTGAGAACCGGGAAAACCGGGCAGAAGACGCCCGGCCCTGCGGGAACACGCGATGTCCGTCACCATCTACCCCACCGCCAGGGACTTCCTGGCCGCGGTCCAGACCCCGTTGGAGGCCGACGAGCCCCTCCACAGCCTGGTCCTGGGCGTCTGCAGCCACCTGGCCCGCAGCCCCGAGCCGCCCCAAGAGGCACCCTACCTGGCCGCGGTCTGGGACCGGCAGAAGCTTCTCCTGGCGGCCATGATGATCCCGCCCCATCACCTGGTCCTGGCGCCCACGGAGCACGCGGACCCGCGTGCGCTCCTCGCGCTGGTGAAAGAGCTTCGGGACAGCCAGCGAAGCGTGCCCGGTGTCCAGGCCCCGGTACCCCACGCCCGCCGCTTCGCGGAGCTCTGGTGCCAAGGAGAGGAATGCCGGTTCCACCGCCTCCGCCGGCTGGAGATCCTGGCCCTGGAGACGGTGCTCGCCCCACGGCCGGCCCCGGGCCACCTGCGTGTCGCCACCCAGGACGACGTGTCCCAGGTCACCGAGTGGCTGCTTGCCTTCCAGGAAGAGGCCCTGCCCGAGGAGGCCGCGCAGGAGGAGACCCGGCGCCGGATCCCGGAGATCGCCCGGCGGGTGGTGGAGGCCGGCCGTCTCTTCCTCTGGGAGCATGGAGGACCGGTCTCCATGGTGGCCCTGTCTCGCCCCACCCGCCACGGCGTCACCCTCAACATGGTCTACACCCCGCCCCCACACCGGAACAAGGGGTACGCGTCCAACGCGGTGGCCCAGCTCAGCCAGCGTCTGCTGGCGGAGGGCTATCGCTTCTGCACCCTCTTCGTGGACCAGGCCAACCCCATCTCCACCCGGCTCTACCGGGCCATCGGTTACCGTCCTGTGGCGGAGGTGGAGGTCTATCGATTCCAGCCCCCTGGCCCCCCGAACCCGGACGGGAAACGGATTTGACAGCCAGAGCGTTTCCGGATATAGTGGGGACAGGATGACGACGGTGTGCCGCAGTGGCGGAATAGGAAGACGCGCTACGTTCAGGGCGTAGTGGGCGTAGGCCCGTGGGGGTTCGAGTCCCTCCTGCGGCACCTGGGAAACCCGGGCAGTGGTCCGGGTTTTGTTGTCGGATGCTCCTGCACACCATGGGCACATCTCCGTCGCAGGCTTCGAGATCCCCTTCCCGGGCACGGCGGGCCTGGCTCCTGGTCGGCGGCCTGGCCCTCTTCCTCCTCTTCGGCTACCTGGTCCGCCTGGCACAGCTCCAGGACCTGCGCGCGGAGATCGCACGCCAACAGCAGGAACTCCAGGCCCTGCGCCGACAACAGGCCTCCCTGGAGGAGGAGCGGGATCTGGCCTCCGAGCCCTCCACCATCGAGGCCCTGGCCCGGCAGGTCCTGGACATGATCCGCCCGGGCGACCAGATCTACCCCATGCCCGAGGAGGGTCCTGCCCACCCCACGGAACCCCAGGTGGAGGCGCCCCAGGCCCCATCGGAACCCACGCCACTTCTCAGCATGGAGTGGTGGCGGAACCTCCTGGGCGAGTAGCTCGTCGGAAGAGGTGGAGGTCGGAAAAGCGCTCTCCGGCCTGCCGAGCATGGCCCGGCAGGCGGACTCGTAGCCTGCGGGCCCAAAGCGTTTCAGGGCTGCCCGGCCGGATTTGACCGGACATCTGGGCTGTGTTAGTATAGGAGACGATGGTGCTGCGGGGTGGAGCAGTGGTAGCTCGTCGGGCTCATAACCCGAAGGTCGCAGGTTCGAATCCTGCCCCCGCTACCTCAGATGGGAGGCCGCCGATGGACCTGCATCGGCGGTCTCCGTATCTTTCGGCGACGTAGCTCAGGTGGTCAGAGCGAGGGACTCATAATCTCTAGGTCGGTGGTTCAAGTCCACCCGTCGCCACTGGGCGGCCATTCCAAGCGGATGGCCGTTTTTGTTGTCCGCAGCTCCCGCGATCTTCGCCGGCCAGGAGCCCGAACCATGGATCCCCTCACGGCCCGCTGGCGCCCTGAATTCCCCGGCCTGGACCGACACATCTACCTGAACACCTGCTCTCTGGGCCAGCTCAGCCAACGGAGCGTGGCTGCCATGCACCGCTTCATGGACCTATGGGCCGACCTGGGGGCCAGCGCCTGGTACGAGATCTGGCTGGGCGAGGTCGCGGAGGCCCGGGCCCGCTTCGCCCGGCTCATCCACGCCCAACCCCACGAGGTGGCCCTGCTGCCCAGCGTCAGCGTGGCCCTCAGCGTCATCGGCAGCAGCCTGGACTACTCCCAACGGCCCCAGGTGGTGGTGACGGAGATGGACTTCCCCACCGTGGCCTATCCCTGGCTGGCCCGGGCCCGGGAAGGGGTCCAGGTCCGCTTCCTTCCCGCGCCCGATGGGGTCCACGTGCCCCTGGAGGCCTTCCAGGAGGCCATCGGCCCGGAGACAGCCCTGGTGGCCACCACCCATGTCTTCTTCACCAGTGGATGGATCCAGGACCTCCGGGCCATTGCCCGGCTCGCCCATGCCGCGGGAGCCCTGTGCCTGGTGGACGGCTACCAGGCCGTCGGCCAGATCCAGGTGGACGTGAAGGCCGCGGAGGTGGACATCTACATCGGCGGCGGCCTGAAATGGCTCCTGGGCGGCCCTGGCGCGGTCTTCATGTACGTTCGGGAGGAGCTGATCCCCCAACTGGAGCCCACCACCACCGGCTGGTTCGCGACCCAGGAGATGTTCCGCTTCGATCCCCGGTCGTTCCAATGGGCCCAGGACGCCCGACGCTTCGAACCCGGCACCCCTGCGTTGGCCGCGGTCTTCGCGGCCAACGCAGGCATGTCCATCGTGGAACAGATCGGCGTCCCGGCCATCCGAGCCCGCACCCAGGCCCTGGTGGCGGATCTGGTGGCCCGGCTGCGGGAAGCCGGGCTCCAGCCCCGAATGCCCGAAGACCCGGAACGGCACGCGGGCATCGTCATGGTCCCGGTGGCCGACCCGCCCGGGGCGGTCCAGGCCCTGAGACGTGGACAGATCATCGTCGACCATCGTCCCGGCGCACTGCGCATCAGCCCGTATTTCTACAACACAGAGGCGGAGAACCAGGCCCTGGTGGACACGCTGAGCGCCCTGGAACGGAGACCATGAGGGGGACAGAGGCCTGGGCGCCCGGCAAGCTCATCCTCTTCGGCGAACACGCGGTGGTCTACGGCCGCCCGGCCATCGCGGTGCCCGTGCACCAGGTCCAGGCCCGGGCCCGGGTCTCCGTCGGCCCTCCGGGCCAGGGATGCGTGGTCCACGCTGTGGACCTGGGCGAGACCGTGCGCATTGCCCAGGCCCCGGAGGACCATCCCCTGGCCCTGGCCGTGCGTCTGGCGTTGAAGGCCCTGGCCCTGGAACCGGCCCCGGACTGGACCATCCAGATCACCAGCACCATCCCCGTGGCCGGGGGAATGGGCAGCGGGGCCGCCGTCAGCGCCGCGCTGATCCGGGCCCTCTTCCGCCAGGCCGGCCAGGAGCCCGACCCGGAATGCCTCTCCCGGCTGGTCTACCAGGTGGAACGGATCCATCATGGCACCCCCAGCGGCATCGACAACACCGTGATCGCGCACGAGCGGCCCATCTGGTTCGTGCGCGGCCAGCCACCGGAACCCTTTGACCCCAGCCGCCCCTTCACCCTGGTGATCGCGGACAGCGGCATCCCCAGCCCCACCCGGGAGACCGTGGCCCATGTCCGCCAGAGATGGCAGCAGGCGCCGGAGCACTACGAGGCCCTCTTCGACGCCGTGGGCGCGATCGTCTACGCCGCCCGGGGGGCTATGGAGACCGGCCAGATCGAGGCGCTGGGGCCGCTGATGGACCGCAACCAGGCCCTGTTGCGCAGGCTGGGGGTGAGCGCCCCCGAGCTGGAGCGGCTCCTGGACGCGGCTCGGGAGGCCGGAGCCCTGGGGGGCAAGCTCAGCGGTGGGGGGCGAGGGGGCAACGTGGTCGCCCTGGTCTACCCCGAGGACGCGCCTCGGGTGTGCGCGGCCCTGGAACGGGCCGGGGCCCGGCACACCTGGATCACCACCCCGGGGAGAGGGGCGCGCCCCGAAGAGCCCCTCTCCCCAGATCCCACACCGTGACGGCAGCCGCCTGGAACGGCACCACCACTGCATCCCCTCCCTCGCCCCCATCATCGGCAAGGTGGGGGCTCCTGCGGACGGCCGGAGAAAGAGGAGATCTGTGCTGCGGAGCCCCGACAACCGTGAAATATATCCCCCCGAGGAAATCGCGGTTGGCGCCGGGCCCGATCTGGGCTATAATAGGGCCAACCTGTGGACAGGCACCTTCCCAGCCACACATGGGCCGATGCGCGGCGAGAGAGATCCCGGAGCCTGGAGCGTTCGGGGCGCCGAAGGGGCAAACCGCTCCCGGGAAGCCACACCGGGGCGGTGACACTCTCAGGCAAAAGGATCGTCGCGACGGGCACCTCTGGAAAGTGTCTCGGGTCCCTCTGCGAAAGGGCCCAGGCCACCGAAGGGGCAAACCGCTCCCTGGACCTTCCCAGGGGCGGCCAATCTCTCAGGTCCACGACAGAGGAGGCGGGCATTCCCCTGGGATGCCCGCCTTTTGTTTGTCGCGAACGGCACAAATTGTGGGGCCAGCCCGTCAACGCCTGGCCCCTCTACCGTGAGCCAAAGGAGGCCGTCCCATGAGCACTGCCCTCGCTCCGCCCTATCCCCACACACCGTTCGACACCGACTCGGGTGCCCCGGATCCCGCGAACCTGCTCCGGCCACCGGATGCGTTCATCCCCCGGCACATCGGGCCGAACCCGGACCAGATCCAGGAGATGCTCCAGGTCATCGGGGTCTCCAGCCTGGAGGAGCTGATCCAACAGGCGGTGCCCAACCAGATCCGCATGAAAGGCCGGCTGAACCTCCCCGGCCCCCGGAGCGAATCCGAGGTGCTGGCCGAACTCCGGGCCATGGCGAGCCAGAACCGCCTGTTTCGCTCCTTCATCGGCATGGGCTACTACGGCACCATCACGCCCCCGGTGATCCAGCGCAACATCCTGGAGAACCCGAGCTGGTACACCTCCTATACCCCCTACCAGGCCGAGATCTCCCAGGGCCGCCTGGAGGCGCTGCTCAACTTCCAGACCATGGTCATGGACCTGACCGGCATGGCCTGTGCCAACGCCTCTCTGCTGGACGAGGCCACCGCGGCCGCGGAGGCCATGACCATGGCCCACCGCCTGCGGCCCCGCCGCTCCGCGGCCAATGTCTTCTTCGTGTCGGAGAAGTGCCACCCCCAGACCATCGCGGTGGTCCAGACCCGGGCCGAACCCTTCGGCATCCAGGTGGTGGTGGGCGACCATCGAACCTATGACTTCGCGGACGAGGTGTTCGGTGTCCTGGTCCAGTACCCGGACACCGAGGGGAACATCCACGATCTCCGTCCCTTCTGTGAGCAGGCCCACGCCCACGGTGCCCTGGTGGTGGTGGCCACGGATCTGCTGGCCCTGACCCTCCTGCGCCCCCCGGGGGAGTTCGGCGCGGACATCGTGGTGGGCAGCTCCCAACGCTTCGGCGTCCCCATGGGCTACGGAGGCCCCCACGCGGCCTTCCTGGCCACCCAGGAGAAGTATGTGCGCCAGATGCCAGGCCGACTCATCGGCGTCTCCGTGGACGCGGAGGGACGGCCCGCGCTCCGCATGGCCCTGCAGACCCGGGAACAACACATCCGCCGAGAGAAGGCCACCAGCAACATCTGCACGGCCCAGGCCCTGCTGGCCGTCATGGCCGCCATGTACGCGGTCTACCATGGGCCCCGGGGCCTGACCCGGATCGCCCGTCGGGTCCAGCTCCTGACCGCCCTCCTGGCCGACGAGCTGGAACGGCTGGGCTACCGGATCAACGAGACCCCGATCTTCGACACCCTGAAGGTCCACGGCGGCCCGTTCGACCGGGACACCCTGATGGAACGTGCGCGGGCCCACGAGGTGAACCTGCGCCCCTACGGGGACGGCGGGGTGGGCGTCTCCCTGGACGAGGCCACCACCGAGGCGGACCTGCGCACCCTCATCGCCGTCTTCGGCGGCGATCCCGGACTGGACCTGGAGGGGCGAGCCCGCTCCCTGGACCTGCAATATCCGCCCCCCCTGGCCCGCACCAGCCCCTTCCTCACCCACCCGGTCTTCAACACCTACCACACCGAGACCCAGATGCTCCGCTACATCAAGAAGCTGGAACACCGGGACTACTCCCTGGCCGACGGCATGATCCCCCTGGGCTCCTGCACCATGAAGCTCAACGCGACCGCGGAGATGCTCCCCATCACCTGGCCGGAGTTCGCCCAGCTCCACCCCTTCGTCCCCCTGGACCAGGCCCAGGGGTACCAGGAGCTGTTCCGCAAGTTGGGCGATGCCCTGTTGGAGATCACGGGCTTCGCGGCCATCTCCTTCCAGCCCAACGCGGGCTCCCAGGGCGAGTACACCGGCCTGCTCACCATCCGGGCCTACCACCGCAGCCGGGGCGAGGGCCACCGCGACGTCTGCCTGATCCCGGCGTCCGCGCACGGCACAAACCCGGCCAGTGCAGCCATGGCCGGCATGAAGGTGGTGGTGGTGGCCACCGATGGCCATGGGAACATCGACGTGGCCGATCTGCGGGCCAAGGCCCAGGAGCACCGGGACCGGCTGGCCGCGCTCATGGTCACCTATCCCTCCACCCACGGCGTCTTCGAAGAGGCCATCGTGGAGATCTGTGCCATCGTCCACGAGAACGGCGGCCAGGTCTATCTGGACGGCGCGAACATGAACGCGTTGGTGGGCCTCAGCCGCCCTGGCGAGTGGGGCGCGGACGTGATCCACCTGAACCTGCACAAGACCTTCGCGATCCCCCACGGGGGCGGCGGCCCAGGCATGGGCCCCATCTGCGTGGCCGCGCACCTGGCCCCCTTCCTCCCCACCCACCCGGTGATCCCCCAGGTGGGCGGCGGCCAGCCCCTGGGCACCGTCTCGGCAGCGCCCTGGGGCAGCCCCAGCATCCTGCCCATCTCCTACGCGTACATCGCCCTGATGGGCGAACCCGGCCTGACCTTCGCCACCCAGGTGGCCATCCTCAACGCCAACTACATCGTGGCCCGGCTGGAGCCCACCTATCGGATCCTCTACAAAGGAGCCCAGGGCCGGGTGGCCCACGAGTGCATCGTGGACACCCGGCCCCTGAAGGAGTTCGGCATCCTGGTGGACGACGTGGCCAAGCGGCTCATGGACTACGGCTTCCACGCGCCCACCATGTCCTTCCCGGTGGCCGGCACCCTGATGGTGGAGCCCACGGAGAGCGAGGACAAGGGCGAGCTGGACCGATTCTGCGACGCGATGTTGGCCATTCGGGAGGAGGCCGCCGCGGTGGAACGGGGCGAGATCGCGCCGGAGGACAGCCCCCTGCGCCACGCGCCCCACACGGCCACGGCCATCGCCCAGGAGGACTGGAACCGACCCTACAGCCGGGAGGTGGGGGCCTTCCCCGCGCCCTGGGTGCGGGAGAAGAAGTACTGGCCCCCGGTGGGCCGCA
This sequence comes from Caldilineaceae bacterium, assembly GCA_026989655.1. Taxonomy (GTDB): domain Bacteria; phylum Chloroflexota; class Anaerolineae; order Caldilineales; family Caldilineaceae; genus JALSIX01. Next base: position 17,342 of record JALSIX010000001.1, read on the forward strand.
TCGACAACGTCCACGGCGATCGCCACCTGATGTGCGCCTGCCCCCCGGTGGAGGCCTACGCGGAGGCGTAACCCCCTCCGCTGCGGGGTCGCGGATCCCGCGGCCCCGCAGCGGTCTCACCCTTCCACCAGACGACGCTCCCGCCAGCGACCGCGGCGGAACAGGATCCACATGAGGAGCGCCCGGGCGTTCCAATCGATGGCCGTGCCCCACCACACACCGGCCAGCCCCCATCCCATCTGGATGGCCAACAGGTAGACCACCGCGATCCGCAGGAAGAGCACCCCCACCAGGGTGACCACCATGGGGCTCCGGGTGTCCCCGGCCCCCCGCAGGCCACCGGCCAGGATCATCTCCAGGCCCAGGGCCGGCATCTCCGCCGCGGCAATGGCCAGGGCCATCGCGGCCAGGGCCAGTACCTCTGGGGTGCTGCCGAAGAGGGAGACCAACGGCCGGGCAAAGGCCAGGAAACCCAGACTGAGCAGGCCGTTGAAGGCCAGGGAGAACAACAGGGTACGGCGCAGAGCCCGCTCCGCCAGGTCCGGATCCCGGGCCCCCAGGGCCTGGCCCACCAGGGTAGTGGCCGCGACCGCCAATCCCCAGGAGGGCATGTAGCTGAGGGACTCCACCCGCAGGGCAATCTGGTGGGCGGCCAGGGAGACCGTGCCCAGGGAGGCCACCAGCCGGGTGAAGACCAGGTAGCCGGACTGGGCCACGGCCCCCTCGATCCCGGTGGGGATGGCCAGGTGGACCAGGGTACGCAGGATGGGCGGACGCCAGCAGGCCACGGCCCGCCAGGGAAGAGAGAGGCGGGTGTGCCCCCGCAACAGCGCCCGCAGGGCCAGGATGCCGCCCAGGCTCCTGGCCGTCATGCTGCCCCAGGCCGCTCCATCCAGGCCCAGGGCCGGAAAGCCCCCCAGACCGAAGATCAACACACCGTTGGCCGCGATGTTCCAGGCGTTCATGGCCAAGGTGTTCCACATGGGGGTGCGGGTGTCCCCGGCCCCCCGCATGATGCCGTTGGCCACCTGCATGGGCCAGCCCAACAGGGAGGCGGCCAGGATGATGCGGATGTAGCGGCTCCCAGCAGCCACCACATCCGGCTCCGCGCCCATCCAGCGCAGGTAGGTGGGGGCCAAAGGCAGGAAGACCGCCATGGTGGCCAGGGAGAGGAGCCCCGACAACAGGAGGGCCTGGCCTCCGAACTCCCGGGCCCGCTCCGGGCGACGGGCACCCCAGGCCTGGGCCACCAAGGCCGCTCCGCTCACGGCCAGGGCGTTGAACAGGGTATGGAGCAGATAGAGAAGGGTGCCGGCCAAGCCCGCCGCGGCCAGGGCCGTGGGATCCCGCAGCCAGCCGATCATCAGGGTATCCGCGAAGAAGACCACGGTCTGGAGCAGGTTCTCCACCACCGCGGGCATGGCCAGGCGCAGGATGGTCCGGTTGAGGGAGGTGCGCGCCTCGGGCGCGGCGGCTGAATCGGTAAAGGCCCCTTCCCGAACAGGTGCCGTCATGGCGTGCTCCGCTGAGGGCTTTGTTCCGGGCTCGATGTTCCTGGTATGATAGCACGACAGACCGCAGGATGGCAGCCACGCGGAACGCCTTGCCCGTCCTGCCCGGCCGGGGCGTTGCCCGGCCGGAGGCCCTGGACGCCCCCCTGACAGCGATGGAGACAGACCATGCACGGCGGTGAGCTGATCGCGGATGTGTTGAAAGCCCAGGGAGTCCCCTTCCTCTTCACCCTCTGTGGCGGCCACATCTCCCCCATCCTGGTGGCGGCCACCCGCCGGGGCATCCGGGTCATCGACACCCGGCACGAGGCCACGGCCGTCTTCGCGGCCGACGCGGTGGCCCGCCTGAGTGGACGTCCCGGCGTGGCCGCGGTGACCGCGGGCCCCGGCCTGACCAACACCGTCACCGCGGTGAAGAACGCGCAGATGGCCCAGTCGCCGGTGGTGCTCCTGGGAGGCGCGGCCCCCACACTGCTCCAGGGACGGGGGGCCCTGCAGGACGTGGACCAGATGGCCCTCATGCGCCCCCACGTGAAGTGGGCTCGCTCCGTCCGCCGGCTGCGCGACCTGGCCCCGGCCGTGGAGGAGGCCTTCCGCCGCTCCCAGGAGGGCGTCCCGGGCCCGGTCTTCGTGGAGTGCCCCATCGACATCCTCTACCCGGAGGAGCTGGTCCGCAAGCTCTACGGTGCCGAGGGGGCAACGGCCCGCCGCGGCGGGCTGGCCCGTCGCGGCCTGGACCTCTACCTCCGATGGCATACCCGTCGCCTCTTCGCCGGGCCGGTCCGCGGGGCCTCCCCCGATCCCGTCCAGGTCCAGGTGCCCCAGCCCCGGAAAGCCGTGGTCCAACAGGTGGCCCGAAGCCTGGCCCGGGCACGGCGGCCGCTGCTGCTCATCGGCAGCCAGGCGCTGTTGGACGTGGCCCGGGTGCCGGAGCTGGTGGCCGCGGTGGACCGGCTGGGGATCCCGGTCTACCTGTCGGGCATGGCCCGAGGCCTCCTGGGCCGGAGCCACCCGCTGCAGATGCGCCACCGGCGGCGCCAGGCCCTGCGGGAGGCCGACTGGATCCTGCTGGCGGGCGTCCCCTGCGACTTCCGCCTGGACTATGGTCGGCCGTTCCGGCGCAGCGCGACGGTGATCGCGGTGAACCGCAGCCGTCGAGATCTGACCTTGAACCGCAGGCCCAGCCTCCGGGACCTGGCCGATCCCGGTGCCTTCCTCCGCCGGCTGGCCCAGTTGGCCCCCGGTTCCTCCCAATGGCCGGAGTGGTTGGGCTGCCTCCGGGAGCGGGACCAGGCCCGAGAGGCCGAGATCGAGGCCAAGGCCCGGGAACCGGTGGGCAAGGTGAACCCCCTCCATCTGCTCCAGGAGCTGGAACGACTCCTGCCGGAGGACGCGGTGCTGGTGGCGGATGGCGGGGACTTCGTGGCCACCGCCGCGTACATCCTACGCCCCCGGGGGCCCTTGCGGTGGTTGGACCCGGGCCCCTTCGGCACCTTGGGCGCGGGTGCGGGCTTCGCCCTGGGCGCGAAGCTGGTCTATCCCGACGCGGAGGTGTGGATCGTCTACGGGGATGGATCGGCGGGATACAGCCTGATGGAGTTCGACACCTTCGTACGCCACCGCATCCCGGTCATCGGCCTGGTGGGCAACGACGCGGGCTGGGCCCAGATCGCCCGGGAGCAGGTCCCTCTGCTGGGCGATCCGGTGGCCACCGAGCTGGCCCACGCGGACTACCACCGCACCGTGGAGAGTTTCGGCGCGACGGGCCTGCACCTGGACGATCCGGAGCTGGCCGAGGAGGTACTGGCCCAGGCCCGCGCCCGGGCTGCAGCCGGCAGGCCCACCCTGGTCAACGCCATCCTGGGCCGCACGGACTTCCGCAAGGGGTCCATCTCCATGTGATCCGCCCGCCACATCCCCGGCAGCCCCACCCCGAGGATTCGCCGCTGGCCCAGGCCCGCTAGAGCCCTGTGCGGCCCTGGGCCACCTCCAACGCGGCCTGGGCCGTCAGGGGGATCAGGGCGCCCAAGGACGCGAAACGGCGGTCCCGGGTCTGTCCCCGGACATAGCGGATGTAGATCTGGGCGATGATCACCGCCACCCGGTAGAGGCCCAGCGCGCGGTAGAAGCGGATCGCGGCCACGTCCCGGCCGCTGCGCTCCGCGTACCGGGCCACCAGGGCCTCCCGGGAGGGAAAGCGGGGATCCACCGGCATCATGGCCAGGGCCTGCAGGGGGGGCGGATCGTCCACCTGGACCCAGTAGGCCAGCAGCGCGCCCACATCCGAGAGGGGATCGCCCCGGGTGCACATGTCCCAGTCCAGGACCGCCACTGCCCGGCCTGGATCCTGGGGATGGAGCATGATGTTGTCCAGCTTGTAGTCGTTGTGGACCAGAGTTCCGGGAGACTCCGGCGGTTCGTTCTCCTGGAGCCAACGGTAGACGGCCTCCATGGCCGCCAGTTCCTCCAGCTTGGCGGCCTGCCAGCGCTTCCACCACCCTTCGATCTGGCGTCGGATGAACCCTTGGGGCCGTCCCAGATCCGCCAGGCCGACGGCCCCTGGGTCCACTGCATGGAGCCCGGCCAGGGCATCCACCAGGGCCCAGGCCATGCGCTGGGGCGCGTCGGGGATGCGGGCGTAGGCGGCCGGGAGCTCCCGCCGCACCACGATGCCCTGCCGGCGTTCCAGCACGTGGAAAGGAGCGCCGACGACCGTGGGGTCGTCGCAGTAGAGGAAGGAGCGGGGGGCCAGGGGATAGGCCTGCCACAGGCGCGAGAGGACCCGGTGTTCCCGGCCCATGTCGTGGGCCTTGGGGGCCACCGGGCCCAGGGGAGGACGACGCAACACGTACTGGTGGGTCCCGTAGTCCAGGAGATAGGTGAGGTTGGCCTTGCCGCCCCCGAACTGGCGCACCCGGAGCGGGTTCTCCGTGCCGGGCAGCCGGCCCCGCAGGTACGCGGCCAGCCGGGCCTCGTCGAACCGTTCCTCGTCCCGGACCGGGATGGTGTCGGGGTGGGCATCCATGGCCTCAACCGATCAGGGCTGTCGGGCCGGGTCGTAGGGGCAGAACTGCCCCCGTTTGCGGTTGAAGTGGTCGCACAGGACGATGTACGCGGCCCGGAAGTTGAGCTGGTCGATGGGGCTGGGCTCCATGATGGCCCACCAGTACTGTTCCTCGTCCTGGGGGTTGCCGTCTGCCAGCCAGTCCAGGTTCGGCATGGTGAGCAGGCTCATGAGCCCGATCCAGGGCTGCCAGTTCGTCTCGGCCCAGATGTAGGCCCGCTTCAGGTAGTCGGCCTGGACGAACTGGTCGATCCCCGCGTCCGCGCCGTGCCACTTGTAGGCCGGGTTGACCGGGTCGAAGGTCCAGCCGAACTCCAGGATCACCACCCGCTTGTCCGCGTCGCCGTAGCGGACCATGATGTTGCGGATGTCCTCCACCCGGCGGAAGGCGAAGAAGCGATAGCCGCCGTACTTCGGGTTCGCGGCGGCCTCGGCCGGGTCCAGCTCTGGCGGGGCGGCGAAGCCGGCTCCGTGGACGCCCAGCATGTCGAAGTAGCCGTCGCTGTTGCCCCCCATGGCCTGGTACATCTGCTCGTAGAAGAGGTCATCGGGCATGGCGTTCGCGTCGTTGGTGCCGGTGGGGGCCATGCCCGCGCTGATGACCAGGGCATTCGGGTTGCCCCGCTTGATGGCCGCGTAGGCCTTGGCCAGGAAGGCCGCGTACTCCCCGGGGTTCGGGCGTTTGCCGCCCCATTCCCGGGCCAGATTGGGCTCGTTCCACACCTGGTAGGCCTGGATGCAGCCCACGGCCTGGGGGGTGCAGTTGTAGCGGCTGGCCAGCGCGAAGAGGAAGTCCGCGAAGTGGTCGCGGTTGGCCGGGGGCGGGCCGGCCCAGAAGCTGAGCTGGCGCTCGGGATCGCTGGAGACCCGGGCCAGGAGCTTGAGGCCGCTGGCGTTCACCTGCCGCACCACCCGGTCCGCGATGGTCCAGTCGAACTGGCCCTTCCCCGCGCCCTCGATGGTCTCCCAGGCAAAGGTCTGCTTCACCCAGTTGAAACCCGCCTCCCGCATGAGCTGCAGATCCCGCTCCGCGATCTCCGGGCGCCACCACAGGAAGGCCTGGGCGCCGTAGTCGGGGCTGAGCATGGTGGGCGGCGGATAGCTGCCCGTGGGCAGGTCCACGGCGGGGGCCACCTCGGCCGCCGGGGGGCTCCCTGCCTCGGCCGCCGCCACCAGATAGGCCGCGGCCGCCCAGCCCAGGGCCTGGCCGTCCCGGGCCACCTGGTACCACTGGCCGTCCTCCGAGGTGGCCATCACCTGGACCGTCTCGCCCTGGCGCAGGGTGGTGACCACGGCAAAGGCGGTGCCGGGACCGCTGCGGACGTTCAGCTCCGCAGCCTGGACCACCACCCGTTCCGGTGGGGGTTCCCCGGGGGCAGGGGGCGGCTCTGTCGGTGGGGGCGCGGGGGTGGGGGGTGGGCCAGAGACCTCGGCGGAGGGCACCGGGGTGTCCGTGGGGGACGGGGCGGCCGCCACCGGGGTGGGCGTCTTGGTCGGGGTGGGCGTGGGGGCCTCCTCCGCGCCCCCGCATCCTGCCACCAGCACCAGGGCGAAGAGGGGGAGGAGCCAACGCAACAGGCGATGGACAGGGGTCATGGAGTCACTCCTTCCGGTTGTCCGGGCGTCTCACTTGGGCATGTCCCGCAGGGCGTAGAAGACGGGCAGCGGGTTCCAGTTGGCATCGATGATGCCCCACTGGGCCTTCTCCGTGCCGTTGGCGATGACGCGGAAGTTCAGGTTCCACAGGAAGGCCGGGCCTACCCAGCCCCAGTCCCGCATCATCTGGAAGGCCTCCACGGTCCAACGGGCCTGTTCGTCCAGGTCGTTGTCGTCCGCGTAGGTGTAGGCCGGGTGGAGCGCGCCGCCGGCCGCCCAGCCGAACTCCGTGGGCCATATGCGGAGATGGCCCGCGCCGTACCGGACCATCAGCTCCCGGTAGCCCTCCATGGTGCTGCGAAAGCTCCAGGAGTGGTGGGGGTTGTCGCAGGGCCCATTGAAGCGGTTGCCCGTCTGCTGGATGGCTGCGCAGGCCTCCTGCCAGCCCACCTGGGGGGGCACGTTGAACCCATGGGGATGGGCGCCCACCCCGTCCGCGTAGCGGGCCAGGCCGTTCTGCAACATGCCTTCCAGGTAGGCGAAGTCGTCCCGGGCCAGGGGCGGGTTATCGCCTGTGGGGGAAGGGGCACCGCTGATCACCGCCATGGAGGGGCAGCTCGCCTTGATGCTCCGGTAGGAGGCCCGCAACAGGGCCATGTACTCGGCCGGATCCAGGGGCCGATTCCCCCATTCATAGTGGAGGTTGGGCTCGTTCCACACCTCGATGGCCCGGAGGGCCGTCCCGCAGAACTCCCGGGCCAGGACGCCCAGGAAATCGGCCAGGGCCTGGGGATCCCCGGGCGGCCCGTTCACCGAGGGGTCGAAGCCCGGCTCCCGGGCCCAGTCGGGCGCGTTCACCACGCTGAAGAGCACCGAGATTCCCCGAGCCCCGGCCTCGTTGACGATCCGCCACAGGGGGGCCAGGTCCATCTGCCCGGGGTTCGGCTCGAAGAGACGCCACTCCACCTGCTGCTTCACCCAGGTGAACTCCAGTTCCCGCACCAGATCCAGGAGCCGTCCCTGTTGGTCCACGTGGAGCAGGTGGGCCTGGATCCCATAGGCGAAGCCGTAGCCCACCAGGGGACCGGTGGGTGCCAGGGCCGCGGCGGCCTGGACAGGGGAGGGCGTGGGAGTGGGACGGGGTGGGATCTCGTCCTCGCCCAGGATGGGGAGCCGGTCCAGAGAGCCGTACACCGCGGTCAGCTCCCGGTACAGCCAGGCCGGCCCGTCCAACCCATCCAGCCGTACCTGGAGCCACTGTTCCCGGGGGCCCAACGCCTGGATCCGGGCCTGGGTTCCCTGGGGGACCACGCGGACCACGGGATACTCGGTCCCGGGTCCCAGGCGGACGTTCATGCGCTCCGGCCGGGTCACGGCCACGGGGCCCTCCGAGGTGTCCACGACCAAGGGGGTCGGGGTCGGCGCCGGAGTCGGCGTCACCGAGGGCAGGACGGAGTGGGCGTCGGGGACCGGGAGGCGCAGCAGCCAGGCGGCCAGCCACACGGGCTCCTCCATGCCCTCCACCTGGGCCTGGACCCAGGTGCCCTCGTCGTTCTCGCTCCGGGCCAGGAGGGCCACCGGGGTCCCTTCCTCCAACACCGCGACCACCGGATGGGCCGTCCCCGGGCCACGACGGGCGTTCATGCGTTCCGGCACGGTGTAGGCAGTGAGGGAGGGGGGACCTGAGGCCGGTTGGGCCGAGACGGTGGGCTCGGGCCGGTCCGAGACCCGGTTCCCCTGGGGTTCCGAGAGGGGGGGCTGGACCGTGGAGACCGTACACCCGGTGAGCAGGGTGGCCAGAAAGGGCACTACCCAGAGCCAACGGGCCCACAGACGAGGGATGGGGGAAGGGAGCTCGGCCATAGACGTGTGGTTCCTTTCCGGGCAGGGAAGCGAGACATTGGGCCCTATTGTACTGATCCCCCGAGAAATCCTGAAATCTGCCTGTTCCCACCCCGATTCGCCAGCCCCGTTCTTTTCCAGTACAATTAGAACCTGAAGATCCCCCCAGTGGAGAACGGAGAACCGCAGAAGACCGTGCAGGCATGGACATCCGCAAGGAGGCATCCCATGAGCCAGCAGAACGGGAGTGAACACAACGGTCAAGCCCGGCAGGGGACCTTTGCCGTCAAGGCCGGCCTGGCCCAGATGCTCAAGGGCGGCGTGATCATGGACGTGGTGACGCCAGAGCAGGCCCGCATCGCGGAGGAGGCCGGTGCGTGCGCGGTGATGGCCCTGGAACGGGTCCCGGCGGACATCCGCAGCCAGGGCGGGGTGGCCCGCATGAGCGATCCCCGGCTCATCAAGGAGATCATGGCCGCGGTGACCATCCCGGTCATGGCCAAGGTGCGCATCGGCCACTTCGTGGAGGCCCAGATCCTGGAGGCCATCGGCGTGGACTACATCGACGAGAGCGAGGTGTTGACCCCGGCGGACGAGGCCCACCACATCCACAAACACAAGTTCCGGGTGCCCTTTGTCTGCGGGGCCCGAGACCTGGGCGAGGCGCTGCGCCGGATCGCGGAAGGGGCGGCCATGATCCGCACCAAGGGAGAGGCCGGCACAGGCAACGTGGTGGAGGCCGTGCGCCACGCCCGGGCCGTCATGGGGGCCATCCGGCGGCTCCAGACCATGGACGAGGACGAGATGTTCGCCTACGCCAAGGAGATCCAGGCGCCCTACGACCTGGTCCAGCAGACCGCGGAGCTGGGCCGGCTGCCGGTGGTGAACTTCGCGGCCGGTGGCATCGCCACCCCCGCGGACGCGGCCCTGATGATGCAGCTCGGGGTGGACGGGGTCTTCGTGGGCTCCGGGATCTTCAAGAGCAGCGACCCGGCCCGGCGGGCCAAGGCCATCGTCCAGGCGGTCACCCACTACAACGATCCCCAGATCCTGGCCGAGATCAGCGAGGACCTGGGCGAGCCCATGGTGGGCATCAACCTGGACACCCTCCGGGAGGAGGAGAAGATGGCCCACCGGGGATGGTGAACCGTGATCCCGGAGCGGGGAGACGTGCCATGAACCCCATCGGCGTGCTGGCCCTCCAGGGGGCGTTTCGCGAGCACATCCACATGTTGGAACGGCTGGGCGTGCCGGCCCAGGAGGTGCGCAAACCCGGACATCTGGAGGGGCTGGCAGGTCTGATCATCCCCGGCGGCGAGAGCACCACCATGGGCATCGTCGCGGAACGTTGGGGCCTGGTCACCCCGCTGCGGCGTTGGGTCCGAGAAGGGCGTCCCACCTGGGGGACCTGTGCCGGGATGATCCTGCTGGCCCAACAGGTGGCCGGCCAGAAGGAGGGGGGGCAGCCGGTCATCGGGGGGCTGGACATCGCGGTGAACCGGAACTACTTCGGCCGCCAGGTGGACAGCTTCGAGGCCGATCTGTCGGTGCCCGAGCTGGGCGCCCCCCCCGTCCGGGCCGTCTTCATCCGGGCGCCCGCGGTGACGGCCGTGGGCCCAGGGGTGGAGGTGCTGGCCACCCTGCCGGGGCAGGAGGGCCGCCCGGTGATCGTGGCCGTACGCCAGGGGGCCATCCTGGCCACCGCCTTCCATCCCGAGCTCACGGACGACCTCCGCTGGCACCGGCTCTTCCTGCAGATGGTCCAGGAGGCCCGTCCCCAGGTCCCTGCGGAGTGAGCGTGGAACCTGGACTGGGCCCAGATCGACTTGGGGGCACCCGGAAGGTCCAGGTGCCCCCGCTGTCTTTCTCCAGGGCCGCTGTGGCCCGGGCTCCATGGGAGGGCCCTGGTCCCGGGTGTTTCAGCTCGTGGACACCACCGGCTCCCAGCCGCTATCCTCGCCGGGGCCGGCCTGCGGGGGCTCGCCGGGGGCCGAGCCCACCACCGGGCCCGTCCGGGCCAACTGGCCGTAGAGGTGGAACTGGATGTAGGTGGTCACCAGGGTGCTCAGGGGAACGGTGACCACCAGGCCGATGAGGCACAACAGCAGGCCCACCAGCAGGCCCACGAACGACACCACGAAGGAGGCGATGAGGACCGCGAGGACGGCCACCACCACCTGGCCCAGGTGCGCGACGGACCACGACCAGATGGCCCCCACGGCCAGACCGTCCCCGATCCGCTCCCGCTCGGCAAAGGCAATGGTGTAGCCGGGAGCGAGAAAGGCCACGAAGAGGGAATAGAGGAAGAGCAGACAGGCTCCACACAGGAACAGGAGGGTTCCAAGGAACTGGGCCGCCTGGCCGGCCTCCGCCATCGCGCTCCCCACGAAGACCGGCACCATGAGCAGCCAGACCGGCAGGGTCCACACCAGCCCCACCACCATGAGCTTGAACCCCCGGACCAGGTCGTCGCCCCACTGATCCCATTCTGGGAGGACCGGCTGCACGTCGTCGCGGACGTTGCGCATCAGGCGCACGCCGTAGCCCAGGACGATGAAGAACCCCACGAGGCCCACCAGGATCACGCTGAGCAGCATGCTGATCAGGATCACCGCGGTGCCGATGGCGGTCTTCTCCACCCAACGTTCGTCCTCGGTGAAGAAAGTGAGCGCACGACCGATGTCCATACCGGAATCCTCCTTGTGTGAGATGTCCGAACCGGGCCCGGGTCTGCCGCGCCGGTGCCAGGCCCATTGTAACACAACGCCCTAGCCGGTCAGCTTTTCAACCAGACGGCGACGCAGGGTCTGGGGGTCGGCCTGCCCCCGAGTGGCCCGCATCACCTGGCCCATGAAGAAGCCCAAGAGCTTCTCCTCGCCGGCCCGATATCGGACCACCTCCTCGGGGTGGCGGGCCAGGACCTCCTGGATGGCCCTGTCGATGACGTCCGTATCCTGGACCAGGGCCAGGCCCTCTCGCTCCACGATGGCTTGGGGCGCGTCGCCCGTGGCGTACATGGCCTCCAGGACCTTCTTGGCCGTGTTCAGGTTGATGACCTTCTCGTCCACCAGGCGCAACAGAGCGGCCAACTGCTCCGGCCGGATCTTGGTCTCCGCGATCTGGCGGAGGTCCTGGCCCGTTCCCTCCGCGTAGAGCAGCCGGAAGAGCTCACCGGTGATCCAGTGGGCGACCCGCTGGGGCCGCCCCTCCTGGGTGCCGTAGGCCGCGACCGCGGCCTCGAAGAACTCGGCCACCTGACGCTCCTCCGTCAGGGTCCGGGCATCCACGGCCCGGATCCCCCACTCGGCCTGGTAACGGCGGCGTTTGGCATCGGGCAGCTCGGGCAGGGTGGCGGCCACCGCGTCCACCCACTCCCGGCGCACCTCCAGGGGGGGCAGGTCTGGATCCGGAAAGTACCGGTAGTCCTCGCTGGTCTCCTTGGTCCGCTGGAGAACCGTCCGCTGACGGGCCTCGTCCCAGCCCATGTTGACCTGTTCCACCGCGCCGCCGGCCTCCAGGATCTGGATCTGGCGGGCGGCCTCGTAGGCGATGGCGTTCCGGACCGCGCGGAAGCTGTTCAGGTTCTTCACCTCCACCTTGGTGCCGAACTCGCCCCGGGCGGCCTGTTCCCAGGTGCGGACGCTGATGTTGGGCTCGCAGCGCAGGGCCCCCTTCTCCATGTCGCCGCTGTTCACCTCCAGGTAGCGCAGGAGGGTGCGCAGCTTGGTGAGGAAGGCGTAGGCCTCGTCCGGACTGTGGATGTCCGCCTCGGTGACGATCTCCAACAGGGGCACGCCGGCCCGGTTCAGGTCCACCAGGGTGTGGCCGTCCACGTGGAGGTTCTTGCCCGTGTCCTCCTCCAGGTGGGCCCGGTGGATGCGGATGCGCTTGGATTCGCCGGTGTCCAGCTCGATCTCCACCCAGCCATCCCGGCACAGGGGATACTCGTACTGGGAGATCTGGTAGCCCTTGGGCAGGTCCGGGTAGTGGTAGTTCTTCCGGGCGAAGACGGCCAGGGGCTGGATCTGGCAGTTCAGGGCCAGCCCGGTCTTGATGGTGGCCTCCACCGCGGCCCGATTGGCCACGGGCAGGGCCCCAGGCATGCCCAGACACACGGGACAGGTGTGGGTGTTGGGGGGGGCTCCCTGGTAGTCCGCGGGGCAACCGCAGAACATCTTGGACTGGGTGAGCAGCTGGGCATGGACCTCCATGCCCACCACCACCTGGTATCTATGGCGATACGCCTCCAGCACGGCTGCCGGATCCCGGATCCGGTCGGTCATGGCATCCCCCGTGGTCGTCGTGTCGCGGCCAGGGAAGGGACAGGGGCTCCAGGCCCCCGGCCCCACCCTCACAGCTCGGCAGAACGGGTCGCTATACGCTGGGTGACCAGGGCCACGAAGGCCTCCAACGACATATCATTTTGCCGCGAGCCGTCCCGTTTGCGCAAGGCCACGGTGTGGTTCGCCTGCTCCCGGTCTCCCACCACCAGCATGTAGGGCACCTTCATGAGCTGGGCCTGCCGGATCTTGTAGTTCATGCGCTCCGGGCCCAGGTCCACCTGGACCCGGACCCCCGCGTCCACCAGGCGGCGGTGGACCCGGACCGCGTACTCCTGATGGGCGTCGGTGATGGGGATCACCCGAACCTGCTCCGGCGCGAGCCAGACCGGGAAGTTCCCCGCGTAGTGCTCGATGAGGAAGCCGATGAGCCGTTCGTGGGTGCTCAGGGGCGCCCGGTGGATGCACAGGGGCGTCTCCTCCTGGCCCTGACGGTTGATGAACTTCAGGTGGAAGCGCTCGGGCACCGCGAAGTCCACCTGGTTGGTGGCCAGGGTGAACTCCCGGCCGATGGCGCTCCAGATCTGGACGTCGATCTTGGGGCCGTAGAACGCGGCCTCGTCCGGCACCTCCACGAACTCCACGCCGCCATGCTCCAGGGCCCGGCGCACCATCTCCTCGGTCTTCTGCCATAGCCGGGGATTGTCCACGTATTTCTTGCCCAGCTTCCGGGGGTGGTGGGTGCTCAGCCGCATGACGTAGCGGTCGATGCCGAACAGCTCGAAGTAGAACTTGTACAGGTCCACCACCGCGAGGAACTCCTCCTCGAACTGCTCCTCGGAGCAGTAGATGTGGGCGTCGTTCATCTGCAGGGAGCGGACCCGCATGAGGCCGAAGAGCTCACCGCTCTTCTCGTAGCGGTAACAGGTGCCGTACTCTGCCAGCCGCAGGGGCAGATCCCGGTAGGAACGGGTCTTGGACGCGAAGATCTTGTGGTGGAAGGGGCAGTTCATGGGCTTGACGTAGTAGCGCACCCCCTCCATCTCCATGGGCGGGAACATGCTCTCCGCGTAGTAGGGCAGGTGGCCGCTGCGGATGAACAGGTCCTCCTTGGTGACGTGGGGGGTGCGGACCCGAAGGTAGCCCCGCCGGTCCTCCTGCTCCTTGGCCAGCTTCTCCAGCTCCTCCACCAGGATGGCCCCCCGGGGCAGCCAGAGCGGAAGGCCGGGGCCCACCTCCTCGTCGAAGGTGAAGAGCTCCAGCTCCCGGCCCAGCTTCCGGTGGTCCCGCTTTCGAGCCTCCTCGAGCTGGCGCAGGTACTCCTTCAGCTCCTTCCGGGTCCGCCAGGCCGTGCCGTAGATCCGCTGGAGCATGGGCCGGCTCTCGTCGCCCCGCCAATAGGCCCCGGCCACGCTCAGGAGCTTGAACGCGTCCGGGGGGATCTGGCCCGTATGCTCCACATGGGGCCCGCGACAGAGGTCCTCGAAGCCGTCGTGGCGGTAGGTGCTGATGACCGGTCTCTCCTCGGCCTCGTTGCCCCACTCGTCCACCTCCCCCTTCTCCAGCCCCTCGATGAGCTCCAGCTTGTAGGGCTGGTCCTTGAAGAGGGCCCGGGCCTCCTCCGGGCTCACCTCCCGGTAGACGAAGGGGTGCTTCTCCGCGATGATCTGGCGCATGCGCTTCTCGATCTTCTCCAGGTCCTCCGGGGTGAACGTACGAGGGCGTCCCTCCGCATCCACCCCCAGGTCGAAGTCGTAGTAGAACCCCGTGTCGATGGGGGGCCCGATGCCCAGCTTGGCCTCCGGATACAGCTCCAGCACGGCCTGGGCCAGGACATGGGCCAGGCTGTGGCGGATCCTGTAGAGATCGTCCTTTTCCACTTCCCGGTACTTCGCCATGATCTCCCTCCCCAGATCCCAACACTTCGGATTCCGGATACGCCTGCACGCGCACTCCCACGCGGGTTTCAGCCCCCGTTCCCCGGCCCTCCCAGCCAGTGGGCAGCCCACCAGGTCAGGCAGAGGAGCTGCCGCATCCCCTGGACCAGGGGGCCGAGCGCGATCCACTCGCTCAGGCGGTGTGCATCGCCCCCCTCCGTGAGCCCGATGCACACCGCGGGGATGCCCCGGCTCAGGGGCACATTGGCATCCGTGCTGCTGATGCGAAAGTCCCGTCGCTCCCGGACCCGGAGACGGGCCAACACCGCGGACGCGGCCTGGACCAAGGGGTGGTCCTCGGGGATGCCCCCGGCCGGACGATGGCCGATCTGGACCATGTGGACGGTGACCTGGGTGTGGAGCCGCCGGTGTTCGCTCCGGTGCCGTTCCACCATCCGGCGGACCTGTTCATCCAGCCAGGCCAGGGTCTCCGGGGCCTCGCTGCGGAGATCCAGCTCCAGCTCCGCATGGTCGGCGATGGTGTTCACCGAGCGCCCTCCCTGGATGCGGCCGATGTTGAAGCTGGTCCGGGGCTTCCGGGGCACCTGCAGGTGCGCGATCTCCGCGGCCAGGGCGACCAGGGCATGGACCGCGCTGGCCACGCCGAAATCGCCCCAACTGTGCCCCCCCGGGGCCTGGACCGCGATCCGGTAACGGCGGACCCCCAGACCTCGATGGACCACTCGCCCCAGCCCCATGCCCTCCAGCACGATGGCCGCGCCCAGCCCCGGAGCCCGGCCGTGGAGGCGGTCCACCGCGGCCCGCATCCCCTTCAGATCGCCCAGGCCCTCCTCGTTGCTGTTGGCCACCAGCCACACGTCCACCGGCGGTGTGGGAAGCCGGACCAGGCTCTCGGCCAGGGTGACCAGGCCAGCGACCCCCACGGAGTTGTCCCCGATCCCCGGGCCCGAGAGCCGATCCCGTTCCGGCTCTCGGCGCAGGGCCAGGTCCGTGCCCGGAGGGAAGACCGTGTCCATGTGGGCGCTGACCAACAGACCTGGGCCCGGGCGCCGCCCGGGAACCCGGGCGTAGACGTTGAGGAGCGCGTCCCGCTCCACCCGCTCCAGCCCCAGCTCGCGGAAGGCCGCCTCCACCCAGGCCGCACGCGCGCCCTCCTGCCCGGTGGGCGCGGGGATCTGTTGGACCGCGACCGCTCGCTCCACCAGGCTCTCCTGCTCCTGCGCGTATCGCTCCATCTCGGCCTGAAGAGGCCCCAGAGGAGCCAGGCCCTCCAATGTCCTGTCCATGTCCCGGACCTCACCCATCCACAAAAAACACCCCGCCCAATGGGACGAGGTGTTCACCCGCGGTTCCACCCATCTTGCCCAGGCAGGCCGGAGAAGGCGGCCTCCTGGACCACTCGACGGCCGATAACGGGGCCGGCCGGACCGATTTACTGGGACCGATACAGGCCCGTTCCACCGGTCGCTCCCAGGGGGTATTCCGGAGGATACAGCACGGCGACTTCCAGCCACGATCGCCGCTCTCTGGGCTGCACCGAGCTCCGTACTCGTCCTGGTCGACGCGTTCCACCCGCCTCGGTTGTGTCGGCGCGCCCTTGAAAAGAATGCCCTCTCCGGTGGAGAGGGCAGACACGGAGGCTGAGGAGGGCTGCGCACGGAGGTCGATTCAGGTGGGAGATGCTGGACTTGAACCAGCGACCTCTACGATGTCAACGTAGCGCTCTAGCCAACTGAGCTAATCCCCCACTCTGACCCCAGTATAGCACGACCATCCCCCTCCTGGCAAATCGGACGGGAAAAGAGCATGCACCGCCGTGGGGCCCAGAACTGCCCAGCCCCAGTAATTCACGATTTTAGCCAAACGGAGGAGTGAGCATCCTCCGATGCGGCATCGCCCTCTGGAATCGGCATCCTCAGATGCCGACTCCGCTACGAATTCGTGAACTGCTGAACCCCCTTCAGCGCCCAGGGGCCAAGGGCCCCGGCGACATCGCGGCGTGGACCTCCCGACGTCGACGCCGGGGATCCGCCGCGAACACCCCCAGGAAGACGGCGGTGGCCACCAGCACCATGGTCGGGCCAGAGGCCACATCCAGGTAGAAGCTGATGTAGAGCCCGACCACGTTGGAGGCCACGCCCAGGGCCGCAGCCACGGCCATCATGGAGGGAACCCGCCGCGCCAACAGGGACGCGGTGGAGGCAGGGGTCACCAACATGGCGATCATCAGGGCCAGCCCCACGGTCTGCAGCGAGGCCACGATGGTGATGGCCAACATCACCAACAGCAGATAGCGAAGCCCCCGCACGGGCAGCCGCAGGACCACAGCCAGGATGGGATCGAAGGCCATGACCAGGAGCTCTTTGTAGAAGAGGACCACCAGGAGGAGTACCAGGATCCCCAGGACCACGATGAGCCGCAGGTCGTCGTCCGACACCCCCAACACGTTGCCGAAGAGGATGTGGGCCAGGTCGGTGGCGTAGCTCCGGACCGTGCTGAGAAGCGCCACCCCCAGGGCAAAGCTCCCGGCGAAGACAATGCCGATGGCCGTGTCCTCCCGGATCTCCTCGCGCTCGCTGATGACGCCAATGGCCACCGCGCTGGCCAGGCCGAAGAGGAGGGCTCCCAGCGCCAGGGGCCAGCCCACCAGGAAGGCCAGCACGATGCCGGGCAGAATGGCATGGGCCAGGGCATCGCCGAAGAAGGCCATGCCCTGGAGGACGAGAAAGGTGCCCAGGACCGGGCAGACGATGCCCACGGTCACCGCGGCCACCAGGGCCCGCACCATGAACGGAAAGCGGAGAGGGTCCAGAAGCCAGGCCAGGATCTCCACAGTCCCCGTCCCTACGGTCTGTCCCGTCCCGGTCGGCCCGACACCAGGGGCTGGACCATCTCCCGATTGCTGCAGCAGGTGTCGGGGATGGCCACCGTGCCCTCGGGAAGGGGCAGGATATGGAGGTGGCTGCCGAAGGCCTGGGCCAGGATCGGGGGACGGAGGACCTCCGCAGGGGGGCCGTCCGCGATGAGCCGACGGTTGAGGAGGAGCACCCGATCGTAGCGGCCCATGACCTGCCCCAGGTCGTGGGTGGCCACGATGATGGAGATCCCCCGGTGTCGGAGCCGATCCAGGATGGCCAGCAGGGCCTCCTGGCTGGGGACGTCCAGGCCGGTGAGGGGCTCGTCCAGGAGCAGGAGCTCTGCCTCCTGGGCCAGGGCCCGGGCCAGGAACACCCGCTGCTGTTGGCCGCCGGAGAGCTCGCCGATCTGCCGCTCCCGGTACGCGTCCATGCCCACCTCGGCCAGGGCCTGGGCCACCGCTTCCCGATCCCGGGGACCGGGCCAGCGGAAGAACCCGATCCGGGCCACCCGCCCCATCATCACCGCGTCCCAGACGGTGACCGGAAAACGCCAGTCGATCTGGTTCCGCTGGGGCACGTACCCGATACAGAGGTGCCGATCCGGCCCGCTGCCGTAGATGCGGACCCGCCCCCGCTGGGGCCGGAGGATGCCCACGATGACCTGGAAGAGGGTGCTCTTGCCCGCGCCGTTCGGGCCCAACACAGCCACCTGCTCTCCCCGCTCCAGCCGAAAGGAGATGTCCTCCAGCGCGGGGACACCCTTGCGGTAGACCCATACATGTTCCAGCTCCACGGTGGCGGCAGTAGGCTGGTGTTCTGGAGGACGACGGAAGCGGAAGACCATGGCACACAGGCCCCCAAGTGGACGCAGTCGCCGACAAAACGCCGGGAGCCTTCCTGCCGGAGACCGCCGAAATTCCGTATGTGCAGCTCCAGTCTAATGCCGATAGAGAAGGACTGTCAAGCGAGGCCCGGTCTCCGAAGCCGGAGGCTCTCGCCCGCGGACCCGATGCACCGAACACCGGGGCCCTGCCGACACCCAGGGGACGCCCCCAGCGTACACGGCTCCCCGTCGGCCGAGGATGGGCCCCGACCCTGGATCGGCCGAGAGCGCTGCGGGCCCCGGGGACTCTGTCCAGGGCCCGCCAAGAGCCCACCCACCGAGTCGAGAACCGCCATGCGAGCCTCACTCTCCTCCCGCCTGATTTTTTACCTGCTGGTGATCGTGCTGGCACCCCTGTTGGCCACCACCGCCATCAGCTACCGTCTGGTGGAGCAAACCACGGTCCAGGCCCGGAGCCGACAGGCCCAGCTCACCTTGACCCTGGCCACCACACTGGTAGAACGCACGGCAACCGACCTGATCCATACGCTGATGGCCGTGGCGCCCGACGCCTCCCCCACGGCCGTGCGGGAGGATCTGGCCAGAGGCATCCCGGGCCTTCCCCCTCCGCTCAGCGTGGAGATCCTGGGCCCGGAGACCCTGCTCCGCTCCAGCGATGCCTCCCTGGGCCCGTCGAACATCCGCTTCGACGGCGTCCAGGAGCTGCGGGACCGGCTCCGCTCCCAGGCCTCCCCGGTGTGGATCGGCCTGGAGCCCGACCTCCGCCGCCCCGCCTTTGCCGACGCGGTG
>JALSIX010000002.1 GCA_026989655.1 Caldilineaceae bacterium
CTTTCTACACCGGCACGCTCTCCCCGGTGACCGGGGCCTCGTTCACGCTGGAGTGGCCGTCGACGATCACCCCGTCCGTGGGGATGGCCTGGCCGGGCTTGACGATGAAAACGTCCCCCACGGCCAGCTCCTCCACCGGGATGGTCACCTCCTGGCCATCCCGGCGCACCAGCGCGGTCTTGGGGGCCAGATCCATGAGGGCCTTGATGGCGGAGCGGGTCTTCTCCTCGGTGTAGCCCTCCGCGGCTTCGCTGATGGAGTAGAGGAAGACCAGCATGGCCCCTTCCGCGGCCTGCCCCATGGCCGCGGCCACCACCGCGGCGATGCTCATGAGCAGCTCGATGCCGATGCGCCGCTCGTAGACCAGCTCCTGGATGGCCTCCCGGCCGAAATAGTAGCCGCCGACCAGGATGGCCGCCACGAAGATGGGCAGGGTCACCCCTTCCGCCACGCCGGCCTGCCCCAGGAGCCAGCCCACCAGCAGGAGGAGGCCGGAGGCCAGGGAGGTGAGCACCTTGGGGTTGCGCCAGGGCTTGGGCGGCCCGGCCAGGGCCATCCCCTCCTGGGCCGGGAAGCCCTGTTCGGCCAACTTCTCCTGGATGGCCTGGGGCTGCACCAGCGCCGGGTCGTAGAGGAGGCGCACCTTGGCCGACTTGGGGTAGACCGTCACCTGGGCCAGGCCCGGGGTCCCTGCCAGGGCCCGGCGGATGGCCGCGGCGTCGTGTTCGCAGTCCAGGTTCTGGACCCGCAGCTCCAGCTGTTCCGTCATCTCACTTCCTCCTGGCCATGGCCTATCATCTGGGGAGGAGGCATCGCCGATGGCGCCCCTATGTCACCATGTCCACTATGATTGAGCATATATTCAATAGACATGGTAACAGAGAACCCATTCCCGTGTCCAGAACGGCTCCCCGGGAAACGAGCCGTAGAAGGGGTGGAAGGAGAAAGGAGAACCCGGGATAGGGCCCCCTATCCCGGGCAAGACCGAATCGACGAGGATCGGATGAAGATCAACCCGAGAGGGCGTACAGGCGGTGGGTCAAGAAGAGGGTGTCCATGAACAGGAGCAGGGCCGTGGCCTGGTGGACCAGGGCCAACCACAGGGGCACACTGAACCAGACCACCCCGATGCCCAGGCCGATCTGGATCCCCACCAACAGGACCAGCGCCAGGGCGGCCCGACGCACGCTGGGCTCCAGTGGGGTCCGGCTCCGGTACACGGCCACGGCCAGGGCCACCACGGCCAGAGCCACCACAAAGGCGAACCAGCGGTGTACAAAGTGGACCGTCGCCGCATTCTCCAGCAGATTCCACCACCAGGGCTCCAGGGTGGAGAGCAGCCCCTGGGGAATCCAGGCTCCAAACATCCGAGGCCACGTATTGGAGATCCAGCCGGCCTTCAGGCCCGCCACCAGGCCGCCGTACGCGATCTGGAGCACCAGCACCGCCAACACCGCCCGGGTACCCCACACCAGGTTGCGCTGGGGGGTGGTCCCGGGCCCGCCGTACACCTGGCTCAGGGCCAGCCACAGGGTCCACCCCAGGATAGCCAACGCGGTCAGCAGGTGGATGGTCAGGCGGAAATGGCTCACCGCGGGGTTGTCCTCCAGGCCGCTGCTCACCATGTACCAGCCCAGAAAGCCCTGGACCCCGAAGAGCACAGGGATGGCCAGGTAGGGGCCGGCACGTCGCCAGGGAATGGCCCCCCGAACCAGGAAGATGGCCAGGGGAATCACCACCAACAGGCCCGCGATCCGGGCGATAAGCCGATGGAAGTACTCGATGTAGTAGATGCGGCGGTATTCGTCCAGGGTCATGCCCCGGTTGACCTTCTGATATTCCGGCGTGGCCTGGTATTTGGCGAACTCGGCCTCCCAGGCCTCCTGGCTCAGGGGGGGCAAGGTACCGGTCACCACCTTCCACTCCACGATGGAGAGGCCCGAACGGGTGAGCCGGACATAGCCGCCGAAGACCACCAACACCATGACCAGGGCCACCACCAGGAACAGCCACTGGGTGACCATCCGGTGGACCCGGCCGCCCTGCCGGGATTTCGAGAGGGTTTCGGTGTACACGGCCACGGTATATGCCTCCTGGGAAACGCTGCGCGTGCCGCGGGACTAACGAGGATTCCCGGGGATCTTGACACGGATCCCGGCGATCCGCCAAATTCAGTGATTCACGATTTTAGCCAAACGGAGGAGTGAGCATCCTCCGATGCGGCATCGCCCCTCTGGAATCGGCATCTGAGGATGCCGATTCCGCTACGAATTCGTGAACTGCTGAAATTGGGGAGAAGGTCCAACCGGGGGCCCGCACCCGGCCCCGGTCCTCCTCCGAGGGCCGCGCTCAGGTGCGCCCAGGCTGCACCAGGTCCGGCGGAGATGGCCCCAGGGCAGGTCGTCCTCGGAGCCCCCACCACACGGTGAGGGTCTCCACCACGAACCCGCTGAGCAGGGCACCCACGGCCCGGGTCGCACCCTGGACCCCCAGCCAGGGCAGGGCCACCAGGGCCACCAGGATGGCCGCCACCCGCATGGGGCCGCTGGGCGCGATGGCCTGGGTGCGGCGTTCCACCAGAGCCACCCCATGGAGATAGGCCCGGACCATGACCACAAAGGAGAAGATCGCGAAGAGCCGCAACGGGGTATGGGCCTGGTGGGCCAGGGCAGAGTCCACCCCGATGACCTGCAGGAGCAACACATCCCGCAGAGGGGTCCAGAAGAGGGCCACCGAGAGCAGAAAGGAGAGTCCTCCACACACTCCGACGAAACGACGCACCTGCCCCAGGGCAGGGTCCAGCCGACGGAAAGCCGGCGGGATGCTGCGGATCTCGTTGAGCCATCGGTAAGGCCACTGGCCCAGCGC
The DNA here is from genome assembly GCA_026989655.1 of Caldilineaceae bacterium. Taxonomy (GTDB): domain Bacteria; phylum Chloroflexota; class Anaerolineae; order Caldilineales; family Caldilineaceae; genus JALSIX01. Next base: position 2,869 of record JALSIX010000002.1, read on the forward strand.
GTAGACCACGGTGAGCACGGCCAGGGCCTCGGTGCCGTTGGGTTCCCGAGCCACGAACAGGTTGATGAGCGGGCGGCTCACCTCCTGGACCAACATGATCAGGGCCAGGGGCCAGAAGAAACCCAGGATCTCCCGGTAGGAGAGGGAGGGCTCCTGGAGGCTCGGGGGTGCGGAGGGGATGGCCCCATGGCGCAGGACCCCTGCCAGGACCACAAGCAGTTCTGCCGTGAACATGGCATAGGTGACCAGGATGGGCAACAGGATAGGCCGTCGCTGCACGGAATCCGTGGCCAGGAGGGCAGCCACGCCCAGGATGCCCACCCCAAAGCGGGCCACCGTGCTGTAGGTGATCACCTCGGTGCGATGGGCACGCAGGAGCAGACCCGCCAGGTAGAGGACCAGGCTGCGGACCAGGGGCACCGGCAGCAGCCACAGCAGCACGGCCCGCACCTCGCGGCCGAGGCTTGGGCTCACCTGGTGCAGCTCCTCGATCCACCGCTCCCCCAGACCGGTCTGGGCCAGGGAGAGCTGGAGCCCCATGAGCAACACAGCGAAGGCCACCACAAAGGTCAGGGTACGTCGAAAGGCTGTCCGGTGGGTGGCCAGGACCAGCCCGAGCTGCTTGGACTGGACCAGGGGGCTGGCGAAGAAGAGGACCAGGTTCCAGCCCAGGCCGAACGCGGCCAGAGTCTGGGTGGCCTGGGGCATGCGGGCCATGCCCGCGCTGAGCATCTGGGTGCCGAACTCCTGGACCACAATGGTCAGGACCAGGGGGAAGAGAAAGCGGGCCAGGCTACGGTAGAGCACAGCCGTCTCTCCCCCTCAATGCTGACAGGTGGGGCAGAAATAGGTGCTGCGCTGGACCAGGACCGTCCGCCGGATGGGGGTGCCGCAGACCGGACAGGGCTGGCCGTCGCGGCGGAAAACTCGATGCTGTTCCTGGTAGGTGCCGGCCGGGCCGTCTGGCGGGGTGTAGTCCCGAAGGCTGCTGCCCCGGGCCTGGATCGCCTCGGCCAGCACGGTTCGGATGGCCTGGAGGAGCGCTGCCACCTGGCCAACACTCAACGAGCCGGCAGGACGGCGGGGATCGATGCCCGCCCGGTGGAGGGCCTCGTCCGCGTAGATGTTGCCGATCCCGGCCAGGATCCGCTGGTCCAGGAGAAGGGCCTTGATGGTGGCCCGACGGCCGGCCAGGCGACGGGCCAGCTCCTCCGCGGGGAGGCGTGGATCCAGGGGTTCAGGGCCCAGATGGCCCACCACCGATTCCGGATCCGCCACCAACCACATGCGCCCGAACTTCCGCGGATCCCGGAAACGCAGCTCGTCCCCCCGGTCCAGGTGGAAGACCACGTGGGTGTGGCGATCCGGCGGCCGAGCAGCCGCCTCTTCCCGGGTGTGGATCCGCAGAGCGCCGGTCATGCGCAGGTGGACAATCAGGGTATGGCCATCGTCCAGGCCCAGGAGAAGGTACTTGCCCCGACGCCGAAAGAGATCGAAACGCCGGCCGGCCAACAGGGCCGCGAAACGCTCTGGGGAAGGGGTGACGATCAGGCGAGGCCAGGTACAGCGGACCGTCCGGACCGTGCGCCCCTGCAGCCCGTCCTCCAGGGCTCGGAGGACCGTCTCCACCTCTGGAAGCTCGGGCATGGCGTTACCCGATCCGGCGACTGCGGAGCCAGAGCCCACCCAGGATCAGAGCCAGGCCCAGGAGGATCCCCTCGGCCCAGAGCCAGGCCGAGGCGAGCAGGCCGTTCTCAGGCCCGGAGGCCCCGGTCTCGGCCGTCCTCGGCTCCCGGTCCAAGGAAGCGGAGGAGACCTGCTCCGCTTCCGCGGAAGCGGCCACGGCCGCGGGCTCAGAGGCCAGCTCCCCCACGGAAGCGACCTCCAGAGCCCTCTCGGGCTCCGCGGTATTGGGGGTGGCCACCAGGAAGGCCCCTGCCTCGGGGCCTTCCTCCGCGAAGGCCAGGGGAATCAGGTCCGAGGCCCCGGCCTCGTCGGCCAGCCCCCCCGGGGCCGGGATGCCAGAGGAGGCCAGGGGCGCGGCCTGGGGGGCCGGCTCCATCGCCCGGCTGCGGAGCTGCGGCTCCTCGGCCAGGGCGCCCACAGCCAGAGCCGGTTCGGCAGCGGCCGGGGCCTGCTCCATGGCCTCTGGAGCCATGGACTCCGATCGAGGGGCCATGAACGCGGGAGAGAGGGTCTCGCGCTCCTGGGGAGAGGCCGTGGAGGCCATGGCCACCTCGGGGGCCGATGCCGGGACCGTCGAGGTCGCGGGCGGTGGGGCGGGCACCCCCACCGCGTTGAGGGTGACCAGGAGGACGAAGAGCGCGGCGGCTGCGGCCGCAGCGTTGCGCAATGCCGGATTGCCTGCCTGGAAAAAGGCCCATAGCCGGTGCCAGAGCCTCCCCGCGGGCCCAGCCACCCCAGGCCCCGACGGGGCCGGGGCGGCCGCCCGGTAGTGGACCAGGATATCGGCCACCTGCTCCTCCTGGAGCACAAAGGAACGGGGAAGGGGGATAGAGGGAAGTTCCTGCAGGAGGCGGATGGTCTCCCGTAGAGTCTCCACCTGCCAGGCGATCACAGGGTCCTGGGCGATGGCTCGTTCGACCCGGCGCCGCTCCTCCTCGGTGACCGCGCCGTCGAGGTACGCGGAGAGCAGTTCGTCCGAAATGGGATTCTGGGGTATCAGGCTCATGTCACGCACCGGGATCGTCGCTGGGCATGGGCCGCTGGGCGACCTCACTGTTACGACGAAAGGCCATGGGCAATTGTTCCGAATATCGGGCCAAGTAGTCTCGGACCTTGCTGCGGCCACGGCTCAGGCGGGACTTGACCGTGCCGATGGGGATCTCCAGGATCTCCGCGATCTCGTCGTAGGAGTAGCCCTCCACGTCCGAGAGGAGGAGGACCAGGCGTTGGTCCTCGGGCAGGGAGTCGATGGCCTCCTCCAGCAGCTCCGCCAGCTCCCGCCGCTCGGCCCGTTCGTGGGGCGACTCGGCCCTGTCCGTCAGGTGGGTGATGTACTCCTGCTCCATGGGCAGGTCTTCCAGGCTGTCCGTGGCCCGACGTTTCCGGGCCCGCAGGAGATCGTAGGCCGTGTTGGAGACAATGCGCATCAACCAGCTCTTGAAGTTGCCGCCCTGGAAGCTGTCCAGGGCCCGAAAGGCCTTGATGAAGCTATCCTGGACGGCATCCGCGGCCGCGTCCGGGTCCCGCAGGAGCCGATAGGCCACGCTCCAGGCCATGTTCTGGTAGCGCAGGATGAGCTGGTTGAACGCGTCCAGATCGCCCCGCCGCGCGCGGTGGATCAGGGCCTCGTCGGATTCAGCCATCGGGGCAACGGAGGGATCGCGCTGTACGGTGGATGTCATAGGCAATTTGACGGTGGAGGCCCTCTGCCAGTATACTGGGTTCGGTGCCGTCCGTGCCGAAGTGGCGGAATTGGCAGACGCGCACGACTCAAAATCGTGTGGGGTTCCCCCGTGTGGGTTCGAGTCCCACCTTCGGCACTCCTCCCAGCGGGCCGGGATCCTTGGCCAGAGGCGATCCCAGCCCAGTACGACCTGATTATAGCAGACGGTCGGCAGGCTCGAAAGCAGCGGTTGGGGCGGAGATGGCGCGGGCGCATCGGTTCGGTATTCCCGCTCGCCATGCCCAGCGGACACAAAGGACGGATATGGCCGCACATCCTTCCTCGGATCCCATGCCACCACAGGCCCTGGCCCCTTCCCCCGAACGCCTGGCCCGTCCCCTCCCCAGCCTTCCCAGCCCAGCCCGCCGAACCCAGACAGCCCTCCGTCCCCGGTGGTGTCGGTTCCTCCTCGGCACCCTGGCCCTGTTGTGGCTGGCCGGCTGTGCCCTGCCCGCCGAGCCCTCCCCGTCGGATCCAGAGGCCCTGCTCCAGGAGACCCAGGCCATCGCGCTGGCATACCAGGCCAGCGGCGACCTGGAGGCAGCCGAGCGATCCCTGCAGGGCCTGGAGGTGGCCAACACCCAACAATGGGTGATCCTGGCCACCGAGACCAGCATCCAACGGGGAGCCCCTGACGAGGTGATCGGTGCCCTGGTGGCGCTGATGCAGGCCCTCCGCTTGACCTCCCCCCTGGTGGAACAGTACCTCCAGGGCCCGGCTCGGCCCATCGCGCCCTCCGAGCCGGCCCTGGCCACAGCAGGCCAGACGGCCGAACCGACACCGGCCACCGTGCCCGACACCCCGCCTGCCCAGGAGACGTCTCCGGCCCTGTCGCCCACCGCCTCCCCCACCGTGCCCGTGGCCCCCACTCCCACGCCGCCCCCCCAGGTGGTGACCCGGGGCGGCATGAACGTCCGGGCAGGCCC
>JALSIX010000003.1 GCA_026989655.1 Caldilineaceae bacterium
CCCTCCAACCCCTGCCGGACAGCTACCTGGGACCTATCCTGAACCTACGCACCGGACAGAACGTCCGCATCACCTTCACCAACCGACTGCCCGGCACCGAGAAGAGCATCGTCCACTGGCACGGCCTCCACGTGCCCGAGGCCGCGGACGGACACCCCCGCTACGCCATCTCCCCGGGCGAGAGCTATACATACGAGTTCACCGTCCGGGACCGGGCCGGCACCTACTGGTACCATCCCCATCCCCACGGCCGCACCGGCCCCCAGGTCTACCGAGGCCTGGCCGGCCTCATCCACATCTCCGATCCCAGCCAGGCCACCGAACAGGGCCTGCCCACAGGCCCCTACGACCTGCCCCTGGTGATCCAGGACCGCCGCTTCGACGCCCAGAACCGGCTCCTCTACGGCGTGGACATGGCCGGCTTCCTGGGCGACCGCATCCTGGTGAACGGCCGGCCAGACGCCACCCGCACGGTGGAGCGGAGGCCCTATCGCCTGCGCCTGCTCAACGGCTCCAACGCCCGGATCTACAAGCTGGCCTGGTCCGACAACACGCCCCTGACGGTCATCGCCACCGACGGCGGCCTGCTGGAACAGCCGGTGCAGCGGAACTACGTGACCTTGGGCCCCGCAGAGCGGGTGGAGCTGCTGGTGGACTTCAGCCAGTGGCCGGCCGACTCCACCGTGACCTTGCGCAGCCTGGCCTTCTCGGTGACCGGGGGCGGCAACAGCGAGCTGCCCAACGGCGCCGAGTTCTCGGTGATGGACTTCCAGATCCAGGAGGCCAGCCCGGCCACCCCCACCCCGGAACCCACACCCACCCCCTTCGCCACGGCGCCTGCACCCCCGGGCCACCGGATCTTCCTGCCCAGGGTGAGCAAGGACGTCCCCCCGGGAGAGGCCGCCCAGGTCCAGGTGGATCGGAGCTTCGCCCTCTACCTACAGGCCGGCCAGTGGACCATCAACGGCCGCACCTTCGAGATGACCGGCGTGGCCCAGGACGAGATCGTGGAGCTGGGAACCACCGAGGTGTGGGAGTTCGTCAACCAACGACCTGGAGGAGGCGGCATGCCGGGCATGGCGGGCCAACCCCACCCCATGCACATCCACGGGCTCCAGTTCCGGGTGCTCTCCCGCCAGGCCCCCACGGACGCCACCCAACGGGCCAACTGGGAGACGGTCAAGGACGGCTACGTGGACCAGGGCTGGAAGGACACGGTGCTGCTCATGCCCGGCGAGCGAGTCCGGGTACAGGTCCAGTTCCAGGACTACACCGGACTCTTCCTCTACCACTGCCACAACCTGGAACACGAGGACATGGGCATGATGCGCAACTACCGGGTGGTGGATCCCGCGGCCCGGTGAGCCGACTCCGGAGGACGAGATGAGCCAACCCCCTGAGGGTCAGGTCCTCCACGCCTGGTACGGCCTGCCCGGCGAGATCGTGATCGAGCACGACTACTGGCACCTGGTCCGGGTGGGAGCGGTCTCCCTGCCCCATCCGCCCCTGGTGAACCTCTTCATCCGCCGCGGGCTTCCCGTGGAGGAGCGCCGACGGCTCAGCTACTGGCACGAGTTCGGCCACCTCCAGACCCTGCCCCTGGCCCTCCTCCACGGGCTCTGGCTGGTGTGGCCAGGTTCTGCCAGGGTCCGCTCCTGGCCGGAGAGGCTGACACGCCTGGCCGCGATCCTGTTGGCCCACGAGGCCCTGTGGGAGCTCCTCTCGGAGAGCTACGTGGTCTGGAAAGTGGGGCCGACCGCCTATCGCCGGCTCTACCGGACCCACCCCAACCCCTGGTTGCGGGGGTTCTGGGTGGGGATGGCCCTCCTGGCCCTGGTGGGCTCCTGGCTGGCTCGGGGCCGACCCCGAGTAGTCGGACAGGAGCGCAGGCGGTAGACCCAGCCCCCGCAGCCGCGGGCCATGGGCCCCCGATCGGGACATCGCTGGAACAAGCACCGGCCCAGGAGGGCACAGAGGCTTCACCGCCATCGACAAAAGGATGCCCAGAAGGGAAAGGAGGGAGGCCATGGCCGTACGGATCGGGGTCAGGAACCTGGGGCGCTACCGGGAGATCCTGGCCGTCTTCACCCGACATGGCTTTGGCTGGCTCTGGGCCGAGCTGGGCCTGACCGGCCTGCTGCCCCTGGGCCAGCGGTGGAGTCGGCCCACCCAGGACGGCGCATCCGCCCAGGCCGTGCACCTGCGCCAGGCCTTCGAGGAGCTGGGCGCCACCTTCGTGAAGCTGGGGCAGGTGCTGAGCACCCGCTCCGATCTGCTGCCGCCGGAGTACATCGCGGAGCTCTCCAAGCTCCAGGACGCGGTGCCCCCAGTCCCCTATGCCCAGGTGGTGGAGGTGCTCCAGGAGGAGCTGGGCCGGGAAGCCCAGGAGCTCTTCGCGGAACTGGACCCCGAACCCCTGGCCGCGGCCTCCATCGGCCAGGTGCACGCGGCCCGGCTGCCCAACGGCGAACCCGTGGTGGTGAAGGTCCAGCGCCCCGGGGTGGCCGAGGCCATCGAACAGGATCTGGCCATCCTGCTGGACCTGGCCCGGCTCATCACCGAGCACACGGGGTTCGGGCGGGACTACGACGTCCTGGCCCTGGCCCAGGAGTTCGCCTTCAACCTGCGCTGCGAGCTCAACTACGTCCGGGAGGGGGAGAACGCGGAGCGCTTCCGCCGCATGTTCCAGGGGGACCCGGATGTCTGCATCCCCCGCATCCACTGGCCCTACACCACGGAGCGGGTGCTGGTCATGCAGCGGGTCACGGGCATCAAGATCACAGACCTGGAAGGCCTGGCCCAGGCGGGCCTGGATCGACGACGGCTGGCGGCCAACTTCGTCCGCCTGATGTTGGAGGAGATGTTCGTCCACGGCTTCTTCCACGCGGATCCCCACCCGGGAAACCTCTACGTGTTGGAGGATGGCCGGATCGGCCTGATCGACTTCGGCATGATCGGCCGGCTGGACGAATCCCTGCAGGAAGGGCTCTCCCGGCTCTTCCTGGCCGTGGCCAAAGGCCACAGCGACCGGGTCCTGGACGAGATGCTCTTCCTGGGCATGCTCCGGGGAAAGGTGAACTCCCAGGCCCTCCGACGGGATCTGGACCACATGATCGCGTGCTACGCCCACCGCTCGGCCCAGGAGATCGCGGCCTCCAACCTCTTCGCGGAACTGATGGCCCTGGCCCGTCGCCACCGCCTGCGCATGCCCGCGGACCTGGTCCTCATGGCCCGGGCCATGGCCATCAGCGAGGGGATCGGCCTCCAACTCGATCCGGATTTCCAGTTCGTTCCCTTCAGCACCCCCTACCTGGAACAGTACTGGCTCCACCGCCATTCTCCCCTCCGGGTGGGCGAGAAGGTGGTGGACGGCATGGTGGAGATGACCGAGTTCGGCCTCTCCTTTCCCCGACGTTTCACCCGGCTGGTCACCCTTCTGGAACAGGGAGAGCTGGGCGGGCAGATCGAGCTCCGGGGCATGGAACACACCCTGGACCGGGTGCAGCGGATGGTGCACCAGCTTTCGGCCAGCGTGTTGGTGGGGGCGCTGATCGTGGGCCTGAGCCAGTTCATGCACATGGTGGCCCCCGAGGGCTTCCTCCAGGAATACGCGGGACGTTTCTTCGGCTTCCTCTTCGTCATCGCCATCGTGTTGGGGTTCTGGCTCCTGATCAGCATCGTCCGCTCCCGATAGAGGGGCCCAGCCCGCCCACCCCAGGGCCGAGCTCGCCCCGACGCCCCCCATCTCCAGGCAGCACCGGTTGGCAGGGCTTCATACACCCTTCATATCCCTGTGGCATGATGGGGATGCAGGAGACGATGAGGGGTCCGTCGGGACGGCCATGCAGGACACTCCGACCGCCTGCCCCGGCAGGACACTTCCACCCAACCCCCATACGGCGAACGGCGGCTAATCTCACAAGGAGGTGAGCCATGGACTTGCGCAAGAGCTTTTCCCTCAGCCTCGGGATCGTCCTGGGCCTCGGTCTCCTCTTTCTGGCCCTCGCGGGCACGGCTCTGGCCCAGGGCATGATGCCACCCGGCAGCCCCCCCATGCCGGGCATGCCCGGTGGCATGATGGGGCCCGGTCCTGGATATCCTGGAAACCAGGGCTACACCGACACCGTGCCCTTCGCCCCAGGCTTCGGCTACGGCATGATGGGACCCGGTATGGGCATGATGGGCATGGGACCCGGCATGATGGGCTTCGGCTACGGCATGGGCCCGGGCATGATGGCCGGCCAGGGCTACACCGACACCGCGCCCTTCGCCCCAGGCTTCGGCTACGGCATGATGGGACCCGGTATGGGCATGATGGGCATGGGACCCGGCATGATGGGGATGATGGGCATGGGGGAGCCTGAGCTCCTGGGTCTGCCGGTGTTGAGCATTCCCGAGGCCCGGGAGGCTGTGGAAGGATACCTGGAGCGCCTCGCTGTCCTGGGGCTCCCCGCAGAGGCGTTCACCATCGGGGAGGTCATGGTCTTCGACAACCAGGCCTACGTCCAGGTGTTGGAGAAGGAGACCGGGCGCGGTGCCTTTGAGCTCCTGGTGGAGCCCCGGACCCGCTGGGTGATGCCCGAGCCCGGGCCCAACATGATGTGGAACCTGAAGTACAGCCCCATGGCCCGGATGATGGGATGGTCCTTCGGCCAAGAAGGCCTGCTCGCGGAGATGCCCATCGACCAGGAGGCCGCCCTGCGGATCGCCCAGGCCTACGCGGCCCGGGTGCTCAACGGCGCCCAGGTGGCCCCGGAGCTCACCGCGTTCTACGGCTACTACACCGTGGATGTGCTGCGAGACGGAAAGCCCGTGGGCATGCTGAGCGTCAACGGCTACACCGGCCAGGTCTTCGTGCACCACTGGCACGGCGATTTCGTGGCCATGGGCGAGGCCGAGGAGTGAAGTCCGCTTCCTCCCAGGAGAACGGACCCGGAGAGGCGCGCGTGGGGGGTGGCAGTCGGCTGCCACCCCCCACGCCGCGTCTGGGCCTCTATCCCTGCCCTATATCAGGACATCCACACAGATCAGAAGAAGTACCAGCCCCAGGTAGACGTTGGAGGCCTTGAACAGACCAAACGCCTCGCGGCGGCCCGGAGAGCGCCACAGCCGCAGGTTCCGCAGGGCCAGGTCCAGGGTGGCCAGGCCCACGGGGATACCGTAGAGCCATCCCAGGGCAGGGTGGGTCAGGAGAGCCAGGGCGGCCAGGGCCGTGCCCCCGGTGTGGGCCGCGATCCAGAGGACGGCCCGCCGCGGTGAGGTCTGGGTGGGCAGCATGGGGACACCGCCCCGTCGATAGTCGTCCTGATAGACCAAGGCCAGGCTCCAGAAGTGGGTGGGGGTCCACAGGAAGACCAGAAGGGCCAGCCAGAGCGCCCCGGCCTCGTTCCAGAAACCCACCGCGGCGCTGCCGCTGAGCACCGCCGCGCTGCCGGCGGCCCCGCCGATGACAATGTTCCACAGGGTGCGGGGTTTGAGCCAAAGGGTGTAGACCACCACGTAGATGAACGCGCCCAGGAACAGGAAGATCGTCAGGGCCGGGTTCCAGGGCAACACCGCCAGCCCGGGCAACAGGACCATGCCGCCGGCCACATAGGGAACCCACCGGGGATCGCCCAGCCGTCCGGCCACCAACGGCCGCCGACGGGTCCGCAGCATCCGGCGGTCCGTGTCCCGTTCCAGGTACTGGTTGATGGCCGAGGAGCCCGCGGCGGCCAGCCCACCGGTGACCAACAGCAGGGCCAGCCGGGCCGAGCCCGGCCATCCGCGGGCCCCCAGGAAGGCGCCGCCCACCGCGGCCAGCAGGAGCAGGGAGACCACCCGGAGCTTGAACAGGACCGCCAGGTCCTGGAGCCAGGTACGCCATGGGGCTGCCGATGAGGGGAGGGCCGGGGAATGGGAGGCCCGGGGTTCGAGCGGCTGGGAGATGGACATGGCTCGCCTCCTGGGCTTAGGGTTCGACGATCAGGACGGCCCGCATGCCGTCGTCGTAGTGCTGGCCCCGTTCCTGGAAGCAGCCCAGCTCCCAGCGTCCTACCTTGTCCTCGGGCACGGTGAAGGTGAGGACCGTGGCCTGGTCGGGCGGGACCATCCGGGGGTCGATCATGACCATGAGGCCTGCGTGCTCGTCGGCCAGGTTGGCCAGGGTCAGGGGGCCGAACTCGCCGACCATGGCCCCGGGGGCCTCGTCGTGGCCGGGGTCCGGGCCGCCCTCATCATGTCCGGGGTCCTCCTCCATGGCCATGTCTTCCCCCATGGCCGACGGCTCCATGCCCTCCATGCCGCCCATATCCATGCCCTCCATCTCCATGCCCGGCAGGCCCATGACCATGCCCGGGCCCTCCACCTGGATGTCCTGGATGCCCGCGAAGAAGTCCTCGGCAAAGCCCTCGGTGATCCCCTCGTGGACCTCCACTTCCCGGCCGATCATCAGCTCGTGCAGGTGGGTGCCCCGGTTCACGATGACCATGCGCACCCGCTGCCCGGCCTTGAGCCGGATCACGTCCGGATCGATGTCGTAGTCCTCCAGCACGATCTGGATCTCCCCCTCCGGGCCGGGCTCTGCCGCCAGGAGGGTGCTGCACGCGGCCAAAAGGAGCGAGGCAGCGACCACCGCGGCCAGGGATAGAAATCGCATGGTCCCTCCTCTCACACAACCAGGTAGAGCGCGGCGTAGAAGAAGACCCACACCACGTCCACGAAGTGCCAGTATTTGACCACGGCCTCCGGTGGCCAGGCGTCCTGGGGCCCGTAGGCCCCTCGCCGGCCGTTGTAGTAGATCAGCCCCAGCAACACCACACCGCTCAACACGTGGAAGGCATGCATCCCCGTCATGGAGAAGAAGACCGTCCCAAAGGGCGTCCAGGGGGGGAAGTGCTGGAAGGCCGCGTACCACTCGAAGGCCACCCCCACCAGGAAGACCGTGCCCAACACCATGGTCCACAGGGTGTAGCGCAGGAAGCGGGGACGGTCGCCGTAGGTGATGTAGGTCTCGGACAGGTAGGCCGTCAGGCTGCTCAGGAGCAGGATCACGGTGATGGCCAGCCCCAGCCCCTGGCTCAACTCGGCCGGGCGCTGGATGCCCTGGAGGTAGAAGCGGGTGGCCAACAGCCCGGCGAAGAGCATGCTCTCGGAGAAGAGGAAGAGCCAGAACCCCAGCCGGTTGATGTAGAGCCGGGGATAGGGATGGGCGGCCTGGTTGGCATGGGCAGGGGAGCTCATGGGCTAGTGACCTCCTTCCCGATAGCGGAGCTGGGCAATGTGCATGAAGTAGTACGCGATGAGCCCCACCTTGGCCACCGCGATGGCCGTCAAGGGGAGCAGGATCCCGGTGAAGGAGACTGCGATCCAGTACTCCACCCCGGTGAGGACAGCAAGCAACACCGCGGCCACGATGCCCGTGCGGATCCGGGCCGCCTTCTCTCTCTCCATGGATACACCTCCGGATGTCTCAGGGTCCATCGCGTCCACTGCGATCCAAGGGCCCCCTCATCCTGTCGGACCCGACCGCGCTCAGTCGCTGGCCGGAGAAGGAGAGGGCGATAGGCGGGCGTGCACGGTCCCCGGCACCCCATAGCCGTAGGGGTCGTCCACCACCTCCGGCACGCTGGGGAAGTTGTGCAGGGGCGGCGGCGAGGGGATGAGCCACTCCAGGGTTCGAGCGCCCCAGGGATTGGCCGCGGCCTTCTCGCCCCGCACCCAGGAGCGGACCATGTTGTACACGAAGAGGATGAAGCTCGCGCCCAGGACGAACGCGGCCAGGCTCACCCAACGGTTCAGCCCCCCCAGCTCGGGCACGTAGTCCGCGATGCGCCGGTTCATGCCGTGGATGCCCAGCCAGAACATGGGCAGGAAGGTGAGGTTGAAGGCGATGAACATCCACCAGAAGTGGATCTTGCCCAGGCGCTCGTTGTACATCCGACCGGTGATCTTGGGGAACCAGTAGTAGATCCCCGCGAACAGGCCGAAGATGCCGCCGCCCACGATGGTGTAGTGGAAGTGGGCCACCACGAAGTAGGTGTCCTGGAGGTGCATGTCCACCGGCACGTCCGAGAGGAAGACCCCGGTGATGCCCCCGATGAGGAAGTTGAAGATCACCGCCAGGGCGAACAGCATGGGGGTCTTCAGGTTCAGCTTCCCCCGCCAGATGGTCCCCAGGGCCGAGAGGAAGACCAGGCCGGTGGGCACAGAGATGAGCTCGGTGGTGACCATGAAGGGGATGAGGAGCTTCTCGGACATGCCCGCCACGAACATGTGGTGGGCCCAGACCACCGCGCTCAGGACAACCACGCCCATCATGCCGGCCACGGCCCACCGGTAGGCGAAGAGGGGCTTGCGCGCGAAGTGGGAGATGACCTCCAACGCGATGCCGAAGCCCGGCAAGATCATCACGTAGACCGCGGGATGGGAGTAGAACCAGAAGACGTGCTGGTAGAGCACCGGGTTGCCCCCCCGGGCCGGGTCGAAGAAACCGAAGCCCGCCACCCGATCCAGGATGATCATGAGCATGGCCAGGCCGATGAACTGGGTGAAGAGCAAGCTCAGAATGGCCGTGCCGATGATGGACCAGACGAAGACCGGCAGACGACCCCAGGAGAGCCCCGGAGCCCGCATGGTGATCACCGTGGTGATGATGTTGATGGCACCCAGGATGGAGGAGAAGCCGATGGTCAGGAAGGCCAGGTTGTAGAAGAGGGCCCCGAGCTTGGTCACCGCGGCCAGGGGCGGATAGCCCGTCCATCCCGTGTCGAAGCCACCGGCCAGCGCGGCCCCCACCAGGAGCAGGGCCACGGGCGGAACGAACCAGAAGCTCAGGGCGTTGAGCCGAGGATAGGCCATGTCGTCGGCCCCCACCATGATGGGCACCAGATAGTTGCCGAAGGCCCCCATGATGGTGGCCACGGCCACGAAGATCATGGTGGTGCCGTGGAGGCTCATCAGCCGGTTGTACTGGGCACTGTTCAGGAGATCCCGACCGGGCTGCATGAGCTCGTAGCGCATGAACATGGCCAGCAGCCCCGCGATCAGGAACAGGGCCACCAACAACACCCCGTACTGGATCCCGATGACCTTGTGGTCCGTGTCGAAGTCGAAGTAGCGACGCCAGCCCGTGGTGGTGTAGGGCCGGTTGGGCAGCCCCAGCCAACCCCGGGCCCAGTAGTCCCACACCCCCACGCCCAACAGCCAGCCGCTCAGGCCGAAGAGGTAGGCCATGACCACGGCCGGCTCCAGCTTCCAGCCGGGAAGGCCGAAGAACAGCCGCAGGAGGACCAGGAGGCCCACTCCCAGGGCCGCCCCTATGGCTCCCCAGGCCAGACCCTTGAACACAGGTTTCATGGTAGACGCCTCCTCTGGATGAAAAGCACTTGGAACCCACTCAGTGGCCGGCATCCGACTCCATCTCGGTGGAGCCCTCGCCCATGCCCCCCATCTCCTCGCCCATGCCGGACATCCCCGACATGCCGCCCCCTGCCATGGCCGCCTGGACCTTGGCCGCCTCCAGCCATTCCTGGAAGGCCTCCGGCTCCAGCACCCGCACCGTCATCCGCATGAGAGGATGGCCGGTACCGCAGAGCTCCGCACACTGGACCCGGAAGTTGGGGTCTGCCTCATAGGTCCCCACCTGGGTGGGGGTCACGTAGAGGGTGGTCACCTTCCCCGGCACCGCGTCCATCTTGGTGCGAAAGGCCGGGATCCACACCGAGTGGATCACGTCCTGGGAGGTGATCTCGAACTTCACCCGGGTGTCCACCGGCATGGCGATCTGGAGGGCCCACTCGTAGCTCAGGTCGTACTGGGGATAGCGCACGTTCCAGTGCCACTGCACCCCCTCGATCTGGATCACCAGGTCCGCAGTGCGGTTGGCCTCCAGCTCCCGGATGCCCTTGAGCCCGGGGTTGAACACGATGTACACCGCCAGGACCAGGCTGCCCAGGACCCAGAGCCGGGCCACCGCGGGGTGGTTGCGCACCGGTGGACCGTCCTGGAGCTCCCCATCCGACGCCCGGAAACGGAACAGGCTGTACAGCAGGAAGGCCAGGACCAGGGCCGCCACGGGGATGGACAGGACCAACAGGAGCCGGAAGGCCTCGTCGATGATCGCGGCCTCCTCCGCCCCCTGGACAGGCAAGAAGTCCACGGTGAACGCGATCCCTTCCCCAACAAGGGTGAACAGGGCCCACAACAGGGTCACCACCACGATATCTCGCCTCATGTACGGACCTCCTCTCCTGTAGCGCGTGCCGCCGAACAAGGATCGCCCCGCTCAGCCCAGGACCAGACGGAGAAACTCCTCCGCCGTGGTGTAGGCCATGTACTGGGCGCGCACCATGTGCACCATCTGGCTCTCCAGGTTCACGAACACCACCTGGATGTCCGGGACCAGGAACAGGGAGAACAGCGAGCTCCACCGGGAATCCGCGCCGACCTCCTCCCACCCCTTCTGGTCGATGATCAGGGTGTCCACCGGCTCCTGGGACGCGGCATCCACCAGGGTCTCCAGACTGTCCGCGGTCTCCACCTCCGCGTAGGGCGCCATCAGGCGAGCCAGCCCTCGGCGGAACAGGTGGTTGGGGGAATAGAGCACCACGCGCACCTGGGCCTCCTCCGGCATGAAGGCCGCACTGCGGAGCTTGGGTGGATCGGAAGATGGGGGCCAGGATCGAGGATAGCCGGAAGCCCGACCCTCGTCCATCGTCCTCTGGACGATTGGAGGGTGAATGGGGCCATCCACCGAAAGGTGGAGGGGCCGAGGGCCGGGCTCCTCTTTCAGGAGGAGGAAGAGGAGGAGGAAGAGAGCAGCCCCAGGGCCGCAGCCCGGGCCACGGCCTCTGCCCGGGTGGTCGCGTCCAACTTCTCCAGGATGTGGCGCACGTGGGTCTTCACCGTGCTCTCGGAGATGACCAGCTGCCGCGCGATCTCCCCGGTGGTCGCGCCCTGGGCCAGCGCGTGCAACACCTCCTGTTCCCGGGGGCTCAGGATGCCGGCGGGCGAAGGTTCCGGGGGGCGCTGGGCTGCGGCCTGCATCACCCGAGGGGTCACCTCGGGGGCCAGCGCACCGTGGCCCGCGACCACCCGGTGGATAGCCCGCACCAGCTCCTCAGGCTCTGTGTTCTTCAGGAGATATCCGTCCGCCCCCCCGGCCAGGGCGGCCATCAGATCCTCGTCCCGGTCGGAGATGGTGAGCATGATCACCCGGCCGGCGCCCTCCCGCTTCAGCGCGGGCAGGATCTCCACCCCCCGGGCCCCGGGCATGTGGACGTCCAGCAGCACCACCTGGGGAGCATGGCGTCGGGTCAGGACCAAGGCCTCCTGGGCGTTGCCGGCCTCGCCCACCACGTCCAGCCCCGGCTCCTCCCGCAGCAGCTCCACCACTCCCCGGCGGAAGAGCGCGTGGTCGTCCACCACCAAGACCCGGATGGGAGAGGGGTTGACCGCCGGCTCAGGCATGGATCGGGTCTCCCTGGTGGATGGGCAGCCGGACCACCACCTGGGTGCCGTGGCCCGGCTGGCTGAGGATCTGGAGCTCCCCGCCGATGAGCTCGCTGCGTTCCTGCATGATCCGCAGACCATGGCGGGAGAGGGGAGGCACGTCGTCCGGGTCGAAGCCCACCCCGTTGTCCGCGATCTGCACCGCCAGCCAAGGAGGCGCCAGCTCCCAGGCGATCCAGACCCGGTCCGCGCCCGAGTGTTTCCGCACGTTGCCCAGGGCCTCCTGGACAATGCGCATGAGCTGCACGTGGATCTCCGGGGCCAGGTGGACCGGCGGCGGGGGCTCGGCCACGATCTCCACCGGGCTGAGGGTCCGGAAGTCGTCCAACAGAGGGGCGAGCCAATCCTCGATGGCCCCCTGCCCCGGCTGGAGACGCAGGCCGTCGATGGCCTCGCGGGCATCCACGTACGCGGCCGCGATGAGCTCTCGGACCTGCTCCAACCCCTTCCGGGCCCGAGCGAGGTCCTCCTCCTGCAGCCAACGGGCGATCTGGCCCGTCCGCAGCTTGAGATAGCCCAGGGTCTGGGCCAACCCATCGTGGATCTCCCGGGCCAGTCGGGTCCGTTCGGCCAGGGCCGCCTGGTGCTCCAGGCGGAGGGAGAGGCGGAAGTTCTCCACCAGGAGGCCCACCTGGAGGGCAATGGTGGTGGCCAGCCGCACGTGGCGGCGGGTGAAGCCCTGGGAACGGGTGGACCACCACACCAGGCAGCCCAGATACCGCTCCTCCACCCGCATGGGGGCCAGGAGAAGGGCCCGGAGCGGTCCTGCGCCGTCCCCACCCACCACATCCCCCAGCAGCAGGGGATCCTGGGCTGTGCGCATGCTGGAGACCAGCCCCTGGAGCCAGGGCCATGCGGCTTCAGGAGGGGTGCCCGCCTGGGCACAGCAGGTCGGCTCCCGCTCCGGGGACTCGTCCAGGAAGACACACCCCCCCTGGGCCTCCAGGGAGTCCAGGGTGTCGTGGAGGAGCGCGGCCAGGGTGGTGTGGAGAGTGGCCTGCCGGCGATAGAGCCGGACCTGCTGCAGGGCCCGGACCTCCTGGGTGCGCAGCCGCTGGGTCTCCAGGGCCAGGGCCATCTCGTCGGCCATGGTGTCCAAGAGCATGCGCACGTCCGGGTCCACCCGGGTGCCCGGCTCCAGATAGAGGGTCAGCAGCCCCAGGTCCCGGCCCCCCCGGCGGAGGGCCAGGCAGAGGATCTGGAACCCGGGACGGCCCTCCACCCGGGCCAGCAGGGGGCAGGGCTCCAGGGGCGCCCCGGAACGGCGGTGGGCACACTGGAGACAGTGCTCCCGGGCCTCCCGGGCCTCCACCAGCCGATTGGTCCAGCTTTCCACCCATTCCTGGTCCACCGCGCCGTGGGAGACCACATGCATGGGACGGCCCTGGCCGTCGAAGGGGAGCAGCGAGACGCCCACCACCGGGAGCACCTGCTGGGGCAGCTCCACGATGGCCCGGTGCAACGTCTCCTCGTCCTCTGCCTGGACCAGACGGCGGTTGATGGCCAGGAGGATGCCCAGCCAACGGTTGGCCCGGTCCAGGGCTCGGCCGGTCCGGATCAGGGAGCGATACGCGGCCAGGGTCTCCTGGACCCGATGCTGGATGAAGCCCAGGGTCCACCAGGCCAACAGGGGCCCGATGAGCCCATAGAACAGGAGCTGGGTGGCGAAGTGGTGCCAGCGAGGCAGGTGCAGCAGCAGGGTGTGCTCCAGGGTCTGGTGGAGGCTGACCAGGACCAGGGCCAGGATCGGCGCCTGCCAACGCCATCGGCCCACCCGGCGGAGCAGGGCCTCCGCGGCGACGAGTCCCGCGGAGGGTTCCGGCCCAGACTGGGTGGGCGCCAGGGGATCCGGAGACAGGGAATCGGTCGGCATGGTCGCGGTCCAGGCTGTGTCCAGGCTGTGGAGGACAGCCGTGTCGGGCGAACCGCCCTGGATGTAGACACATGGATCGGAGGCCCCCACAGTATACCCAGAGGCCGCCCGGGGTTCAAGTCCGCTTGACGACGGCCGTGCCCCAGGGGTATAGTGGGCCCAGACGGCGACCGTTGGCCAAGGAGCCCTGGATGGACGTGCTGCGTCGTTTCTGGCAAGAGAGCCCTGTGGCCCGGCGGGTCCATCTCCTGCGCTGGGCCCTGCCCCCGGTCATCGCGGTGGTGGTGCTGGTCTACCAGTTGGGCATCGCGGCCTGGGCCCACGACCATCTGGGACATCTGGCCCACACCCTGCTGGAGCTGGCCTTCTACGGTGTCCTGGGGCCTGTGGTCTCCTGGGTCACCCTGTCCTGGATCGGGATCTGGCTGCGGGAGAAGGAGGCCGCGGAGCAGGTGGCCCGGGCCCGGGAACGGCACCTGGCCAGCATCACCGATGCCTCCGCGGAGGCCATCCTCAGCCTGGCCCCGGACGGCACCATCCGTTCGTGGAACCGGGGAGCCACGGCCCTCTTCGGCTACACACCCCGGGAGACCATCGGCCGCCCTCTGGACGCGTTCTTGGTCCGGCGGCTGCATGCCCCCCGCCCCCTGCATCGGGGCCGGCGCGACGCGGATGCCCCGGTCCCCGTCCACTACCAGGCAGTGATCCGTCGAGCCGATGGCCAACAGATCCCGGTGGAGGTCACCCAGACCCCCCTGGCCGACGACGACCAGACCCTCACCGGGGCCGCGGTGATCCTGCGGGACATCCGAGAACAGAAGGCCCGAGAGGCCATCCTGGCCGAGGAGCGAGCCCGGATCGCCCGGGACCTCCACGACGGTGTGGCCCAGGGGCTGTACTTTCTGGGCCTCAAGCTGGACTTCCTCCGCCGCCAGGTCCACCGGGACCCCACAGGCGTGACCCAGGAGCTGAAGGCCCTGAAGCAGACGGTCCAGGCCCAGATCCAGGAGGTCCGACGGACCATCTTCGCGCTGCGGCCGGTGGACCTGGAAGGGCTGGGATTTCGACAGGCTGTGGAGAAGTATGTGGCCGAGTTCGGCGAGCAGATGGGCCTGGAGATCTGCCTGCGCGTGGACGGCGATCTGGGGCACCTCTCCCCCCTGGTGGAACCCCAGCTCTTCCGGGTGCTCCAGGAGGCCTTGAACAACGTGGCCAAACACGCCCGAGCCCGCCACGTGGAGGTCTGCTTCCGGGTGGAGCCGGGCGGATGGCTGGCGCTCACCGTGTCCGACGACGGGATCGGCCTCCCCACCCCGGCCGATCCCACCCCGAACGGCAAGATCGGTCTCCGACAGATGCGGGAGCGGATCCAGGCCCTGCAGGGCCAGATGACCCTGGAGAGCCGGCCCGGGGCCGGGACGACCCTACAGGTTCGGATTCCGGTCCAGCGGGAGCCCCAGCCGATGGGAGAGGAGCCCCTATGAGCGGCCACCGCAAGATCCGCATCCTCATCGCAGACGACCACACCATGGTCCGCCAGGGGCTGAGCCAGATCTGCGACGCGGAGCCGGACATGGCCGTGGTGGGGCAGGCAGCCAACGGCGCGGAGGCCGTGCGGCTGGCCCTCCAGCTCCGCCCAGACGTGGTGGTCATGGACATCAACATGCCCGAGGTGGACGGGGTCCAGGCCACCCGACAGATCACCGGAGCCCTGCCCGGCGCGGGGGTGATCATCCTCACCATGTACCGGCAGGACCAACACGTGTTCGAGGCCATCAAGGCCGGGGCCAGGGCCTATCTGCTCAAGGACGCGGACAGCGAGGAGCTGTTGCAGGCCATCCGGGCCGTGGCCGCGGGCCAAGCCCTGTTGGATCCGGCCATCGCACGCAAGATGATCGACGAGTTCCGCCGTATCCAGGAGGCGACCGCAGACCCGGAGACCGGAGCCCTGGCCCCCCGGGACCTGGAGATCCTGCGGCTGGTGGCCCAAGGGCTGGCCAACGACGAGATCGCGGAACGGCTACACCTCTCGGAGAAGACCGTGCGAAACCGGCTCACCGGCATCTTCGAGATCCTGCGGGTCCGCAACCGCACCCAGGCCGCCCTCTACGCGCTGCGCAAAGGCCTGGCCGATCTGGACGCCTCGGACGAGGCCGACCTCCCCTAGCCCTCCTGCCACTCCACGGACCAGGGGACAAATGTCCCGACCGTTCAGGCACCATGTCCCTTCCCCGGGCTGTGCCCATGCGCTAGGATGAGGTCGGGGAGGGCGGGGGAAACGCCCCCGCGGCGGACTCCCGGCCACAACGGCCACGGAGGCCCTTTCCGCAAGGCGTCTTCCCGTCCTCAAGACCTCACGGGGCCCGAAGGTGGGCCCCCGGGATCGAGGAAAGACCCGTGGAGATTCCAGACACAGGAGCAAAAAGGAGAGGACGAACGATGCGGATCCGTGGACAGCTCTGGTGGATCGGCGTGGCGCTCATCGGGTTGGCCCTGGTGGTGGCCGCATGCGGCGGCCGAGGGGAGGAACCGGAGCCGGAGAGCCGCGGTCTCGTCCCGGTGGCCGAGGCCCACACCGAGGGCGATCCCCATAGCCTGGAGGAACACCAGGCCGCGGCCGAGGAGGGCGACGGCCACGGGGACGAGGAGGAAGCGGAGGAGGACCACTCCCCCGGCGATCACATGGCCGGCCGCCACACCGCGCCGGAAGAGGCCCTGGAACTGGAGAACCCCATTCCGCCCACCGAGGAGTCCATCGCCCGGGGCGCGGAGATCTACGCCCGGAACTGCGCGGTCTGCCACGGTGCCGAGGGCTACGGGGACGGCCCCAGCGCCGCGGTCATGGATCCCAAGCCGGCCAACCTCTGGGCCGACCACGTACAGGAGCGGCCCGATGGCGCCCTGTTCTGGACCATCACCCACGGCGTTCCGGAGAGCCCCATGCCCGCCTGGGGTGAGGTCCTGAGCGAGGAGGACCGTTGGAACCTGGTGAACTTCCTCCGCACCTTCCAGGAGGAGTGACCCCGGTTCCCGTTGATGCCCAAGGGAAGGCCCCGGCGCGCGGCCCCGGGCGCCGGGGCCTTCCCGCGACCCCGCCCCGCCCGCGGAACCCCTGCCCCCTCCTGGACGTTGTGGCCACGCCCCGGACGCCTGTCCCCGGGGCCAGGAAGGTCCAAGAGGCCCCAACTGGCCAGGGGCCGTCCACCGTGGGAGGAAAACAGGCCATACGCGTTGCCCTGCTCCTCGCGGGGACGTTGTTGGGGCTGTGGAGCGGCAGTCTCCAGTGGGCCCGTTCCGCCGAGGCCCCTGTCCGCCGCGTCCACGCGCCGTATCGGCCCGGCGGCATCGACTGGGCAGAGACGGCCATCTTCTGGTTCGGGCGGGTGAACGCCGCGGAGAACTACGTGGATGGACGGGTGGCCTACAACGACCAGATCCTCCTGGTCCACCTGATCGTCTTCGACCGCCAGCTCTGGTACGACCGAAGCCCGACCCCCGAGACCCTGCTGGAATGGGACGCCGCGGAGCTCTTCCTGGCCACCCAGGCCACACCGGGAAGCGCTCCGGGCCCCACCGCCCACCGCTTCGTGGTGCAGCTCCACCACTGGCAGGATCCCATGCGCTACCGGGCCGCGTACCAGGGCAATGGCACGACCTGGGTGGCCCGCTCCGCGGTCTACACCGCGACCGCAGGCCATCGGGCCGGGGAGATCAACGGCCCGGGGGAGGATCGGGGCTGGCTGGCCACCTTCCGCATCCCCTTCCGCAGCCTGGGAATGGACGGACCGCCGCCCCCGGGCACCGTATGGCGGCTGGGGGTCCGGGTACACGACCGGGATGGGCCGGAGGAGCCCGTGCCCTACACCCCAGCCTGGCCCGAGACCTTCCGGCCGGACAACCCCACCACCTGGGGAGAACTGGTCTTCGGGATGCCCCAGTACACCCCCCCTCCGGCCGTTCCCCAGGGCACCACCCTGATCCGACAGGGCGTAGCGGGCACACGGGTGGTGGATGCCCAGGTGGGGGGCGACACCGTCTGTGGAGGCAACCTGGACTACTGGACCGAATGGGGCAACGCCAACTACGCGGGCTCCCCTCACCTGAACGTCCAGAACCAGAACGATGTGGCCGACTGGCCCTGCTTCTCCAAGGTCTACATGACCTTCCCCCTGGACGCCATTCCCCCCGGCAAGCGGATCCTCTCGGCCACGGTGACCCTGCACCAGTTCGGCAACGCGTACGGCCAGGGGGTCCGGGCCTCCTGGGTCCAGGTCCTCACCGTGGCCGAGGACTGGGACGAGTCCACCATCACCTGGAACAACGCGCCGTGGGCCGAGAAGAACCTGGGCGGCACCTGGGTCGAGCCGGTGGACCGCTTCCCGGGCTGGCCCGGCATCCCGTGGACCTGGGATGTGAGCCTGGCCGTGGCCGAGGCCTACCGGGAAGGCCGCCCCCTGCGGCTGGCCTTCTACTCCGCGGACACCGCGTACCACAGCGGCAAGTACTTCGTCTCCTCCGACACCGGGGACTGGAACGCCCAGGCCCGGCCCACCCTTCGAGTGGGCTGGGGGCAGCCGCTGGATCCCGCCGCCATGCGATACCGGCTCTTCTTGCCCCACCTCTTCCGGGGCCCTTGAACATCCCCCCTGGCCCCCCAGGCTTCCCCGGACAGACAGCCCCCATAGGGCCCCGATCGCCCGCGGAGAGCACCCAGGACAAGCCCGGAAGAAGGGTCCCCAGAGGCTTTGACATGGGTTTGTGCCCTGAAGTACAATGAGGTACAGTCGTCGTACCTTGGCATCTCCTGGACGGCCGGAGCCCGGTCGCGAGCGGCTGTCCACCACCTCTCCACATCCTCCCGTCGCCCACATGGACGACGCTCGGCCCTTTCGTGAAAGGAGTGCGTCTATGGGAGCTTTGGTCGAGACCCTGCGGTATGTGATCAGCTATCGAGGCACAGAGGGGCACTGGGCCTGGCTGCTCCACCGCCTCAGCGGCCTGGGCATCGCCCTGTTCCTCTCCATGCACATCATCAGCATCTTCTCCGTGGGACTGGGCCCCCGGGTCTACAACTTCCTCCACGAGGTCCTCTACGTCTCGGCACCGGCCAAGGTGCTGGAGGTCTTCCTGATCTTCGGGGTCCTCTTCCACGCGGCCAACGGCATGCGCATCATCGTCATCGACTTCTTCCCCGGCCTGGGGAAGTACCAGCGGACCATCGTGCGCATCGAACTGCTGGTGGTGATCCTGGTCTTCATCCCGGCAGCCATCATCACCCTGCAGGGTGTGCTCTGAGGGGGGCTCCTTCCCCCGACACAGGTCCCACGAGCGAACAAGGAGTCGAACCGATGGGCATCTCCACCTTCCGCTGGAAGACCAAGTACGGTCAGCCCAACTGGGAGCGGATCAGTTGGCTCTACATGCGCCTCAGCGGTCTGGTGATGTTCCTGATCGTGACCTTCCATCTGCTCTACATGCACATGGTGGTCCGGGTGGAGAACCTCACCTTCCAGAACATCGTGGATCGCTGGAACGGCCCCTACGGGCTGGCCTGGAAGACGTTGGACACGGCCCTGCTGATCTTCGGCCTGACCCACGGCTACAACGGTGTGCGCTGGAGCATCGACGACTACGTCCACCACCGGGGCTGGAACCTGGTCCTGAAGATGCTCCTCTACATCGTGGGGAGCATCCTGATGATCGCCGGGGCCCTGGCCATCTTCGTCGGGCCTGGATCCCTGGTCTGAGGTCGTTTCCCCCCATGACCGCCATCACGCCCCATAGGCAAGGATAGACCATGGTACGCACACATCGGACCGAGACGGTGGTGGTAGGAGCCGGCGGCGCGGGCCTCATGGCGGCCCTCTACGCCAGCCGAGGCTCCCAGACCGTTGTCCTGAGCAAGCTCTACCCCACCCGGAGCCACACGGGCACCGCCCAGGGGGGTATCGGCGCGGCCCTGGGCAACATCGAGGAGGATCACCCCGAGTGGCACACCTTCGACACCGTCAAAGGCAGCGACTACCTGGCCGACCAGGATGCCGTGGAGCGCATGTGCTACGAGGCCCCGGAGATCGTGTACGAGCTGGAGCACATGGGGCTCCCCTTCAGCCGCACACCCGAGGGCAAGATCAACCAACGCCCCTTCGGCGGCCATGCCGCGGAGTTCGGCAAACGGCCGGTGCCCCGGGCCTGCTTCGCCGCGGACCGCACCGGCCACATGATCCTGCAGACCCTGTACCAACAGTGCCTGAAGCATCGGGTGAAGTTCTACGACGAGTTCCACGTGCTGGACCTGGTGCTCAGCCCCGACGGCCGGGCAGCCGGGGTGGTGGCCTACGACATCGACCAGGGCGAGCTCCACCTCTTCCACGCGAAGGCCGTCATCTTCGCCACCGGTGGCTTCGGCCGCATCTGGCAGATCACCAGCAACGCCCACAGCCTGACCGGAGACGGCCCGGCCATCCTGCTCCAGAAGGGCCTTCCCCTGGAGGACATGGAGTTCTTCCAGTTCCACCCCACGGGCATCTACAAGATGGGGATCCTCATCACCGAGGCCGTGCGGGGGGAAGGCGGGGTGCTGCGGAACGACCAGGGCGAGCGGTTCATGGAGCGCTACGCCCCCACCATGAAGGACCTGGCCAGCCGAGACGTGGTCAGCCGGGCCATCTACCTGGAGGTGAAGGCCGGCCGGGGCATCGGCGGGAAGAACTACGTCCACCTGGACGCAACCCACCTGGGGCGGGAGAAGATCGAGGAACGCCTCCCCGACATCGCGGACTTCTGCCGCACCTACCTGGGCATCGACCCCGCGGAACAGCCCATCCCCGTCCAGCCCACCGCCCACTACGCCATGGGGGGCATCCCCACGGATGTGGAGGGCCGGGTACGGCGCAACGCGGCCGGCGACCTGGTGCCCGGCCTCTACGCAGCCGGCGAGGTGGCCTGTGTCAGCGTCCACGGCGCGAACCGGCTGGGCACCAACAGCCTGTTGGACATCGTGGTCTTCGGCAAACACGCGGGCCAGGATGCCGCTCGCTTCTGTCAGCAGAACGACTGGCCCGAGCTGCCGGAGGAGACCTGGCAGCCCAGCCAGGCCACCATCGAGCGCATCCTGAACAACACCGGCGAGGACAACGCGGCCCGGATCCGGGACGAGATGCAGGCCGTGATGATGGACCACGTGGGCGTGTTCCGCACTGCGGAGGGCATCCAGAAGGCCCTGGAGAAGATCCACGAGCTCCAGGAGCGGGTGCGGCACGTGACCGTCAGCGACAAGGGCAAACGGTTCAACACCGAGCTCCTGGAGGCCATCGAGCTGCGCAACCTCCTGGAGCTGGCCGAGGTCACCGCCCAGAGCGCGCTGAACCGCACCGAGAGCCGGGGCGCGCACTACCGGGAGGACTTCCAACAGCGGGACGACGAACACTGGCTCAAGCACACCTTCGTCCGCAAGGAAGATGGCCAGATCCGGTTCGAGTACCGGCCCGTGGTCATCACCAAGTACCAGCCTCAAGAGCGGAAGTACTGAGGAGAGCCCGACGATCCGGATCCCCCCTGGAGCGCGACCTGCCTGGAGGTCGCGCTGCCCGGAGACCGACGAGGACAGAGAACCATGAGAGTCAAGATGCGGATCCGCCGCTTCAACCCCGAGAAGGACTCGAAGCCCTGGTGGGGTGAATACGAGGTGGAGGTGGAACCCACCGACCGGGTCCTGGACGCGCTGCACCAGGTGAAGTGGTACCAGGACGGCACCCTCACCCTCCGCCGCTCCTGTGCCCATGGCATCTGCGGCAGCGATGCCATGGTGATCAACGGCCGCAACGCGCTGGCCTGCAAGGTGCTCATGCGGGACGTGGGCAAGGTCTGCGTGGTGGAACCGCTCCGGGGCCTTCCCCTGATCAAGGACCTGGTGGTGGACATGGAGCCCTTCTTCGCCAAGTATCGGGCGGTCATGCCCTGGCTGGTGAACGACGAGATCCCCGACCACGGGGAACGGCTCCAGAGCCCCGAGGCCCGGGAGCGGTACGACGACACCACCAAGTGCATCCTGTGCGCGGCCTGCACCACCAGCTGCCCCAGCTTCTGGGCCAACGAGCACTACATCGGACCCGCCGCCATCGTCCAGGCCCACCGCTTCATCTTCGACGATCGGGACCGGGCCGCGGTGGAACGGCTGCGCATCCTGAACGACCGCGACGGCGTGTGGCGCTGTCGCACGGTCTTCAACTGCGTCCAGGCCTGCCCCCGGGAGATCGACGTGACCAAGGCCATCGGCGAGGTCAAACTGGCCATCCTCGAGGCCCTGTAGCCCCCCCCAGGGTACAGAGGAGCCCGGGCCGGCGGGGGTCCCCTGCTCCCGGCAGGACCCGCCACCGGCCCTTCTCCCACGAAAATGCTCCGAGGACGTTCCAATGACAGAGGCCCGGAACGGTTTTCCGTTCCGGGCCTCTCGTTGTCTCGCCGTCCCCTCGCTTCTCTTCGGGGCTATGCGCGGTGTTCTGCCAGATGGGGGTGAAGCGGGGTCAGGGACTCCACCTGGACCGGCTCTCGATCCAGGTCGACAAGGTGCCGGGCAAATTCCTCCAGGCTTCGGGCCCGAATGGCCGACAGCCGGGCCAACAGGGCAGGGGAGAAATGGAAGCGCTCCCCGTCGTAGCCGTGGGCAATGGCCCGCATGGGAT
Source organism: Caldilineaceae bacterium (assembly GCA_026989655.1). Taxonomy (GTDB): domain Bacteria; phylum Chloroflexota; class Anaerolineae; order Caldilineales; family Caldilineaceae; genus JALSIX01. Next base: position 22,048 of record JALSIX010000003.1, read on the forward strand.
CCCGCAGGAAGGCCTCACGAAAGGAACGGCTGACCACCGCGGCGCTCATCAGGCGGCTGAGCTCCACCGCGTCGGGATCCGGCTCGGCCAGGGTCGCGGCCGCCGGCTGCCGCCCCAGATACTGCAGCAACGCACGCAGTTGAGCCATTGCTCACCCGCCCCAGCCACTGGGCGCTGAAGGGGTCCGACCGCCCCAACCACTGGGTGCCGAGGGGGTCCGCCCCCCCCAACCGCTGGGCGCCGAGGGAGTTCGGCCCCCCCAACCACTGGGTCCCGAAGGGGTCCGACCGCCCCAACCGCTGGGTCCTGAGGGTGTCCGTGCCATGGCTCTGCCTCCTTTGATGCTCGAACCGGGATGATGGGAGATATAGGCCGATGCGTGCAATGATCCAGGACACACCAACCCTGTGATCTGCACCACGTTCTCCAGTCAAGCACCGACCGGGCTGGGTAGGGGGCTGGGCAGCAGGCTGGGTGGCGGGGGAAGACGTCGAAAGGTCCAGGGGAAACGGGCGAATCCGGGAATGGAGCTCGGGAGGCCCGCTCCAGGGGAAGGGGAAATGGACTACGAGCCGTTCTGGGCCGGGACGTTGCCCAGGAGCTCGAGGAGGAGCTGATCCGTCTGGGGGGAAGGGGCCACGTCCATCTCCTGGCGGAGGGTGGCCCGGCAGGTCTCGTACTGCCGGATGATCTGCGCGCGGTTGCCCCGGGCCGCATGGACCCGCATGGCCAGCCGGTGGGCGCTCTCCAGGCACGGATCCATCTGGAGAAGCGAGTGGCTGCGGATCAGTGCTTCGCTGTAGCGGCCCTGGGCCAGGTAGAGCTCGGCCAGCTCCAGGCTGCCGTCGATGTAGAGCTGTCGGAGTTCCTCCCGCCGGGCATGGATCCAGGGGGCCTGGCCCTCCTCCAGGTAGTCGCCGGTGTAGTGGCGCAGGGCCTCTTCGTAGGCTCCCCGGATCGCCTCAGGCTCCGTGGCCTTCCGTGCCGCCTCCAAGTGGTGGAGGAACTCCTCCACATCGTAGAGATATTCCAGGTCCCGGTTGAAGCGATAGATGCCCTCCTCGTAGGTCACCACCTCGGGGAACAGCGCATGGCGCAGCCGGTAGAGGGCGTTCTTGACCCGGATATGGACCTCCTCCGGCGAGGCATCCGGCCAGAACAGGGCGCCGATCTGTTCTCGGGTGAGGCCCTGGGGGTGTTCGAGCAGGCAGAAGAGGAGCTCCCGGGCCACCGCGCTCTGCCAGGCGCTGGGCTCCACCGGGCGCTCCTCCAACAGCACCGCCCCCCGGCCGAAGGCCCGCAGCACCAGGGGCGGTGAGATCCGGAAAGGGGTCTCGGTCCACTCGTCCAACAGCCGGCGGACCTCCTGCTGGAGCACCGGCCGTTGGCGGGTCCAGAGCTCGGCATCCCGCAGGAACCGCCGGAGATAGTGGGAGGCGCCGCTGCGATGGCCCAGGACCTGGAGGGGGCGGCTCACCTGGGTGACCGTGGGCATGAGCGCGTGCCAGGACTCCAGCCGGGCGGCCAGGCTCACGGCCTGGCGGGCCTCCTCCATGGCCTCGGGTTCCTGGCCCAACTGGTGGCGGGTGACGGCCAGCAGGATGCGGGCCCGCGCTTCCTCCACCGCATTGTCCGTCTGGGCCAACATCGCGGTGGCCTGGGCCAGGGCCGGAAGGGCCTCTTCCGCGCGGGCATCCAACAGGTAGTGGCTGCCCACCACCAGGTAGTAGAGACCGTATTCGAAGGCGGAGGGATGTCGGGCCAGGAGCTGGCGGGCCGCTTCCAGGTAGCGCTCCCGGCTGGTGGGGTCGCTCCGCTGCAGTCGGGCCAGGGCAAGATGGGTGTAGAGGACCAGGTAGCGGTCTCCTACCTGTTCGGCCTGTTGCCGGGCACGGAGGTAGTAGGCCACGGCCCAGCTCTCCAGGCCCACGTCGCAGCAGATGTCCGCGAGGCTGGCCCGCACGTAGGCCTCCATGCGGCCGTCCTGGATGGAGCGGGCCAGCTGGAGAGCCCGGAGGAGATGCTGGACCGCCACCGAATAATCGCCGAGCAGGCTGTGGAGGACTCCCAGGTCGTTGTGGACCGTGGACTGGAGCATCAGGTTGCCCAGCGCGGAGGCATGGGCCAGGGCCTGCTCGAAGATGGCCTGGGCATTGCGGTAGCGTCCGGCCGCGAGCCATGTGGAGCCCAGGTCCTTCTCCACCCGAGCCTGGTTGGTCCGGTCCTCGGCCGCGGTATAGTTGCGCAGGGCACGCTGCAGGTGCTCCGCGGCCTGGTCCAGCCGTCCGAGGAAGTGGTGGCTGAGGCCCAGCAGCCGTTGTGCCTCGGCCACCACCCGGGTCTGCTCCCGGAGGGCCGCCAGGTGCTCCTGGGCGTCGGCGTGGGGATGGAGCCGCTCCGTGTCCTCCCCGTGGAGATGCTCCAGGGCGCGCTGGGCATCGTGGATGGCCTCGGTATGGCGTCCCTGGTAGTGGTGGAGCATGGCCCGCCGGACCAGGCCTCGGGCCAGTTGCTCGGCCGATCCCTGCTGTTCCAGCCGATGGACAGCCTCGTCCATCAGGGCCAGGGCGATGTCGGGCCGCCCCTCCTGGGCCTCCAGCACCCCCCGCAGGGAGAGCAGGATGGGGTCCTGGCCCACCCGTTCGGCCGGCAGATGGGAGAGCCATTCCCCCAGAAGGCCGAAACGGTGCTCGGCCACCAGCCAGGTGCCCAACTGGGCGATGAGCCGGGCCATGGCCTCGGTGTCCTCCAACAGGCGCAGGCAGCGGAACACCTCGTTCCACTGGGCCCGCTCCTGGTGGTAGGCCATCCGACGCCGGAGCAGGGTCTCCCACCGTTCCGGATCCGAGCGACGCAGGGTCTCCTGCAGGAACTCCTGGAAGAGGTGGCTGTAGCGGAAATCCACCTCCTGGTGCACCGTCTCCACCACGAAGAGGTGCCGCTGGCGCACCTCGCTCAACAGAGCCCGCCAGTCCGTGTCCTCCGGGTAGAGGGGCCCCAGGACATGGGCACAGATCTCCGGGCTCAGGAAGTCCAACACGGAGGAGTCCAGCAGGAATCTCTGCATGGGCGCCGGCTGGGGGTCCAGGACCTGTTCCCGGAGGTAGACGGCCAGGGCATTGGGGTGCTGGGGGCCGCTCAAGAGGGGGGCATGGCTCTCTCCCAGGGGCCGGGAGGAGAGCAACAAACCGGTGATCCAGCCGTCCGTTCGTTCGGCCAGGGCCTGGGCCTCCTCCAGGGTCAGGTGCAGGCCATGGCTGCGCCGCAGGACCTCCCGGATCTCCTCGGGCTGGAAGCGGAGGTCCTCGGTGCCCAGGCCGGCGGTCAGCCCCCGGGCCACCAGGAGCACCTGGTCTGGCAGCCGCAGGAGCCGCCGGGAGAGGAGCGCGACCTGGACCTGCTCCCCGCTGACCAGGATGAACCGGCTGAGAAAGGCGCCGATACCGGGGTGGTCGTCGACGAAATGGGCGTCGTCCACCACCAGCAGGAAGTGCTCGTGCACATGGTGGTGGAGCTCGTGGGCCAGGAGCGCGGCCAGTTGATGGGCAGAGAGGCCGAAACGGACCAGCCCCTGCGCGTCGCTCAGGGCGGAGCGGCGCAGTTGGGGAAAGGCCTGGAGCAGGGTCGCAGCGATGTAGCGGAAGAAGAGGCCCAGGTCCCGATCGCCGGGGTCCGCGGTGAACCAGCATACGGGCAACTCCACCTGGTTGGCCAGCTCCGCGACCAGGGAGGTCTTGCCGTAGCCCGCGGGCGCGATGACCTGGATCAGCTTGTAGTCCAGAAGCGCATACAGGCGGCGCAGGAGGCGTGGGCGGCTCACAAAGTGGGCCCGATGGGCGGGGAGGGCGATCTTGCCTGGCAGGATCGGTGGTTCGTAGGGCGAGGGCTCGTGCGTCATGCGGATCTCACTCGCAACAGCTCCAGAGCAGCCGAGCGGACCCTAGTATACACGAAACTCCGGGAATTGGACAACCCAGCACCAGGGGGGCCATTCAGCCCCCGGAAAAGTCCATCGTGGAGCAAGACTCTATTCCCGGAATGTCACCTGCAAAGGCTGTATCCGAAAAATGAGAACCTTTCCCCACCGGCCTCGGGACCTCCCATCCCCTATAATGGACCTAAGCTGGATGCACGGCGATCTGGGCGAGTGCGGATCACGGCCAGCCCAGGACAGAGGCCCGGCAAGGACGGACGACCACCGCCCCGTGGACAGAGGAGCCCGCCCAAGCAGGCTGTCGGCCTGGGAAACGGGCTCCACGGCAACGAGACAAAAGGGAGCAGAACAGAACATGGACCGATACACCGAGCACCCACCCACAGGGCTCCAGCGAGGCCGAACAGGCCGCAACGGCTGGATCCTGTGGATGTTGTCCCTGGCGGCCGTGGCGATGGCCGTGGGCCTGGCCCCCAGCGCGTCGGCGACCCTGGGCCTGCTGGGCGAATCGCCGCCCCCATCGCCCATTGAGACCCCCTCGCCCCTTCCCACACCCGGAGCCGAGGCACCGGTCCTGGTTGCGGTGGACCCCGATCGGAGTGTGAACACGGTTCCCCAACGGGTAGAGCTCCGAGGCCGGGGGTTTCGCCCGACCAGCCGGGCATTCCTGTACCCGGCCAACGGCCCCTCCCAGAATCCCCGGTACCTGGCCACCCGGTACCGTTCGCCCAAGCGCTTGATAGCCCTGGTGCCGGCCGGGCTGCCCCCTGGGCTCTACACCCTGGGGGTGGACAACCGCAACGGCACCCCCCGGGCCCTGCTGCCCGAGGGCTTCCAGGTGCTGAGCACCCTGGACGACCTGGGCTCCACCCCCGATCGGCTGTGGACCGACCCCCTGCGGGCTGTGGCGGGGCAGGAGATGGAGATCGGCCTGCGAGTGGTCCGGGTGGGGGGGACGGCCGGGATCCCGCCAGTGGCCGTGGACTTCTACGTCCGCTGGGAAGACGAGGAGGCGCGCTTCCTGGGCCGGGGCGTGCTCCCGGGCATCGGCCCCAACAGCGGGGCCAGCACCTCGCCCGTCCGCTGGACGCCCCAGCGCTGGGGCAAGGCCACCCTGATCGCGGTCATCGATCCGGAGAACCAGGTTCCGGAGAGCAACGAGGAGAACAACCGGGTGGAGCGGACCCTCCACGTGCGCCTGGCCACGGCCCAGGACACCACCCCACCCATCGCCCGGGATCTCCAGGTCAACGGCGGACAGCAGATCGTGGCCAGCCCGGCCGTCTCCCTGACCGTGGACGCGCTGGATCCCCCGCCGGATGCCACCGGACCGAACAAGGTGCTCTACGTGGAATCCCGCTGGCGCGCCAAGGGCCGCGGCGGGTTCTGGGCGCCGGTCCAGTGGACCGACTGGCTGGACTACGGAGACCAGCCCCACGGATGGACCCTGGACGAGGAGCCCGGCCTGCGCTATCTCCAGGCCTGGGTGGCCGACCAGGCCGGGAACATCTCGGCCCGGGCCGCAACCACCTGGCTCAACTACATCCCCGGCGAGGACTCCCTGCTCCAAGGCGAGGTGCGGGTCTACCGCCAGATGGTGCCGGCAGGGCGCTGTCTCTACGTCCGGGTAGAGCCCAGCGCACCGGACATGGACCCGGATCTCTACGTATGGGCCCCGGACGGAACGGTCCGCTACAGCATCCTGGGGCCCGGCCAGGTGGACGAGCTCCTCATCAGCCCGGATGCGGACACCCGTTACCAGATCGAGGTGGAGGCCCTGACAGACGTGACCCTTCGCCTGACGGTGGAGATCCGGTCCGCCTGTGCTCGACGCGGCCTCACTGCCCAGGCCATCGGCGTGGCCGCGGAGAAGAGCCCCCGGAATGCCCCCACCATTCCGTTGGACCAGGCACCCGAAGGGGACCAGAACGCGCCGGCCGTGGACCTGACGGAATACCTGCTCTTCCTGGCCCGGGTGGGCAAATTCACCCCGGAGGCCGCCTCCAACCCCACCCGGATCTTCCTACCCCGGATCGTCCGCTGACCCCTTGCCTCTCCCGGCCCCTGGGACGATGCGAGCTGGAGATCGTCCCAGGGGCCTTCCCACCATCCTACCCGCGCTGCCGATAGTGGATCTCGCTCTGGGCCCGCAGCCGAGAGGCAGCCTGTTCTGGCGTGATGTCCCGCTGAGGAGCGGCCAACATCTCGTAGCCCACCATGAACTTCCGCACCGTGGCCGAACGCAACAGGGGCGGGTAGAAGTGGGCGTGGAGCTGCCAATGGGGATAGTGGCCCCCATCCGTGGGCTGGCCATGCCACCCCATGGAGTAGGGAAAGCGCGCCTGGAACAGGTTGTCGTAGCGGGTGACCAGCCGTTTCAGGATGTGGGCCAGATCGCGACGCTCCGGGGGCTTCAGCTCGGGCAGGGCAGTCACCGGACGACGGGGAAGGACCAGGGTCTCGAAGGGCCAGACAGCCCAGTAGGGGACCAGCACCACCCAGCTCTCGTTCTCCACCACCACCCGCTCCCCTTGGACAAGCTCTGCCTCCAGGTAGTCCACCAGCAGGGGACGGTTGTGGGCCTCGAAATAGGCCCGCTGGTGGCGATCCTCCAGGGCCGGCACGTTGGGGACGCGCCGATTGGCCCACACCTGGCCGTGGGGGTGGGGATTGGAGGCCCCCATCATCGCACCGCGATTCTCGAAGACCTGGACGTAGGCCACCTGCTCCAGACGGCCCAGCTCCTCCACCTGTTCGGCCCAGACCTCCACCACCTGTCGGATCGCCTCCGGTGTCATCTCCGCCAGGGTCAGATCGTGGCGCGGGCTGAAACAGATCACCCGACAGAGGCCGCTCTCGGCCTGGGCCTGGAAGAACGGGCCCTGGCTCACGTCCTCGACAGGGGTATGCGGCAGGAGGGCCGGGAAGTCGTTGGTGAAGACGAAGGTGGCGGTGTACCGGGGATTGCGGACCCCACCGGCCCGGAGATTGCCCGGGCACAGATAGCAGGTCGGATCGTAGGCCGGCAGCTCCTGGGCCGACCGCGGTTCCACCTGGCCCTGCCAGGGTCGTCTCGCCCGCTGGGGAGAGACCAACACCCACTCACCGGTGAGCAGATTCCGCCGCCGGTGGGGATGCTCGGCCCAGTCGAAGGCCCTCATACAGCGGCCCTCCAGGCCCCCTCGGCCAGGGCGATCGCGCCCAACACCCCGGCTCGTCCTCCCAGGCCGGGTTTCACCACATAGGCCTCCACGGCCTCGGTGAGGGCCGGGCGCTGGATGTAGTCGTTGAGCAACGCCTGGACCTCTCGGCGTACCTGGGAGAGGAGCCCGGGCACAGCCATCACCCCACCCCCCAGGATCACCCGCTGGGGCGAGAGCACACAGACGATGTTGACCACCCCCTGGGCGATGTAGTGGGCCTCCAACGACCAGGCGGGATGATCCGGCGGCAGCGCGTCACCGGGCTGTCCCCAACGGGCCTGGAGGGCCGGTCCACTGGCCAGCCCTTCCCAGCAGTCCCCATGGTAGGGACAGATCCCGGGGAAGGGATCCCGCTCCCGGTCGTGACAGAGCCGCATGTGGCCCATCTCCGGATGCATGAGGCCGTGCATCAGGGCCCCGTTGACCATGCCGCCTCCGCCGATGCCGGTGCCGATGGTCAGGTAGACAAAGGTATCCAGCCCCTGGGCAGCCCCCCATCGCCACTCCCCCAGGGCCGCCCCGTTGACGTCGGTGTCGAAGGCCACAGGGATCCGAAAGGCCTGCCGCAGAAAGCCCACCACGTCGGTGTGGGCCCAGCCGGGTTTGGGAGTGGTGGTGATGTAGCCGAAGGTGGGCGAACGGGGATCCGGGTCCACCGGCCCGAAGGAGGCCACTCCCAGAGCATCCAGACGCCCCTGACGGGCCTCCTGTTCCTGGAAGAAGGCCACCGCCCGCCCCAGGGTCTCCTGGGCATCCGCGGTGGTGGGAAAGCGGATCTCGGCCCGAATGTCGTCTGGGCCGGTGCCCACGGCGCAGACGAACTTCGTGCCACCGGCCTCGATGCCACCGAACAACGCCATAGGTGCCTCCTGTTGTCTCGTGGAGATGGGATCCTGGTCGACATGGAGGGGGCAACGCCCTGGGGCTCAGCGGCCCGAGCTCCGACTGAGCCGATCGGCCAGGCGAGTGGGCTCGGGGAGTCGGTAGTGGGTGGTGCAACGGAGGGTCCACTCCACGGCCTCGGCCAAGGTGATCCGGTGGCCCACACTCACATAGACCGGCTTGGCCCCGGGCCGGGTGCGCACCGCGGCACCGATCACCTGGCCCCGGTCCACCAGGGGAACCCAGGCACCACGGAGCTCGGGCAGCTCCCCTTGCGGCTGGCCGCACAGCCGGGCCTTGGCCACCCCGATGGTCGGGCGATCCAACAGCACTCCCAGGTGGCTGGCCAGACCCAACCGCCGGGGATGGGCACGCCCCTGGGAGTCGGTGAAGAGCAGATCCGGCTCGGTGTGCAGCCGCTCCAGGGCCCGAAGCAGCCCGGGAACTTCCCGAAAGCTGAGCAGGCCCGGCACATAGGGGAAGTGGATGGGCCCCTCCCAGACCGCGGACTCCACCAGGGAGAGGGAGGGAACGGCCAGGACCACGGCCACGGCCCGACCCCGTTCGCGGCGAACCCCCATGTCCAGGCCGGCCACCGTGGCCACCGCACGGTCCAGAGGTTCTTCCCGGACCCGGGCCGCGAGCCGGACCTGGATGGCCCGGGCCTCTTCAGGGGTCACGTCCCAGGGATGGCGACAATGGGACGGGATCTCCACACGCACCGGATCAATCCGGGGACGATTCCTCGGCCGAGAGGGCCTCCTGGATGTCCCGCTCCACATCCACCGCGGCGGTGGCCACGGCCCAGGCCACCAGGAACCAGACCCCGCCGCCAATGGCCAGGGCCACCAGGATGTTCAAGGGCGCCCGAGGGACATTGCCCCGCAGGATCCCGATGACGGTGAGCAGCAGTCCCAGGCCCCCGAAGAGGAGGCCGATCTTCACGGGGACGGACAGACGACGCATGGAAAGTGTTCCTCCTTCCGGGAAAGACAGAGACGGCCCCAGGCCCTCTGCCTCAGGGGTCCCCGGCCAGGGACGTCAGCCGTCCGCTGGACGAAGGTCCTGGACGTTGAGCTGGAGCGTCTGGCGCCCCTGCCATCGGTTGACCTCCAGGTAGAAGACCAGGTCCACCCGGTCTCCGGGGGCCAATATCTCGGCCCATGCCCCCTGGCGAAAGGCAATGGCGTCCAATACCCCGGCTCCGGGTCCCCGGTCCACCACCAACTTCAGGTGTTGGCCGTTGCCCACAGCCCGGACCGTGCGGATACGACATCCCCGGGCCAGAAGAAGCGCAGGCGGGTTGTCCTGGCCGGTGGGCTCCATCCGGGCCAGTTGGCTGTGCAGGGCCCAGTCCACCAGGGCCAGGTCCACCTCCACATCGATGTGGAGGGTGGGGGCCAGCTCCGGATGGTCTGCCAGGACATGGGCCGCCAGGTGGACCAGGGCCTCCTGGAGTTCGGGCAACCGCCGGGTCTCCACGGTGAAGCCCGCGGCCCGGGCATGGCCCCCGTGGCGCACGAAGAGGTGTTCCACCGCGTCCAGGGCCGAGATGATGTCGAACTCCACGATGCTGCGGGCACTGCCCCGGCTGAGCTCCTGGCCCTGTTCCACAACGACCACGGGACGGTAGTAGCGCTCGGTGAGTTTGCCCGCCACCAGGCCCACGATGCCCGGCTGGAACTCGGGATGGGCCGCGAAGAGCAGGGGTGGAAAAGCATCCTGGCCGGCCAGGACCTGTTCCTCCACCAGAGTCTCTGCGGCCGCGGTCAACCGTTGCCGCTCCTGGTTCAGGGCCTCCAGCCGGGTGGCCAGCTCGAAAGCGATCTGGTAGTCGGTGGCCCGGAGCAGGTCGTAGGCCAGGCCCGCGTGGAGCAGACGCCCTGCCGCGTTGATCCGGGGGGCAATGCGGTAGCTGACGGTGGCGGCATCCACGGTGGCCGGGACGATCCCCGCATGCTCCATCACCGCGTAGAGGCCCACCCGTCGTCCCTGGCGCAGGACCTGGAGGCCCCGCCGCACCAGGGAGCGGTTCTCGTGTTGCAGGGGCATCAGATCGGCCACGGTGCCGACGGCGACCAGGTCCAGCAGCTCCTGCTCCAGCTCCGCTGCCCGGTCCCGACCCAGAGGACTCCACCGTTCGTGGGCCACGGCCCGCAACACCCCCTGGGCCACCCGATAGGCCACCCCCACCCCAGCCAGGCGCTCAAAGCCCGTGGGATCGTCTGCCCGACGGGGGTTGACCACCGCCAGGGCCGGCGGCAGCTCCCGGCCTACAGAGTGGTGATCGGTGACGATCACGTCCATCCCCATCCGCGCCGCCGCGGCCACCTCCTCCACGCTCCGGATCCCACAGTCCACGGTCACCAACAGGTCCGTGTCCCGGGCCAGGCGCTCCAAGGCCTCCAGGTGCAGGCCGTAGCCCTCGTCCATCCGATCCGGAATGTAGGCTCGAACCCGGGCCCCGGCGGCCTCCAGCGCGGTGGCCAGCAGGGCCGTGGCCGTCACCCCATCGGCGTCGAAATCCCCGTAGACGCAGATCCGCTCGCCACGTTCGATGGCCCGGACCAACCGCTGCACGGCCGGTACCATGTCCACCATGCGATAGGGGTTCTCCTGGACCGCGTCCTCGCTCGCCAAATAGGCCCGGATGCTGTCCCCATCCCGCAGGCCGCGGTTGTAGAGGACCTGGAGGAGGACAGGGTGTTCGGGGACCGCGGCGAAGAACGCCGCCGGTGCCGGAGGATAGATCACCCACCGCTTGGATGGACCGGACACCTGGATCCCTCTCTGGGTGAAGCCACGGAGGCTGGGGATGCACCGCCCCCCATGTGCCCTCCATTATAGCCGAGGCCCAGAGGGGCACCAAAGCCGCCCGGGAGATCAGGCCCCCTGGCCCGGGGAATTTCATAGATCCAAACGACCACCGCATGCGTCCCGATCAGTGTCCCCCGACCGACCATCGCCTTCCAGAGCAACGGCCATCTCCATGGCTTCGGCGCCCTCCCTTGTCGCCAGGGAGGGCACAGACACCTTAGAGGAAAGGAGGGAACCGCGATGCAACCTCGCAAGTGGATCGTCTGGCCGATGATCCTGGCCCTGGCACTTTTCGTCGTCCCCACGGCTCTCCAGGCCAGCTCCCACGATGCTGCCCAGGAGGAAGGGGCTTCCACCCCCACCGTGGAGGTCTCGGACCAGCCCATCGTGGACGGCACGGTGACCGTGGACCGGGTGGTGGCCGCCCAGGACGGCTGGATGGTGATCCATGCACAGAAAGACGGCCGTGTGGGTCCGCCCATCGGGTCCGCGGCGGTGATGGCGGGCGAGAACGCGGGGATCGTGGTGACCGTCGACGTGGAAATGGCCACGGAGACGCTGTACGCCATGCTCCACGTGGACGCGGGGGAGCCCGGCACCTACGAGTTCCCGGGGCCGGACGGGCCGGTGATGGTGGAGGACAAACCCCTGGTGGTCCCCTTCATGGTCACGGGCCAGATGACCCGGACGGAGCTGCTCCAGCAGCAGGTGGCCGATCTGGAAGCCCAGGTGGCTGCGCTGGAGGCAGCATGGGTCCAGGCCAGCACCTACCAGGTGGCCAACACCCTCTTCCTCGCGGCCGTCGGTGATCTGGACGATGGCGCCGCCGTGGCCCAGTTGCGGCGGGTACTTTTGGCCACCCACTGGCCAGACGAGGCATTGGCCTCCCAGGCCCAGGAGCTGGCCGACACCCTGAACAGGCTGGCCAAGGCCCTGGCCAGCGACGAGGACACCGCGGACCTCCGAAGCGCCGCGGCGGAAGGCCGAGATGCCCTGGTGGCCGCGGGCAACCGCTGGCTCGATAGGGCTCTGGGCATCCTAGAGCCCGCGGTAGAGGTCTCGGACCAGCCCATCGTGGACGGCACGGTGACCGTGGACCAGGTGGTGGCCGCACAGGACGGCTGGATCGTCGTCCACACCCAGAAGGACGGCGGCATCGGCCCCGTCATCGGCTACGCCCCTGTCTCCGCAGGCACCAACACCAACGTCGCCGTGGAGATCGACCCCGAGGCCGCATCCAACACCCTCTACGCCATGCTCCACGTGGACGCCGGTGAACCCGGCACCTACGAGTTCCCCGGACCCGACGGCCCCGTCGTCCTCGACGGCAAACCCCTGGCCCCCGCCTTCCAGGTCCTTCCATCCCCGGAGGAAGAGGCCATGGAAGAGGCAGAGGAGGAGGTGGTCATCGACATCCGCCGCTTCTCCTTCGGCGCGCCGCTGCAGATCCAGCCCGGCACCACCGTGATCTGGATCAACCAGGACGCCGCCCCCCATACCGTCACCGCTTCCGACGGCACCTTCGACTCGGGCAACCTGTCCCAGGGAGCCGAGTTCCGCTACACTTTCACCGAGCCCGGAGAGTACGAGTACTACTGTCGCTATCACCCAGGCATGGTGAGCACCATCATCGTGACAGGAGAGTGAAGGGCCGGGAGCGTGAAGGACGAGGAGGCCGCAGCATGGAACACGGGTCGCGGTTTCGACCTGAAGCGGTGGCCCGTTGTTCCATGCCGACCATGACCATCGTCTGTCGTTCCGCTACATCTCACCGTTTCCAAACACCTTCAACATCCAAACACCCTCAAAAGAAGGAGAGAGCTCGATGACAGTGAAACACTCGGTTGTATGGGCCATCGTCCTGGTGGCTGCCCTTTCCCTGGTGTGGATCCCCGGCGCCAGGGCCCAGGAAATCTCCCCCAGCGTCACCGTCATGGACCAGGAGATCCAGGACGGCAAGGTCGTCATCGCCCAGGTGGTGGCCGCTCAGGACGGCTGGATCGTCATCCACACCCAGAAGGACGGCGGCATCGGCCCCGTCATCGGCTACGCCCCCGTCTCCGCAGGCACCAACACCAACGTCGCCGTGGAGAT
>JALSIX010000004.1 GCA_026989655.1 Caldilineaceae bacterium
ACTCGGCAGCGCCAGAGGCTGCTCCCACGCGAGCGGCGGGCAGGAGCCCCCCATCTCGACCAAGGGTCCGCTGCCGATGGCCCTGCAATCCACCCCGGCCCGGAACGCGCAAAACTGGACGATCTGCAAATTTCCTGTAATCGTTTTCTGTAATGACGACGTCAGAGCACAGCCAATCAAGCATACCAAACATTTTTTCAGCTAACTTTCCCCAAGGGCCGCCACCCCCCTGCAAAACGGACCGGGGTCCGCCAATTTCCTTGCCGAAAACTTTCGCTTCTGCCCGTCGCGGCGGGGGATTTCCGCCCCCAGACTTCACATAACCGCAGGATAACACCGATTTGCGTTCTGGAGGCAGATGGTGTATAATGGGGCACCGTAAGATCTATAACGGCCTTATTGCCTTGGGCACCCCGCGGATCCGGTCTCCCCAATTACGGGCCTGTAAATGCCGGAGTGCCCTGGCGCCTGGAGCAGGCTCGAGGGATCTCCCGCCCTCCCCAGGCCATCATCCGTTGCTCGGAGTCCCACAAACCCAGGAGAAAGTGAGAGTCACGCCATGAGTACAACCACGCCGACCCCTCAGGAAACTCCTCGTATCCTCGTGGTGGACGACGCCGCAGACACCCGGCTCCTGCTGAACCTGCGGCTCCAACGCCAGGGCTACGAAGTGTTGACCGCGGGCAGTGGCACAGAGGCCCTGGAGATCATCCAGAAGGAGGGCCTGCCGGACCTGGTGCTCCTGGACATCATGATGCCGGGCATGGATGGGTTCGCCGTGGCCCAGGAGCTTCGGCGGATGGGGGACATCCCCATCATCTTCCTCTCCGCCCTCTCGGACACAGAGACCAAGGTAGAGGGCCTCAGCCGCTTCGCCGAGGACTACATCACCAAGCCCTTCGACTTCGAGGAGCTCCTGGCCCGCATCCGCCGCGTCTTGCTTCGGGTGGCCGCGGCCGGGGAGGCGGATCCGGAGCACACCATCGACGACTACCTGCAGGTGAACTTCGCCCAACAGTACGCGGTGGTGGGCGGCAAACAGGTGACCCTGACCCCCACGGAGAACCGGCTGCTCCACATCCTCTACGCGAACCGCGGCCGGGTCCTCTCGCCGGGCTTCCTGTTGGCCAAGGCCTGGGATCCCGTGCGCCAGGGCACCGTGGAGTCCCTGTGGGTCCACATGCGGCGCCTGCGCAGCAAGATCGAGCCCGACCCAGACAACCCCCGCTACATCGTCACCGTTCGGGGCCAGGGCTACTGTCTGCCCCAGCGCATCCGCACGCCGGACGGCGAGGAGGCCACCACCATCTAGGGGGACACTCCCCCGCCCCAGCAGGCCAGGGAAGGGCCCGGAGCCGGCTCCGGGCCCTCTGTGCCTCTCCGCCCCGCTCCACCGACCTCCCCGCCCCATTATTCTCAAAACTTTCATAATAATTGACACCCCCATCCGGCTGTGCTATACTGCCCATCAGCCGTAGTCCCCCGGTCGTCGGGATCGTGGGGGAGGTGTCCCCTCGGGGCAGCGTGGATCTTCGCCGGAGGGGAAGGGCAAGGCCCGCATCATCCCTGGACACAAGGCCGTGCACCCTGTTCGTCAGCGCATTCTCGAGTTCCTGAAACAGAGACAGCAGGCCACCGTGGCGGAGCTGGCCGACGCCCTGGACATGGCGCCCGTCAGCATCCGCTACCACCTGGATGTGCTCCAGGCCGATGCCCTGATCCGCGCGGAGCCGGAACGCCGGGAGGGGCGGGTCGGCCGCCCCAAACAGGTGTACACCCTGACCGCGCAGGCAGGCACCCTCTTCCCGGACAACTTCGGGGCCCTGGCCCGGGGGCTGTTGCGCCAGCTCAAGCGACGCCTGGGCGAGGAGCAGCTGGCGGGCCTGTTCCAGGAGCTGGCCCGGGAGATGGCCGCGGAGCTGGCCGCCCAGTGTCGACAGCCCATGGAGGAGCTCCCCCTGGAGCAACGGCTGGACTGCGTGGCCGAACTGCTCAGCGCCCGGGGCTACATGGCCCAGTGGCATGGCCGGCCCGGCGAGGGCAACGCCGCGGCCAACGGCAGCGATCGGCCGGAGTACATCCTGTACACCTACAACTGCCCGTACGGAGAGGCGGCCCAGGAACACCGGGAGCTGTGCTGCATGGACCTGGCCCTGGTCTCGAACCTTCTCGGCCAGGAGTGCGAACGGGTGGATTCGCTGGCGGACGATGGACTCTGCTGCGCCTACCGGGTCCAGGCCGGTGCCCCGGGGGAAGCCACCTGCCTGCAGGCCCAGCGGCCGGAGGAGGCGATGTCGCCCACCCCACCACGGATAGGAGGCCGTGCCCCATGACGTCCTCGACCGCGGTGCCCCCGGCCGAGGCAGGCCACCGGGCAGGTGAGCGGCGCTATCGCTCCCGTTTCGGGACCGTGACCGTGCCCCCTGTCCCGGCCTCCTGGGCTGTGGAACCCACCCTGGACCAGTACGGCCGGCGCATCCGGTACCTGCGCATCAGCCTGACGGATGCCTGCAACCTCCGCTGTGTCTACTGCATGCCGGAGCACATGACCTTCCGGCCCCGACACGAGCTGATGAGCGACGCGGAGGTCCTCTTCCTGGTCCAGGTCGCGGCCAGCCTAGGGGTGGAGAAGATCCGGCTGACCGGCGGCGAACCCACCATCCGCCCCGGGGTGGTGGAGCTGGTGGCGGCCATCGCGGGGGTCCCCGGCATCCGAGAGGTGGCCATGACCACCAATGGCCTGCTCCTGGACCGCCTGGCCGAGCCCCTGGCCCGGGCCGGCCTGCAGCGGGTCAACGTCAGCCTGGACACCCTGGACGCCGAGAAGTTCCACCGCATCACCCGGTGGGGCCACATCGAGGACGTCCTCCGGGGCATCCAGGCCGCGGAGGACGCGGGCCTGCGCCCGGTGAAGGTCAACTGCGTGGTGGTGCGGGGCTTCAACGAGGAGGATGTGGTGGACCTGGCCGGCCTCACCCTGGAGCGGGAGTGGGAGGTCCGCTTCATCGAGCTGATGCCCTTCGGCGCCATCACCGACTTCCAGACCAGCGGTGTGGTGCCCTTCGCGGAGATCCGGGCCCGGATCGAGACGGCCTTCGGCCCCCTGGAGGAGGTAGGCTACGACTTCCAGGACCCGAGCCGGCCGTTTCGGATCCCAGGGGCTCGGGGGACCCTGGGCTTCATCAACAGCGTCACCGAGCCCTTCTGCCAGGGGTGTGGCCGGGTGCGCCTCACGGCCGACGGCAAGCTCCGCCTCTGTCTGCTGCGGGACGACGAGGTGGACCTGCTGACCCCCCTGCGGGCCGGCGGCTCCTTCCAGGAGATCCGGGAGCTCATGCGGGCGGGCATGTACCGCAAACCCTGGGGGCACGAGCTCTCCCGGGGGGTCATCGCGGCGGAGCGGGCCATGAACCAGATCGGGGGGTGAGCGGGAAACGTGGGGCCCCTGGGCCGTCGACCGCCCCGATCCTGTGGCCAGCCCTCGGCAAGGCCTCCGTGGGCCCAATCCGGCCATCCCGCCCGCGCCCATCCCGGCATGCAATATACACGATATCACACTCTCGTGCATCCATCATCGTGCTCTCATCTCGTCGATCCAGTGACTTCATCGATACCCGTGACTTCCCAGCGCTTCCCATGAACCCGAGGAGATAGGCCCATGGATATCCCGCTGACCGACAACCAGACCGCTATCGTGCTCACCGAGCTGGCCGCGGAGAAGCTGAGCGCCATCATGGAGCAGAAAGGGGTCAAGGAGACCCACGCGCTCCGGGTCTTCGTGCGGGGCGGCGGCTGTGGAGGCATGCAGTACGGCATGACCTTCGACGACCGGATCCAGGAGACCGACGTGGTGGTGGAACAGCACGGCCTGCGGATCGTGGTGGATCCCACCAGCCTCTTCTACATCCAGGGCTCGGTGATCGACTACATCGACAACCTGATGGGCGGCGGCTTCCACATCGAGAACCCCAACGCGGTGAGCACCTGTGGCTGTGGCAGCAGCTTCCGCACGGCCCAGAGCCACGCGGGCGCCCCGGCCGGAGGAGGCCAGGCCTGCGGCTGCTGAACCCCACCACGGCGGATGGGGTCCCAGGGCGGGGGTGCCAAGGCATCCTCGCCCTCTTCCTATCCGGTCCCCCGGCAGTCTTCCCCTGCACCCGGAGGAGGAGGCGTGCAGCCGCGACGGTTCACCCTGGCCGAGGCCAGGGCCGCCCTGCCCACGGTCAAGCAACACATGGAGGTCATCCAGGCCGAACGTCGAGCCATCCTGGAGCTGCGGCCAGAGGCCTGGCCCGCCCTCCAGAAGGCCGCCCTCAACGGCGGCAACCCCGCGGCGGGGCGCCTGCTGGACCACTTCCACCGCCTGGAGCACCACGTGAAGGCCATCCTGGCCATGGGCGTCCTGGTGAAGGACATCGACCTGGGCCTGGTGGATTTCCTGGCGCGCCGACAGGGGCAGGACGTGTTCCTGTGTTGGCGCTACGGAGAGGACGATCTGCGCTACTGGCATCCCCTGGATGCCGGCTATGCCGGACGACGGCCCATTGTGGACAGCGAGTTCGCGTAGGAGATCTCTCGCTGGCCCCACCCATGCCACAAGGTGGACTGTACAAGGTGGACCATGCCCAATCCCTACAACGCGCCGGAGATCTCCCCCAAAGAGGTGGCGGAGAAGCTGGACCGAGGCGACAACTTCATCCTCCTGGACGTCCGGGAACCCCACGAGCTGGCCCATGCCAGCCTGCCCCAGGGGACCTTCCAGCTCGTTCCCCTGAGCGAGCTGGCCGCCCGGCTCACCGACGCGCTCCCCCAGGAGGTGCAGGCAGACCGAGACCGGGAGATCGTGGTCATGTGCCACCACGGGCTCCGCAGCGCCCAGGTGACCGCCTGGCTGCGCCAGCAGGGCTGGACCCGGGTGTTCAGCATGGCTGGGGGCATCGACGCCTACGCCCAGGAGGTGGACCCCTCGGTGGGCACCTACTGAGAGCCGAGGGACTCGGACGTATCCCAGGCGTGGGGAAACGGTCCGACTGTTTTTTATGAAGTCGGCTAGAATAATTTTTGGCACCTGGCCCGGTTTCGTGCTACACTGAATTCCACGACCTTGGGGCGACTCCGGAGGTCGTGCCGGACCTGCCCGTGTCCGACCGTGGGACACTACCGAGGGAGGAGAGAACCGTGCGCGTGGTCCTGATCAATCCCCGCTTTCGGCTGCCCATCGATACCCGCACCACACCCCACCTGGGCCTGGCCTACCTGGCCGCGGTGAGCGAACGGCGGGGGGATGAGGTGGTCATCTTCGACTGCGACGTGGAGGACCGCCCCATCCAGGACTTCATCCAGGAGTTCCGGCCCCACCTGGTGGGCATCACCGCGAACACCCCCCAGGTGAAACAGGCCTGGCGCACGGCCCGGGCCATCAAAGAGGTCCACGACGTGCCCATCGTCCTGGGGGGCCCCCATGTCTCCGTCCTCCCCGAGGAGAGCGTGGAGAAACCCTATGTGGACATGGTGGTGCGGGGCGAGGGCGAGGACGTCTGGATCGACATCAGCAACCGGGTGGAGGCCTTCCTGAAGGACCAGCCCACCTTCTCCACCCAGGCCCTGATGCACCCGGAGAACGAGGTCTTCAAGGACTGCCTGGGCCTGACCTACAAGACCAGCGATGGCCAGGTCCACCACAACATGGACCGGCCCCCCATCGCAGACCTGGACAGCCTTCCCTGGCCGGCCTACCACCTGTTCAAGATGGAGCGCTACACCAACCTGCAGCCGGCCACCGACCACGTGGACGGCGCCCGGAGCTTCAGCATCCTCACCAGCCGGGGCTGCCCCTACCGATGCACCTTCTGCAGCCAGAGCATCATGCCCATCAAGTGGCGCAGCCGCAGCCCGGAGAACGTGTTGGAGGAATGGCGTCACCTGGTGGTGGACCTGGGCGCGGAGGAGATCGGCGTCCTGGACGACAGCGCCAACATCCGGGTCAAGCGGCTGGAGCAGCTGGCCCACCTGCTCATCGAGAACCGGCTGAACCACGTGCCCTGGATCTTCGTCAACGGCATCCGGGCCAACCTGGCCAGCAAGGAGCTCCTGGCCCTGCTCAAACAGGCCGGGCTGAAGCGGGTGGCCTTCGGCGTGGAGACCGGAGACCCGGACATCCTGCTCAGCATCGACAAAAAGGTGGACATGGACACCATCCGCCAGGCCTTCAAGAACGCCAAGGAGGTGGGCCTGGAGACCATCGGCTTCTTCATCATCGGCCTCCCCGGCGAGACCCGGGAGACCATGCAGCGGACCATCGACTTCGCCATCGAGCTGGATCCGCTCATCGCCAACTTCTCCATGATGACCCCCTACCCGGGCACCAAGGTCTACGAGATCGTGAAGCGCCAGGGCCGCTTCCTGATCAACGACTGGGAGGACTACGTCTTCTTCGACCAGAAGGCCCGCTACGAGCTGGGCGACATGACCGCAGAGCTGGTGGAGGAGATGTACCGCAAGGCCTATCGCCAGTTCTACCTGCGCCCCGGCCCCATCTGGCGGCGGGTGAAGACCAAGGACTTCTGGCTGAACCTGCCCCGAAACGTCCGCATCGCCCTGCGCACCTTCTTCCCCCACAAGGAGAAGACCGGGCTGCGCAAGCAGATCGAGGCCGAAGGGGCGATCTAGAAGGGCAAGGAGTGAAAGCAGGCTCAAGTACATCCCGGAGCCCCACTTCTTGCTCATGGCTCATTAACTCATTACTCATTACACTTTTCACTCTGTAGCCACGTACTCCCGAGCCACCGATCCGCTGTTCGCCGAGTCAGGAGCATCGATGCGCATCATCCTGGCCAGTCCAGAGGCCAAAGTCTGGAGCGCCCGCAAACACATCCCCCTGGGCCTGGGCTACCTGGCCGCGGTCCTCCGGGAGGCCGGCCATCAGGTTCGGATCTACGACGCGGCCGTGGAGGACGTGCCCGTGGAGTACTACCTGGACCTGGCCGAGGAACAGGGCCGGCCCTATCGCCTCATCGGCATCACCGCCACCACCCCCCTGATCCAGGAAGCCTGGGAGATGGCCGCGCTGGCCAAAAAACGCGGCCTGGTCACCGTGCTGGGCGGCCCCCACCTGACCATCATGCCCTTCGAATCCCTGGAGCCGCCCCGAGACCGGTTCGTGGACTACGTCTTCAAGGGGGAAGCCGAGTACAGCCTCCTGGAGCTGGTCACCGCGCTGGAGGCCGGCCGGGAGCCCGGGGTCATCCCGGGCATCCACTTCCG
The DNA here is from genome assembly GCA_026989655.1 of Caldilineaceae bacterium. GTDB lineage: Bacteria > Chloroflexota > Anaerolineae > Caldilineales > Caldilineaceae > JALSIX01. The sequence goes on from JALSIX010000004.1 coordinate 7,264, forward strand.
CCATGGGGACGAGATCGTGGCCAGCCCCGAGAGCCCCATGATCCCGGACCTGGACGCGCTGCCCTTCCCGGCCCACGATCTCTTCCAGATCGACCGCTACACGAACCTGCAGCCCCTGACCGACGGCCTGGACCCGAACGCCCGGAGCTTCACCATCCTCACCAGCCGGGGATGCCCCTACAAGTGCACCTTCTGCTCCAAGCCCGTCACCGGGGACACCTGGCGGGCCCGCTCGGTGGAGAACGTGGTCCAGGAATGGCGCTGGCTGGTGAAGGGGTTGGGCGCCACGGAGATCGGCGTCACCGACGACATCTGGAACCTGAAACTGCCCCGGGCCAAGGAACTCTGCCGCCGCCTCATCCAGGAGGGGTTGAACACCGTCCCCTGGGTCACCGTCCACGGCATGAAGGTGAACCACACAGACCTGGAACTCTTCCAGCTCATGAAGGCCGCAGGCTGCAAACGGGTGGGCTTCGGCGTGGAGAACGGCGACGACCGCATGCTGCGGGACGTGATCCGCAAGGGCCAGACCGTGGAGATGGTGCGGGCGGCCTTCCGCAACGCGAAGGCCGCAGGGCTCCAGACCATGGGCTTCTTCATCTTCGGCATGCCCGGAGACACCGAGGAGACCATGGAGAAGACCATCCAGTTGGCCCTGGAGCTGGACCCAGAGCTGGCCAACTTCATGCTGGCCGCACCCTTCCCGGGCACGGCCATGTACGACATGATCCGGGAGGGGGGCGAGATCTTCGCGGACAACTGGACCGACTACGCCATCCACGAGCAGAAGGCCCGCTTCACCATGCACGACGGCCAGTACGACCCCGAGCTGGTGGTGCGGAAGTGGCGGGAGGCCTATCGCCGCTTCTACCTCTACCGCCCCCGACGGGTGCTGGAGAAGGCCCTGATGAAGGAGAACTGGACGAACCTGCCCAACACCCTGGCCCAGGTGAAACGCTTCTTCATCGGCCACAAGGACCAGACCGCCGACGCGGTCAGCGCCCAGAAGGACCCGGTAGCGGTGTAGCCCCATGCTCGGCCTGCTGCCCAAGCTTCCGCTGTACTGGGCCTTCCGGACCTTTGGCTGGCCCAAGGTCAAACCCTTCTCCCTGGTCATCAGCGTGAGCTTCCGATGCAACAGCCGCTGTCGCACCTGCGACGTGTGGCGCAAGCCCAACGACGACATGACCGTGGAGGAGTGGGACCGGGTCTTCCGCAGCCTGGGCCGGGCCCCCTTCTACCTGACCTTCACCGGCGGCGAGCCCTTCCTGCGCAAGGACCTGGACGAACTGGTGATCCGGGCCTACCGCCACTGCCGCCCCCAGGTCATCACCGTCCCCACCAACGGCATGCTCACCGAACGGACCCTCGCGATGGTGGACCGCATGTGCCGGCAATGCCCCAAGGCCACCATCGGCATCAACCTGAGCCTGGACGGCATCGGCCCCGAACACGACCGGATCCGGGGCGTGGAGGGCAACTGGGACCGGGCCATGGAGACCTGGCAGGGGCTCAAGGCCCTCCAGGAGCGCCACCGGAACCTGGTCCTCACCGTCCACACGGTGATCAGCCGCTTCAACGTACACCGTTTCCCCGCGATCCAACAGGCCCTCCTGGCCCTGGAGCCGGACAGCTACATCACGGAAGTGGCCGAGGAACGGGTCGAGCTGGACACGGTGGGCTGGGGCATCACCCCGGAACCGGAGGACTACGACCCCATCGCGGACCTCCTGAGCGCCCAGGCCCGCCAGGCCCCGGCCCGAGGGATCGCCCGCTTCACCCAGGCCTTCCGAGCCCAGTACTACCAGCTGGCCAAACGGGTCCTCCGGGAGCGAGACCAGGTGATCCCCTGCTACGCAGGCTGGGCCAGCGCCCACATCGCGCCCAACGGCGACCTGTGGAGCTGTTGCATCCGCGCAGAGCCCGTGGGCAACCTGCGGGAACACGACTACGACCTGACGCCCATCTGGCGCAGCCAGGCCATGGAGGCCCTGCGGGACAGCATCCGACGCCGGGAGTGCGCGTGCCCCATGGCCAACGCCAACTACGCCAACATGCTGCTCCACCCACCCACCCTGGCCAAGGTGGCCCTGGACGTGGTGCGGCGCTAGGGAACGAACCGCGCATCGAGGGGGAGAGACCATGAAGTTCTCGTTTCCATGGCAACGCCACAGACGCACGTCGGACATCCTGTGGCTGGACCTGGGCGACCTGGGCGACCTGGTCCACCCCAGCGGGCCCCACGAGCAATGGCAGGACCACGGTCTGGGCCTGCTGCGCACCATCCTCCACCGGAACGGCATCCACACGGACATCCTCTCCACCCGGGCCGTCACCTCCTGGGAGCAGTTGGCCAGGAAACTGCCCGGCTACCGCATGATGTTGATGAACGTCCGCAGCTACACCTATCCGGTGGCCCTGAAGGCGGCCCAGCTCTTCAAGGAGATCAACCCCCAGGGCCTGGTGCTCACCGGGGGGATGCACGCCACCGTGGCCCCAGACGAGATGGAGGCCGTGCCCCAGTTCGACCGGATCTGCATGGGGCCAGGCGAGAACATCATCGTGGACCTGGTGCGGGATCCCCAGGCCTTCCCCCGGGTCTTCCCGGGCAAGGGAGCCCGCTCCATGGCCGAATGGCCCATGATCGACCGGGAGCTGTGGCCCAAGCCGGCCCACTGGAAACTCCGCCGGACCTTCCACTGGCCCCTGGAACCGGAATGCGGCTGGGGGCCCCCGCCCGTGGCCACCATCCTGACCAGCCGGGTCTGCCCTTGGCAGTGCGTCTTCTGCAACGAGGCCTCCTACATCCCCATGATGGGCCGACGCCCGGTGGACATGGTCATCGACGAGCTGAACTACCTGGACGATCGATACGGGGTGGGCTCCGTGGTGATCCACGACTCCATGTTCTTCCAGAACCCCTCCTGGCTGGAGGAGTGGCTGGAGAAATACCCCCGTCGGGCCAACAAGCTGTGGCCCTACTGGGCCGCCGCCCGGGCCGACACCGTCCGCCAGTGGCCCGATCTCTTCGAGGCCCTGATCCGGGAGACCAACTGGAACCTGATCTCCATCGGCTTCGAATCGGGCAGCGACCGGATCCTCCGGCTGCTCAACAAGGAGTGCACCGAGGAGGACAACCTGTTCGCGATCGAGCTCCTCAACCGGATCGGCGACGAGATGGAGGCCCAGGGCAAGGAACCGCCCAAGTTCTGGTCCAACATCATGTTGGGCATCCCGGGAGAGACCCCGGAGGACGCGTTCAAGACCATGCGCATGCTCAAGCGGATGAAGCGGGTCTTCCCTTCCATCTCCTACTACGCGCCCTACCCCGGCTCTGCCCTGGGCTTCCAGCTCATCGCGGAGGGCAAGAGCCTCATGTCCAAGGACAACTACCACCGCTACCCCGACGATGAGAAGGTCAAGGGGGTGGACTACCAGTTCTACCGGGACCTGCTGGCCGGCAAGTACGACGACGAGATCAACAAGGGGCTGACAGAGGAGGAGAGACGTCGAGGCTATCAGGGGCTCTACGCCCAGGCATTGGTCAAGGCCTGACCCGGAGGCAAGCCATGAGCAGCTTCTCCAACCCCCACTACATGTACCTCTTCTCCATGAAGAACGGCAAGAAGAAGCTCGCCTATGGCCAGGATCCCCAGGACGCCCTGGAGATCCTGCGCATCCGCCTGACGCCCGAGGAGATGGAGCAGATCATCCCCGACGACTACATCAAGATCAACCAACGCCGCCTGCAGGAGTACGTCCACCTGCTTGGGTGACCGCCAGACCGCCGTTCCCCCACCCGAGCCGCCATCCCGGAGGAGAAGGATGCCCCTCACCCCCACTGCCCGACGCCGGCTCCTGCTGCGGCTCTCCCTGGTGGCTGCCCTGCTGAGCGGCCTGTTCGGCTACGGGTACAGCCTGACCTCCTGGCAGGTGGACCTGACAGAGGCCCTGCAGGGGTTTCGTTCCGGCAACGCCGACGCCTGGCTGGACCTGATCAGCCGGGTACTGGAGACGCTGATCCAGATCTTCTTCGGCCTGCTCTCGGGCTGACCCGACCCCCGGCCCCGTCCTGGGGAGAACCGGAGCCCAGGGCTAGGCGCCCCCATCCCCTCCCGGTCCCCCGGAGCCCTGTGCCTCCCCCTCCTCGGAATTCGCGGCCCGGTGGGCCCGGGGCGGCCGCTCCTGGTAGGCCAGGCGCAGCGGCTGCCAGGCCTGCCAACGCAACAACGGCTGCCAGGCCGCCGACCGGGTGGGATCGGCCAAGGTGGCCTCCACCGGGCGGCCGTCCAGGTTCAGGAGCACCGCCACCTCGTCGCAGCGGTGGAACTTGGGGCAGTAGATACACTCCTGCCACAGCTTGGGACTCACGCTCCACCGGTCCACTACCGAGAAGCCCAGCCGCTCGAAGAAGCCCTCCTGGAGGGTCAACGCGCAGACCTGCCGAAACCCCCGCTGCCGGGCCAGGTCCACCAACGCGCGCACGATCTGGCTGCCCACCCCCCGCCCCTGGCCCCGGGGATGGACGGCCAGGGAGCGGATCTCGGCCAGCTCCTCGGTCAGCGCGACCAGGGAACCACAGCCCAGGAAGGCCGGAGCCCCGGTCCCGGCGCCTCCCCTCCCCTCGGCCACCAGCCAGTTCGCCAGAGAGGCCTGGATGCTCTCCGGGCTCCGAGGGAGCATCAGGTCCTGGGCCGCGAAGGTGTTGACCAGCTCGGCCATGGCCGAGACATCCTCGGGGCGGGCGGGGCGGATGTGGACGGGAGAAGGGGCTGTCATGGCGCCTGGAACCCGGGGCGCGCGACCGAGGACGAGGCCTCCGGCCGGATCGCGAGGGGCTATCCGAACAGGGTCTGCATCCGCAGGGCCACGCCCATGTTGCCCTCCACCCGGATCTTCCCCGTCATGGCCGCGGTGACGGGGTTCAGCTTGCCCTGGGTGAGGGCCACGTAGTCGTCCGCGGCCATCCGGATGGTGGTGGTGGGGTTGTCGACCCGTCCCTCCTGGACCTCCAGGGTCCCCTCCTGGATGGTGACCACCCATTGGCCGCCCCCCTCGCCGGAGAGATCGAACTGGACCACGGCCTTCAGGTCGCCGGCCTTCTCCGGCCGGAAGCGGTCGGGCATGTGCTGGAAGATCTCACGCGCTGTGGGCATAGGCTGCCTCCTCGGCATCGGTTCGCTGGGCCTCTGTCCCTTGGGGCCCAGAAGACGTTCCAGGGCGGTCCGCGGCAGAGACCCGGGGCGGGCCCGGGCCACGAACCACCGCCCTGTCGGGGAGGAAGGTTCCCGGACGCCGGCGTCTAGAGCGCTGCCAGGATGGCCTCCAGGATCTCCACGGCCCGGGCCAGCTCCTCCTGTTGGATGACCAGGGGCGGCACAAAGCGGACCACATTGGGCCCCGCGCTCACCAGGAGCAGGCCATGCTCGTATCCCCGCTCCACCACGGGGCCGGCCTCCACGTCCAGCTCCACCCCCACCATGAGCCCCTGGCCCCGGATCTCCCGGATGTGGGGGCTGTTGATCTCCTGGAGTCGCTCCACCAGGTATTGTCCCTTGGCCCGAACCTGGGCCAGAAACTCGGGCTGGGCCACCCGCCCCACCACGTGGTGGGCCACATGGGCGGTGAAGGGGTTCCCCGCGAAGGTGCTGGCGTGGTCGCCGGGGTGGATGGCGTCCGCGACCTTCTGCCTCATCAGGATGGCGCCCATGGGCAGACCGCCGGCCAACGGCTTCGCCGCGGTGAGGATATCCGGCTCCACGCCATAGCCCTGGTAGGCCCAGAGGTGGCCCGTCCGCCCCAGGCCACACTGGACCTCGTCGAAGATGAGCAGCGCGTCGTGGGCGTCGGCCAGCTCCCGCAGCCCCTGCAGGAACTCCTGGGTGGCCGGATGGATGCCCCCCTCGCCCTGGATGGGCTCCACGATGATGGCACACACCCGAGAGTCCATGGCGGCCTGGGCGCTCGCCAGGTCGTTGAAGGCCGCGAAACGGACGCCGGGCATGAGGGGGCGGAAGGGGGCCTGGTACTGCTCCCGGGGCGTCGCGGCCAAGGAGCCGAAGAGCCGACCGTGGAACGCGCCGTGGAAGGCCAGGATCTCGTACTTGTCCGGATGGCCCCTTTCCCGGGCATAGCGGCGGGCGAACTTGAACGCCCCCTCGTTGGCATCCGCGCCGGTCAGGCTGAAGTGGACCTTGTCCGCGAAGCTGGTCTCGCAGAGAAGCTTGGCCAGCCGGGCATGGGGCTCTGTGTGGTAGAGGTTGCTCACGTGGAGGAGGCCCGTGGCCGCGGCCTCGGCCATGGCCTGGCGGATCCCTGGGTCGTTGTAGCCCAGGACGTTCACCGCGATGCCCGCGACGCAGTCCAGGTAGGCCTGGCCCTGGCTGTCGTAGAGGGTACACCCCTCCCCGCGGACCAGCACGAAGGGCGGGCGGGTGTAGACGCCCAGCACATACTCCCGCTCCATCTGCACGACTTCCTGGGCATGGGTGGAGGTGGTCGTCACGGCCTTCTCTCCTTGTGGGTGGAACCGCAGATCGACATGGACACAGGGCTGGGGGGCGGGGCTAGCCGGCGATGATCCCGGTCCCGGTATCCTCCTGGACACCGGCCAGGTTGGTGATGACCGCCTGGATGACCCCCCGACGGACGGCCTCCACCGCGCTGCGCACCTTGGGGACCATGCCCCCGTAGATGCTCCCCTCCCGGATCCAGGCCTCGGCCTGGTCCGCGGTGATGGCCCGCACCACCCGGCCCGCGATGAGGACACCGGGCACGTTGCTCACGAAGATGAGCTTCACCGCCCCCAGCCTGGCCGCGATGGCCGCGGCCGCGTGGTCCGCGTTCACGTTGTAGCTCCGCGCGTCGTAGGCGCCGAAGCTCACCGGGCTGATGACCGGCACGATGGCCGCGCCCAACAGGGCCTGGATCAGATAGGGATCCACGTCCTGGATCTCCCCCACCCGGCCCAGGTCGCCCAGGGGGTGCCACATGCGCTCCACGTAGATGGTCCCCCCGTCCACGCCGCTGATCCCCGCAGCCCGGATGCCCTGGTCCACCAGGGCTCGGACGATGCGCTTGTTCATGAGCCCGCTGAGGACCATCTCCACCACGTCCATCCCCTCGTCCGTGGTCACCCGCAGGCCCTCCAGGAACTCCGGCTCCATGCCCAGGCGCTGTTGGAGATGGGCAATGGCCTTGCCCCCTCCGTGGACGATCACGGGATGGCGGCCCTCCTCCTGAAGGTGGCGCACCGTGGTGGCCAGGCCGTAGAGGAAGGCCTCGTCGTCCAGCTCGTTGCCCCCCACCTTCAGGACCACCACGTAGCTCGGCTCCGGGGCGCCCTCCTCCTGGGGGGGCTCGGCGGGTTGGATGCGGTCGTCGCCCATGGTTCGGTTCGGTCCAGGTCAGAGCAGCCCGGCCGTCTCGTCCAGGCCCACTGCGATGTTGAAGCACTGGATGGCCTGGCCGCTGGCGCCCTTGAGCAGGTTGTCGATGCTGGCGGCCACCACGTACTCGGTCCCTGGGGCAGGGCCCGGGTCCACGGGGATCAGGCCGATGGCACAGCGGTTCGTGTGGACCGTGTGGGCCAGGGACGGGAGCTGGCCCGGCGGCAACAGGTGGATGAAGGGCTCGCCCGCGTAGCGCTCTCGATAGAGGGCCCAGATGGCGGACTCGTCCACGTCCGGGGGCACCCGGACGTACATGGTGCTCAGGATGCCCCGGCTCACCGGCAGCAGGTGGGGCGTGAACAGGAACCGTCGTTCCACCGGGCCATTGGCCCGGTTGAGCACCAGTTCCATCTCCGCGATGTGGCGGTGGCGGCGCCCTGGGCTGTAGGGGGCGATGTTCTCGTTGGCCTCCACGAAGTGGTACCGGAGCTGGACCTTGCGCCCGGCCCCACTGATGCCGCTCTTCGCGTCCACGATGACCGGATCGCCCAGCCACCCTGCCCGGGCCAGGGGATAGAGGCCCAGGTTCACGCTGGTAGGGTAACAGCCCGGCACCGCGATGAGCCGACTCCCCCGAAGGGTCTCCCGGAAGAGCTCACACAGGCCGTAGCGGGCCTGGGCCAGGAGTTCCGGCGCGGTGTGCTGGACCCCGTACCAGCGGGTGTAGAGGGCCGGATCGGGCAGGCGGAAGTCCGCGCTCAGGTCGATGACCAGAAGCCCGGCCCGGTGGAAGCGCTGCACCGCCGCCATGGAGGCCCCGTGGGGCAGGCAGAGGAAGACCGCGTCCACCTGGCCTGCCCGGGCATAGGCCTCCTCCAGCGGGATCAGGGGCAGGTCCCAGGGCCCTGGGTGGACCTGGCTGAGGGTCTGCCCTGCGGTGCGTTCACCGGTCAGCCAGCCGAGCTCCAGATGGGGGTGGCGGTGGATCAGTTTGACCAGCTCGAGTCCCGTGTATCCGCTGGCGCCGACGATGCCGGCTCGGTAACGTGACGACATGGATCCAGGTCCTGGTGTGGAAGGGCCGCCCCGGCGGGCTGGGCCTGGGGGCACGAAAAAAGCTCTCCGTCTGGAGAGCTTTGCGGAAGCGCCGTTCCCAGGGTGGAGGCCGTACACCGTACCCACGCGCAAAGGTCCAGACGGGATGCCTGGTCACAGGATACGGCGGCGCCTCGGGCCACGGGTGCAGGGAACGGCGAACATGGCGGTCACTCGGCTTCGCATCCAGGGAATGGGAGCCCCGATCTCCTGCGAAAAGTGTATCACTCCCCTGGAGAGATGTCAAAACTGGGTCGTTTGGCAGATAGATCAAAAGTTCGATGTCCAGGGCTTCTGTGGTATACTATGGAGGTTCGACCACGTGGAAGCCAAGCACCCGGATCGAGTGCTGTGTGATGGAACGAGGGACACCATTGGGAGTGATCGACAGCCTGTCCGCGGGATATCGCTTCGTCACCCGCCACCTGGAACTGCTGGTCTGGCCCCTTCTCCTGGACATGGTGCTCTGGTTTCTGCCCCGGCTCAGCATCGAGCCGTTGACCCGCCAGGTGGCCGCCCTCTACGCCCAGATGGATACCGGCCCCGGGGTGGACAGCACCCTGGCCCAGATGGCCACCCAGATGGAGGAGATGTTGGCCGTCCTGGGGCGCACGGTGAACCTGGCCACCCTGCTGATCAATGCCAGCCTGTACCACGTACCCAGCCTGGTGGCCTCCATCCCCGAGCTGAAACAGGGGCACCCCACCGTGGAGATCCGTTCCTTCTCCACAGCAGGCCTCACGGCCCTGGGTTTCACGGTGGCAGGGCTCTTCCTGGGGGTGGTCTACATGAACCTGCTGGCCCATGCCCTGCCCCTGGGCCAGGGCCAGAAACCCCTCTCCCTGGGGAGGCTTCTGGCCGCTGCCTGGCGCCAGTGGCTGCGGACCCTCCGCCTGGTGGTGGCCATCGCGTTGGCCCTTCTGGCGGCCTACATCCCCGTGCTCGTGGGGGTCTCCATCCTGGGGCTGATCAGCCCGATCCTGGCCTCCGGGGCCCTGCTGGTGGCCAGCGGGCTGGTGATGGTGGCCTTCATCTACCTCTACTTCGTCACCGCGGGCCTGGTGTTGGACGATCTCCGGGTGCGGGAGGCCATCACCCGGAGCGTGCTCCTGGTGGGCCGCTATTTCTGGGCCACCCTGGCCTTCATCGGCCTGAGCTACATCATCACCCAGGGCATTGGGGTGTTGCTGGTGCGGGTGGCCACCACGGGCGTGGCCGGCACCGTGATCGCGGCCCTGATCAACGCGTTCATCGGCACCGGGCTCGCCATGGCCCTGTTGGTCTTCTATCGAACCCGCATTCTGCGCCTGAAGGAGGAGAGGTCCTCGTCGACGGGCTGAACCCCGGCCGGTCTTCCCAGCGCGCGGGGCGGGATCCGGCGAGGCCCACCCCACCCAACCCGTGGATCCCCCGGAGGAGTGGATGAGCGAGAAGCGGAAACAGACGGACTTTCAGTACGAGGCGGAGCAGATCCAGGTCCTGGAGGGGCTGGAGGCCGTCCGCCGCCGGCCCGGGATGTACATCGGTGGCACGGACGCGAAGGCCCTGCATCACATGGTCTACGAGGTGGTGGACAACGCCATCGACGAGGCCATGCAGGGGCGCTGTGACCGGATCCGGATCACCATCCACCCGGACGAGAGCGTCACCGTGGAGGACAACGGCGCGGGCATCCCGGTGGGCATCCAGCCCCAGACCGGCCTGCCCGCGGTGACGGTGGTGATGACCCGTCTCCATGCGGGGGGCAAGTTCGGCGGCGGGGGCTACAAGGTCTCCGGCGGCCTCCATGGCGTGGGCGTCAGCGCGGTGAACGCACTGAGCGTGTGGATGGAGACCGTGGTCAAGCGCCATGGTCGGATCTACCGCCAACGTTTCGAGCGGGGTCAACCCGTCACGGAACTGGAGGTCATCGGCGAGACGGATCCCGAGGACACAGGCACCATCCAGACCTTTCTCCGGGATCCGGCGATCTTCCAGGTCCTCAGCTACGACTGGCACACTCTGGCCACCCGGTTCCGGGAGATGGCCTTCCTCACCCGAGGGGTCACCATCACCTTCGTGGACGAGCGGGTGGATCCGCCTCGGGAGGCCAACTTCTACTTCGAGGGGGGGGTCAAGACCTTTGTCCGCTACCTGAACCGGAACCGCACGGTTCTCCACGACCCCATCTACGTGGATGCCGAGGTGGAGAGCACCCAGGTGGAGGCAGCCATCCAGTACACCGACGGCTTCAACGAATCGGTCCACGCCTTTGCCAACACCATCAACACGCCGGATGGCGGCACCCACCTGACCGGCCTGCGCGCGGCGGTCACCCGCCAGATCAACGACTACGCCCGGAAGCAGGGCTTCCTGAAGGAGAACGACCCCAACTTCAGCGGCGACGACACCCGGCAGGGCATGACCGCCATCATCAGCGTGAAGGTGCTGGAGCCCCAGTTCGAGGGGCAGAACAAGCTGAAACTGCTGAACAACGAGGTCCGCTACCACGTGGAGCAGGCCGTGGCAGAGGCCATGGCCCAGTGGATGGAGGAGCACCCCCGGGAGGCCCGGCGGATCGTCGAGAAGTGCCAGACCGCGTACCGAGCCCGGGAGGCCGCCCGTCGGGCCCGGGAGCTGGTGATCCGCAAGAGCGCCCTGGAGAGCATGACCTTGCCCGGCAAGCTCGCGGACTGCTCCAGCCGGGATCCTCGGGAGTCGGAGATCTACATCGTGGAGGGCGACAGCGCCGGCGGGTCGGCCAAACAGGGACGGGATCGGCGCTTCCAGGCGGTGTTGCCCCTGCGGGGCAAGATCCTGAACGTGGAGAAGACCAGCATGGACCGGGCCCTGAGCAACAAGGAGATCCAGGCCCTCATCACGGCCCTGGGCACCGGCGTAGGGGACGAGTTCAACCTGGAGAACCTCCGCTACCATCGGGTGGTGATCATGACCGACGCGGACGTGGACGGCGCACACATCCGCACGCTCCTGCTCACCCTCTTCTTCCGCTACATGGAACCCCTCATCGAGAAGGGGCATCTCTACATCGCCCAGCCCCCCCTGTACCGGGTCCAGGTGACCCGACGGGAGAACGGCAAGGTGCGCCGGGAGACCCAGTACGTCTACAACGACACGGCCCTGGCCCAGCTCCGGGCCGAGGTGGGCGAGGAGAACGTGAAGATCGAACAGCGCTACAAGGGCCTGGGCGAGATGAACCCCGAGCAGCTCTGGGAGACCACCCTGAACCCCGAGAACCGAACCCTGCTCCAGGTCACGGTGGAGGACGCCGCGGAGGCCGACCGGGTCTTCGACATGCTCATGGGGAGCGCGGTGCCCCCCCGCCGGCGTTTCATCCAGACCCACGCCCACGAGGTCCGCAACCTGGACGTGTAGGAGGAGCCCCCATGGCGGCATCCAAGGGTTCGGCCCCCATCCCCCCGGACCTGGACCTGGACACCTACCAACGTCTCTCCCGGCGGACCTGGCACCGGGTGCACACGGATCACCCTGTGGTCTACCCGACCCTGGGGCTGGTCAACGAGGCCGGGGAGGTGGCGGGCAAGGTCAAGAAGATCTTCCGGGACAAAGGCGGGCGGATCGGGCCGGAGGACCGGGAGGCCCTGAAAGGGGAACTGGGGGACGTGCTCTGGTACCTGGCCCAGCTCTGCACCGAGCTGGACCTCTCCCTCCAGGAGGTGGCGGCCCACAACCTGCGGAAGCTCTTCGATCGGCTGGAGCGCGGGGTGATCCGGGGGGAAGGCGACAGCCGCTGAACGCGGCCCCCCAGGCCATCGAGGGGCGATCCCGGGGGACGACCCACTGAGAAATTGCATTGAGAAATGGAGAAGGGGGCATCCCGGCGTCGGGATGCCCCCCTTGCGTGCACCGTGGGCGGAGAGGGCAGGGCCGTCACTCCTGCAGGTAGTCCCGGAGCTTGCGGCTGCGGCTGGGGTGGCGGAGACGGCTCAGGGCCTGGGCCTCGATCTGCCGGATCCGCTCCCGGGTGACGCCGAACTTCTTGCCCACCTCCTCCAGGGTATAGCAGTAGCCGTCCACCAGGCCGAAGCGGAGCTTCAGGATCCGCACCTCCCGGGGGGTCAGGGTCTGGAAGATCTCGTCGATGACCTCCCGGAGCATCTGCTGCCCGGCCGCCTCCTGGGGGCTGGTGGCGTCCTCGTCCTCGATGAAGTCGCCCAGGTAGCTGTCCTCCTCCTCGCCCACCGGCATCTCCAGGCTCAGGGGCCGCTGGCTCACCCGCATGATGTGCTCCACCTTCTTGGGGGTGACGCCCATCTCCGCCGCGATCTCCTCGGTGGTGGGGTCTCGGCCCAGCTCCTGGACCAGCTGGCGGCTGGTGCGGGTCAGCCGGTTGATCTGTTCGTACATGTGCACCGGCACCCGGATGGTGCGGCCCTGGTCCGCGATGGCCCGGGTGACGGCCTGGCGGATCCACCAGGTGGCGTAGGTGCTGAACTTGTACCCTCGACGATAGTCGAACTTCTTCACCGCCCGGATCAGGCCGATGTTGCCCTCCTGGATCAGGTCCAGGAAGGGGACCCCCCGGCCCACGTACTTCTTGGCCACGCTGACCACCAGTCGGCTGTTGGCCTTGATCAGGTGCTCCTGGGCGGCCTGGCCGTCCCGGACCAGCCAGAGCAGCCGTTCGCGTTCCTCCCAGTCGTCCACGCCCTCGGCCAGCTTCTGGCGGGCCTCCCGGCCGGCCTCCATCCGCTTGGCCAGCTCCACCTCCTCCTCCGCGGTGAGCAGGGGAACCCGGCCGATCTCCTTCAGGTAGAGGCTGATGGAGTCGTCGATCTCGATGTTGCTCAGGTCGAAATCGTCCTCCTCCATGGTCTCCACCGTCTCGCCGGTGTCGCCGTCCACCTCCTCCCGGGACTGGCCCACGCCGATGCCCTGGTCGAACAGGGCGGCCAGGATGTCCTCCAGGAGATCGATGTTGTTCTCGATCTCGGGCATCACCTGCAGGACGTCGTCGTAGCTGACAAAGCCCTTGGAGCGCCCCAGGTTCAGCAGGTACTCCATCACCTCCTCCGGGCTCTGGGGTTCCTGGGGGATCCGCTCCATCGTCTCCTCGGCAGGTGCGATGGTCCGCTCCTTCTCGCTCATCGTCTCCTTCTCCTCGCCCTGAAATCCATCCAACGGGGGCACGGCTCGGCCCCCGGTTTCCTCCACAGCCATCCTTCGCCGGGATGGCCCCGGCCTCCTCGCGAGCGCCTGGAATAGGACGCCCGGACGGATGCGGGGGTTCCTGGGTCAGGCCACCGGCTCCTTGAGATCCCAGATCCCGTCCACCTGGCGGTAGGCCCGACCGCAGGTGGGGCAGGCCAGCCGAGTGGCCTCGGGCCGCTGGAGGGCCTCCCCACCACAGGCCGGACAGCGCAGGAGCCGCTCCACCGGCAGCTCGGCCCCCGGGCCCAGGCGGGGCTCCTCCATGGTGACCGGGCGCAGCCGGGCCATCACGCTGGGCGCCAGGGGAACCCGCCCCCCCAGGGCCATCAGGGGACGCTCCAGGCGGGCCAGGAGCCCTGGGGGCACCCGGCGCTTCAGCCAGGGCACCCGGAAGTGGGAGACGGCCAGCTGCCGCTCCACCCGGAAGCCGGCCATGGCCCACTGCCGATCCATCCACGCCGGGTGGAAGTCGAAGTTGAGCTTGACGAATTCCACCGGCTCGTGTACAAATGGAGACCAGGACTGGCGCCCTGCGAGCCACCGGGCAATGGCCTTCAGATGGCGCTTGTTCGCGTACTCCATCACGGCCACGCTCTCCCGGTGCAGCACCCGGTGGAGCTGGGCCAGGGCCGCCGACACCCGGACCAGGTGATGCATCACCCGCACCATGACCAGGGTGTCCACCACCCCGGTGGCCAGAGGAAGCCGGTAGACGTTCCCGGCCACGAAGAGGAACCGAGGATCCGCCCCCCAGGTGGCCACCGCATCCCGGAGCAGGCTCCGGCTGTAGTCCACCAGGATCACCCGGCGGTAGCCCCGGTAGAGCCCGGCCAGGCGGCCGAACCCGGCGCCGATCTCCGCCAGCCGATGGCCCCGGGGCGGAAGCAGGGCCCGGAGGGCCATGCGCTCCGCGGCGTCCTCGTAGCGGCGATCCGGGGCTCCCCAGAACGCCTGGCGATATGGGCTGCCCTCGTAGTCCATCACCGGGATCTCCGGCGTGGGAGGGCCCGCGGCACGGGTGGTCAAGGAACCTGCCCCCGAACTTCCCAGTGAAGCGCATCCCGTGGGGCCGGGCCCGGCGATGTTTCACGTGAAACACGCCCATCCCCGCCCCACCCACGAAAGATGCCAAGGCCTGGGGCGGCCTACAGGCCGCCAAAAAGAAAAATTGCGAAAGAGCCCGGACATCCTCTTTCGCATTCGACCCATTATACCACGCCCCGAACCGGGTTTCAACCCCCAATTTGAGATTTTTTGCACGAAATGCGCGAGGAGACAGCCATGCCCGAGCCCGTGATCGTGGAGGCCGTGCGCACCCCCATCGGCAAGAAGCAGGGAAGCCTCCGCCACCTGGAGCCCATCCGGCTGGCGGCCCTGGTGTTGCGGGCCGTGGTGGAGCGAGCAGGGCTGGACCCGGCCCAGGTGGACGATGTGGTCATGGGGTGCGTCACCCAGGTGGACGAACAGGGGGCCAACATCGCCCGCCTGGCAGCCCTCTACGCAGGCTTCCCGGTGACGGTCCCCGGGGTGAGCCTGAACCGCATGTGCGGCTCCAGCCAACAGGCCATCCACTTCGCCTGCCAGGCCGTGGCCGCGGGCGACATGGCGATCGTGATCGCCGCCGGGGTGGAGAGCATGAGCCGGGTCCCCATGGGCTCCGACTTCCCCAGCCGTTTCCCCCCGGACCCCCCCTGTCGCCTCCTCCACCAGGGGATCGCCGCGGAGCTGGTGGCCCAGCGCTGGGGGCTCAGCCGAGAGGCCCTGGACGCATACGCCTACCAGAGCCACATCCGAGCCGCCGCGGCCACCCGGGCCGGCCACTTCCGCAGCCAGATCCTGCCCATCCCCCTGCCGGCCAACGGTGCCGAGGGGGTGTTGGACCACGACGAGGGGATCCGCTTCCAGCCGGACCGGGCCCGGATGGCCGCCCTGCCCCCGGCCTTCCAGGAGGACGGCGTGATCACCGCGGGAAACGCCAGCCAGATCAGCGACGGGGCCGCGGCCGTCCTGATCATGGACCGGGAAAAGGCCCGGGCCCTGGGGCTCCGTCCCCGGGCCCGCTTCCTGAGCCGGGTGGTGGTGGGCAGCGACCCCGAGCTCATGCTCACCGGCCCCATCCCCGCCACCGAGAGGGCCTTGCAACAGGCCGGCCTCAGCCTCGACCAGATGGACGTCATCGAGATCAACGAGGCCTTCGCCTCGGTGGTCCTGGCCTGGGCCCAGGAACTGGAGCCCCCCATGGAACGGGTGAACCCCAACGGAGGGGCCATCGCCCATGGCCACCCCCTGGGGGCCACCGGCGCCATCCTGATGACCAAGCTGCTCCACGAACTGGAACGACGGAACGGCCGCTACGGCCTGCAGACCATGTGCATCGGCCACGGCCAGGCCACGGCCACCGTCATCGAGAGGATCCAGGAGGCGTAGAAGGCGGATCGTCGAAGATCTCCGTGGCCGGACGGGGGGTTCGCGTCTCTCGAGGCAGGTGGTCCACGTCGTTGAGCCGGACCGGGTGCCAGCCTTCGCCGTCCCACTCCACCACGGAGATGGCGCAGTTGGGCGCATCGAAACGCACCCAATCCTGGGGACCTTCCCCAAACCACTGGGCCAACACATTGCTGATCACCCCGCCATGGGTGACCACCACCAGGGTCTGGCCCGGATGCCGACGGGCCAGACCCTCCATGGTCCGACGGACCCGACGGCTGAAGGCCACCGGCGATTCGCCGTTGGGCGGGGCGAAATGGGGATCCCGGGCCCAACGCTCCCAGAGGCGCTTTCGCTGCTGCAGCTCCTGGAAGGAGAGCCCCTCCCAGTCGCCGATGCTCATCTCCCGCAGCCCAGGCTCCACCGTGGGTGCCCGCCCGATGGCCCGGGCAATGGCCTCAGCCGTCCTCCGAGCCCGGGGCAGAGGCGAGACGTAGATCGCATGGATGGGATGCTCCCGGTGCATGGACGCGAGACGACGGGCCGTGGCCTCCACCTGAAGCCGGCCCCGAGGGGTCAGGGGCGCGTCCAGGTGGCCGTGCCACACCTTGCGCACATTGGCCTCGGTCTCCCCATGCCGGACCAGGATCAGACGGGTGCCCATGGCAGGCCTTCCGGCCGACGTGGAGCCCACCGCCCTCCTGCGGGGGCCATGGCCGTGCATTCGTCCACCCTCCCGAAGGCCCTCCACCCCGTCCGGGTCTGGACGAAGCCGAGGCCCATGTCCTGACCTCATCCCTGTTCCCGCAGCTTCCGACGCATGATCTTGCCCGTGGCCGTCATGGGCAGGGTGTCCACGAACGCGATCTGGCGGGGATACTCGTGGGCCGCCAGCCGGACCTTCACGTATGCCTGGATCTCCTGGACCAGCTCCGGCCCGGGCGCCCATCCCTCCTGCAACACCAGGAAGGCCTTCACCGCCTGCCCCCGAAGGGGATCGGGCACCCCCACTGCCGCGGCCAGCTTCACCGCCGGATGCCCCATGAGGCAGTCCTCGATCTCCCCCGGGCCGATCCGATACCCCCCGCTGATGATCACGTCGTCGTTCCGCCCCACGAAGCGGATGTACCCCTCCTCGTCCAGGATGCCCATGTCGCCGGTGAGCAGCCAGTCGCCCAGGTACTTGTCCGCTGTGGCCTGGGGGTTGTCCCAGTATTCCAGGAACATGACCGGATCCGGGCCGCGGACCGCGATCTGGCCCACCTGGCCTGGGGGCAGGGGCTCGCCGGCCTCCCCCAGGACCGCGACCCGGTGCCCGGGGACCGGACGGCCCATGACCCCGGGCTTGGCAGGCATGAGGGCAGCACAGGAGGAGATGACCATGTTGCACTCGGTCTGGCCGTAGAACTCGTTGATGGTCAGGCCAAAGGTCCGTCGCCCCCAGTCCAACAGCTCCGCGCCCAGGGTCTCGCCCCCGCTGGCGATGGAGCGCATCTGGTAGTTCCAACGCCGCGCCGGCCGCTCCACGGCCCGCATCATCTTGAGTGCAGTGGGGGGAAGGAACGCGTTGCGCACCTGGAAGTCGGCCAGGAGCTGGAACGCGGCCTCGGGGTCGAACTTGGCGAAGCGGTGGGAGACCACCGCGATGCCGTGGTGCCAGGCCGGCATGAGCACATCGTAGAGCCCCCCGATCCAGGCCCAATCCGCGGGGGTCCAGATCCGATCCCCGGGCTGGGGGAAGAGGTCGTGGGACATCTCCACCCCCGGCAGATGGCCCAGGAGGGTTCGATGGGCATGGAGGGCTCCCTTGGGAGGGCCCGTGGTGCCCGAGGTGTAGAGGATCAGCGCCGGATCGTCCGCCTGGGTCGCGACCGGAACGAAGTCGGCCGAGGCCTGCCGGCGCAGGGCGTGGAAGTCCAGACAGCCCGCCTCGGGACCGTCCACGGTGAGGACCACCTCCAACGCGGGCAGCTCCTCGCGCACGGCCCGGATCTTGGCCGCCCCCTCGGCGTCGGTGATCACCGCCCGGGCTCCGCTGTGGGCCAGCCGGTAGGCCAGAGCCTCCAACCCGAAGAGGGTGAACAGAGGGACCGCGATGGCCCCCAGCTTGTACACAGCCACGTGGCTGTACGCGGTCTCGGGCCTCTGGCCCAGCAGGATCCCCACCCGATCGCCCAGACCGATCCCCAGCTCCCGCAGCAGGTTGGCCGTCTCGTTGGAGCGGGCCCGGATATCGGCAAAGGTGTACTCCTCCACACCGCCGTCTGGGCGGCGGTGGATCAGGGCCAGACGGCCTGGTTCGGCCTGGGCCCACCGATCGCACACATCCACACCGATGTTGTACTGCCGGGGGACCTGCCAGCGAAACGCCTGTACCAGAGCTTCGTAGCTGGACGCGGACGGCAACACGATCCCCTCCTTCGCGTCAGAGAGGGCCCAGAGAGATTGGGCCAGATCGCCTACGGACCGGGGCGCGAGCGCGGTGGTAGCATAGAGATGCACGTTGTAACCCCAGCGCCCTTAAAGCCCACTTACCTCTCTCCCGGGTCCAAGGACCATGTCGACACAGACCAGAGCAGGAGCCATGTACTCACCCCGCCCCGACACCGATGATTCCACCCCCACGGTGGTGGTCGTGGACGACGAGGCCCAGATCGGCCGCTTCATTGCCATGTGCCTGGAGCGGCTGGGGCTACACCCGGTGGTGTGCCAGACAGTGGCCGAAGCCCGAGAGTACCTGGACAGCCATCCTGTGGCCTTGGTGCTGACCGACCTCCTCATGCCTGGGGAGGGAGGCGAAGAGCTCATTCGCTGGATGGAAGTCCACCATCCCCACATCCCCGTGGTGGTGATCACCGCCTACGCGGCCAACATGGTGGCCGCACAGGTGGACCACGCCCAGGTCCAGGCAGTGCTCACCAAGCCCTTCACCGTGCGCCAACTGGACCAGACCGTGAACGATCTCCTATGGCCACGGGAGGTGGGGGAACGGATGTAGCGCCTCCGGGACCAGGATATAGCGCCACTCCCCCTCCAGGCATACGCAGTCCACCAGCACGTAGCCGGCCTGGAAGGCCGCCTCCAGGGCTGCCCGCAGGGCAAAGCGCCATTCCAGCAGCAGGGAAAGGCTGTGGGCCCGAAGGGCCTCCACGCTCTCGGGCAGGGGCACGGCCAGGGGACGCCCGTCCAACGTGGGCGTGCCCCCCAACGGTTCCCGCAGCTCGGGCCGCCCCGGCAGGGACCGGGTGGACAGCATCTCCAGAGCCAACCCTCTCCAGTCCACGTCTCCGGGCGCTGGATCGGCCAGCGCGTACGCCACCCTGGGGCTGGCCAGATGCCAGTCCACCTGACACCGGTCGCTGGGCAGCCCCCGGTTCAGCCGGTCGGTCATCTCCCCGTACACGTTGCGCAGATAGGTGCGGCAGGTGGCCCCCAGCCGGTGGATGTTGAAGCGCCCGTTGACCCGTTGCAGGGGATCGTAGGTCCAGGTGATCCAGTCCGTCCATCCCTGGGCCAGCATCTCCTCCCGCTGGATCCGCTTGAGGGCCAGGCCGATGCCGTGGCCCTGCCAGGCCGGCAGCACCCCCACGATGTGGCTGCACAGCTTCAGACGACGTTCGCCCGAGGGCAGGGTGCCGAAGGCCGGCCATCCCAGGGCGATGCCCACCATGCCGCCGGTCTCCTCCGGGCCCTCCTGGGCAAAGGCCCCCCAGAGGAAGCCCCCGTTCTTGGCCTGGGTGACCAGCACATGGAGCGGCACGATCTCGTCCGGCACCCGTCCCCAGATCCGGGCCTGGACCTCCTGGAAATGGCGACAGTCCTCCAAGGTCGTGAGTGCGCGATAGGTGATCATGGTACCGAGCGATGCCGAGCGGGCTGCTGCGGTGGATGGCCCCCCGGGGTGTCCCCGGCCGGAACGGGGTCCTCAAGGGCCCCCGGGAGGTAGCGTTCACCGGTGGCGTTCGAAGCGGGCGATGACCGTCACCCGGGCCTGATGCGGTGCCAGATCCACCGGCTGGACTCGGTGCAGGCGGAAGCTGCGCTCCTGCAGGGGGGCCACGGCCCGGCCCACGGCCTCGGGCCGCTCGGTGATGACCCCGAAGCGCACCACCCCCATCCGGTAGAGGGGAGGCGCCAGGGTCTCCAGAGGAGGGCCCTCCTCGGGGAGATGGATCAGGGCCACGTCGGCCCGATAGCCCTTGCGCTGCAGACGCTTCAGGGTCTGGGGAAGGGGGCCCGGGTGCAGGGCCACGTTGTCCAGGCCGGCCAGGTTCTCCTCCAGGGCCCTCAGGGCCAGGGGGTCCTCCTCCAGGGCGATGACCGTCCCCACCGCCTCCGCCAGGGCCACCGTGTGGACGCCGAATCCGGCCCAGATGTCCAGGAGATGCTCAAAGGGCTGGAGCTCCAACACCTGGGCCAAGATCTCGGGAATGGCCTGGTTGGCCAGGACATGGGGCCAGAGAAAGTCCCGCGGGCCCACGGGGGGATAGGCCCGGAGCCATCGCGGGCCCACGGATATCGGATAGCTCCACTCCCCCACCAGGAGCTCCACCTCCGCCTGGTGTCTCCGTTCCCGATACAGCACGACGTTCACCGGCAGGTCCAGGGACAGGTCGGGAAGCTCCCGACCGGCCAGTTCCAGGACCACCATGCCCGGTTCCTGGTCGGTCAGCTCGGGGCCGGTGGCGCCCACGGCCAGGCGCACAGCCCGCAGGCGGGGCCTAAGGTGGGCAGGTCCTTGGCCCTCTCCGGCCAGAGGTTCCCCGGGATCCCTGTCCTCTGGCCCCCTCCTCCCGGCGGCGCTGATCGGGGGAAGGGCCGCGGGAGGGTGGGGCTCGGTCGCCTGAAAGGCCCGGAAGAGCTGGTCCAGTTGGGGGTGATGGAGCAGACAGGCCTGCACAGGCACCGGGGCGTTGTCTCCGGCCGGCTCCGGGCCGGCGGTTCGGGCCGGCAGACCCAGGCGGCCCTCCGGGTCCACCGGAAAGCGCATCTGGGTGCAGTAGCCGTAGGTCAGCAGCCGGTCCTCTGTGGATGCGTTCGGATCGCCGAACGCGATGGGATCCTCCACCAGCCGATCGGCCCAGCTCTGCGGGGCCGGCCCGGGCCGGGGAGGGGCCTGGGCTGTGGCCGCCAACTGCGCCACCACCATGGACCGCTTCCAGCGAAGCTGTTCCACGTAGTCCACGTGTTGCCACTGGCACCCCGCGCATCGGGGGGTGTCCGCGGGGTTCAGTCGGGTGCCGTCGGGCAGTTCCACCGGCCGGGGAGGGCCGAAATAGGGACAGGGAGCCGGAACCCGATGGGGGCTGGCCCTGTGCACCTGCAGCAGGCTCCCCTCCCAGGATCCGTGCTCCCCGAGGCCCTCCAGGCGGACCTCCACCTCCTCGCCGGGAAGCCCGTCCACCACGTAGATGGGGGTGCCGGTCTCCGGGTGTGGGGCCCAGGCCCTTCCCCAGGCGTCTGGCCCGGAGAGCACCAGCCGGAGGACGGTCATCTCAGCGTTGTCCATCCATCATCGTGCATCCGTCAGCGTTGTCCCTCCTCACCGTTGCCCATCCAGGCGTGCGGCGGCCAGCTCCTCGAAGCGGCCCACGTCCTCCCGGATCAACGCCAGGCTGCTGCGCCAGAAGTCCACGGAGCGGATGTCGATGCCGAATCGGGCCGCGAGCTCGCCGGTCTCGGCCATCCCTGTGGACGCCAACAGGTCGTCGTAGAGGGCGCGGAACCGCTCTGGGTCCTGGCGATACTGGGCGTAGAGGCCCAGGGCGAAGAGGAGGCCGAAGAGGTAGGGGTAGTTGTAGAAATGGAGCCCCGGGTGGTAGTAGTGGGGCTTGACGCTCCACATGTAGGGGTGGAGGAAGCGGCTGTCCAGGCCCTCTCCGTAGGTGGAGCGTTGGGCCTCCAGCATGAGCTGGCAGAGCTCGTCCTGGGTCAACTCGCGCTGGCGCCGTTTCTCGAACACGGCCTGCTCGAAGAGGAAGCGACTGGTGATGTCCACCACCGTCTGGGTGGCGTCCTGGAGGGCCGATTCCAGGATGAGAAGCTGTTCGGTGGTGTCGGTCTGGGCCAGGGCGGCCTCGCGCACCAGGGTCTCGCAGAAGGTGCTGGCGGTCTCGGCCAGGACCATGGGCGTCAGGCGCTGGAGGGGCGGCCGGTGGGCCAGGTTCAGGTTGTGGTAGGCGTGGCCCAGCTCATGGGCCAGGGTGCGGACCGCGTTGTAGCCGGGTTTGAAGTTGACCAGGATCCGGGACTCGGAGCCCTGCAGGCGCATGCAGAACGCGCCGTCCCGTTTCCCCATCCGGGGCTCCGCGTCGATCCAGCCCTCCGCGAAGGCCCGTTCGGCCAGCCGGCCCATCTTCGCGGAGAAGGCGTGGAACTGGTGGATGATGAGGGCCGCGGCCTCCTGGAAGGTCCACCGGTGGCTGCTCTGGACCACCGGGGCGAACAGGTCGAACCAGGCCAACTGCTCCAGCCCCAACAGGCGGGCCTTGATCCGGAGATATCGGCGCATGTCCGGCAGGAACTCCTGGGCCGCGCGGAACATGGCCTCCACGCTCTCCGGGTCCACGTTGTTCTGGAAATAGCTGGCCGCCAGGGCCGATGGCCAGTGCCGGCGCTGGATCAGGGTGTTGGCCTCCCCCTTGATGCTGTTCAGGGCCGCGGCCACCGGCACGGCCACCCTTTCCCACGCGGCCAGCTCCGCGCGGTAGGCCTGTTCCCGGACCGAGCGGTTGGGATGATAGGCCAGGTTGCGGACCTCGCTCATGGGCAACTGCCGAGGCCCCTCGGGGAGCTCCACCGAGACCTGGAGCTGGGAGGTGAAGTTGTGGTACAGGCGGCTCCAGGCCTGGCCACCGCTCAGCCGCAGCTCCGCGGCCAGCTCCTCCTGAGAAGGGTCCATCAGGTGTCGGGCCTGGACGTGGGCCCGCCGCAACATATGGGCATGTTCCGCGGCCACCGACGAGCGCTCCATCAGGGCCTGGACCGGCAGGGTGCCCAGCCAGGCCACCAGGCGGGTCAGCAGTTGGTCCAGGCGGACCAGGTGGGCCTGGAGCTCGCTGTGGCGCTGCTGGGCCAGGGTGTCGGTGGAGTCCGTGGCGATGAACATGCTCACGTAGGCAGAGAGCTGACCGGCCCGGTCCATGGCCAGGTTGACCGCCTGGATCGCCTCCTCAAAGGCCTGGACCTGGTCGGAGGAGAGGGCGTTGCCCTGGCCACCGGCCGCGATCCGATGGCGCTCGAAACATGTCTCCAGATCCTGGATGGCCTGGATGGTCTCCTGAAAGGCCGCCCGGAACTCCAGGGAGTCCAGGCCTGGATAGGGGACCGTGAGATCCCAGCGCGGCAGCCCTGTGGGCTCTGGGCGCATGGGCGGGGAGGACGCCTTTGTCCGTCGCGGTTCGTCGTGGGGCTTCATCCAGTCGACTCCGGGGGAAGAGGTGGGATGCGGTCGCCGAATCCACTATGCTATGTGGTCTCCTTCTCCAGGTACAGCCGGCGCAGGCGCTCGATCCGGTCGGCGAGGGCCGCGACCTGGCCCGAGAGGGCGTCGATCTCGTCCCGGGTGGGCACCTTCCAGCGCTCCAGCAGGGCCCGGATCTGCCGCTCCAGGAGCGCCTCGGCCGACGGGTTCTGGCCATCCGCCACCGGCAGCTCCCGGAGCAGACGTCGGGCCTCGTCCGCGGTCAGTTCGCCCCGGCCCACCAGCCGATCCAGGAAGGCCTGGGCCTCGCTCCGGGTGAGGGAGAGGGCATCGACGCCGTCCCACAGGACCCGCCGGACCACCGGGTACAGGCGGCCGGCCGGACGATGGCCTGGAGCTCGGTCCACGGCCCGGGCAGGTGCGTCCATAGGGCCTCCTCCAAGGGTGGGGCCGGCCTGGACTAGGCCGGCACGGGGAAGGCCTCCACCATCTCCAACACCTCCCCCCGGATCCGCTGTTGCAGGGCCTCGTCGAAGGGGTTCTTGGCGATGGTCGCGATCCACCGGCCGATCTGGCGGAACTCGGTCTCCTTCATCCCCCGGGTGGTGGCGGCCGGCGTCCCCAGCCGGATGCCGCTGGCCACCAGAGGCGGCCGGGGATCGTAGGGGATCATGTTCTTGTTGCAGTGGATGTGGGCCTGGTCCAAGGCCTTCTCCACGACCTTGCCGGTGATCTCCTCCTGGCCCAGGCTGTTCAGGTCCACCAACAGGAGATGGTTGTCCGTGCCGCCGCTGACCAGACGGAGCCCCTCCTCCTGTAAGGTATCGGCCAGGGCCTGGGCGTTCTTCAGCACCTGGGCCTGGTACTCCTGGAAGGTGGGCTCCAGGGCCATCTGGAAGCCCACGGCCTTGGCCGCGATCTGGTGCATGAGAGGGCCGCCCTGGATGCCCGGGAAGACCGCCCGGTCGATGGCCTTGGCCAGCTCCCCGGTGCACAGGATCATCCCCCCCCGAGCACCCCGGAGGGTCTTGTGGGTGGTGGTGGTGACCACATGGCAGTGGGGAACCGGGTCCGGGTGGAGCCCTGTGGCCACCAGGCCCGCCACGTGGGCCATGTCCATCATCAGATAGCAGCCCACCCGGTCCGCGATGGCCCGAAGACGGGGGAAGTCGAAGTGGCGGGGATATGCGCTGGCGCCCACCACCAGGAGCTTGGGCCGATGCTGCAGGGCCAGGGCCTCGATCTCGTCGTAGTCCAGCCGTTCGGTCTCCCGGCTGACCCCGTAGTGGACGAAATGGTAGTAGGCACCGGAACTGTTCAGACGGAACCCGTGGGTCAGATGGCCGCCGTGGTCCAGCTTCATGGCCAACACGGTATCGCCCGGCTCCAGGAGGGCAAAGTAGACCGCGGCATTGGCCTGGGCGCCGGCATGGGGCTGGACGTTCACGTGGTCCGCGCCGAAGAGCTGTTTGGCCCGCTGGATGGCCAGGGTCTCCACCACGTCCACGTGCTCACAGCCGCCGTAGTAACGCCGACCGGGGTAGCCCTCCGCATACTTGTTGGTCAGCACGCTGCCGGCCGCGGCCAGGACCTCGGGGAAGACGTAGTTCTCGCTGGCAATGAGCTCGATGCCCTCGGACTGGCGGCGCCGTTCCAGCTCGATGGCCTGGTAGATCTGGGGATCCCGGGCCTTCAACAGGGCTCGGGGATCGGGCTGCTCGGTCCAGGGGGTGAACGGGTGCAGCCGAGAGGAGGAGGGGACGGCCATGGATGCACGCTCCTTGTCTGTTCAGGATAAATTCAACGCGCCTCGCGGGGTACGATAGCACGAAGGGGACCGTTCGTCAATTCCGCCCCGCGGCATCCTGTGGCATCCCCGTCCTGTGCCCAACCCGAACCTCCAGGGCGTCGAGCCTTCGGCATTCCCCACGGCCCGTGCTACAATGGGCCATGGGGCAGAGACCGCCCCCCAGGAGGCCCTGTCACGGAGGCAGGCCCCAGAGAGACGAGCTGTGGCCAGGAGGGAAGGACCGTGCCGGATGCCGTGAACGATCCCCCCCGGAGCCCATCCGCCCCGGGTGAGACGCCCATCCCCATGGACGAGCCGGCCATCGCCTTCGGCCAGGGGATGGCGTTCAAGGCGTATCTCCGCTCTCTGCCCCCGCAGACCCGGCACTTCATGCGTGGCCGGGCCGCGTGGACCCGGCTGGCCCCAGAGGACCAGGCCTTCTTCGCGACCTATCCTCTGGAGACCCGGATGGTGATCCTGGTGTCGGACGAGATGCCCGACTCCATGCTGGTGACCCCGGTGATCCACCGCATCGCCCAGAGCGGCCCCCGGCTGAGCCTCAGCATCGTCTGCGACGACATGGACCTGGTGCCCCTGAACGAGATGCTGGAGGAGATGGACCTGGCCACCGATCTGGAGGAGGTGGATCTGCCGCTCCTCTTCCTCTTCGACGAGGAGTGGCATCAGGTGGGCACCTGGGGGCCCCGGCCCCGGGCCGCGGAGGAGCGCCTGGAGGCCTGGATGGCCGCCCACCCGAACTACGCCCATCTCCTCGCCCAGGAGGGGGTGGCGGACTCCACCGAGCTCCATCGACTGATGGCCGAGCTCATCGTCCAGATGTCCCTCTGGTACAACGACGACCTGACCCAGGCCACCGTGGACGAGCTCCGGGAGCTCCTGGCCGCTCTGGCAGACAACGGGGAAGCCGATGGCTGAACAGGCGGCGTGATCCCAGGACAGGCATCCCTCCCGGGCGCTTCCCGGGCCCGCCGCCATGGCCTGATCCCACCACCGCCGCACGCAGGATGGATGGAGGCCCCGACATTCCCCAACCATCGCAAGGAGTGGAGAAGACCGTGAACAGAACGACCCCCCATCGTCCCCTCTTTGGGCTGTTCCCTGTCGTGGCCCTGGTGGCCCTGTCCCTCCTGGCAGGATGTTCCCGCCATGAGTTCGTGGCCACCCTGTTCGACCAGCCCCGGCCGGCCACGGAGATCCGGGGCACCAACTGGGACGGAGAACCCTTCCGACTGTCCGAGCTCCAGGGACGGTATGTCCTGGTCTTCTTCGGCTACGCCTCCTGCCCGGACATCTGCCCCTTCACCCTGGGAGAGCTCTCCAAGGCCTACAACCGGTTGCTGGCCGAGGACCCAGAGGTGGCCCAGGAGCTGGCCGTGGTCTTCATCACCCTGGACCCGGACCGGGACACGCCGGAACGGCTGGCCGAGTACGTGCCCCACTTCCACGCGGACTTCTACGGCGTCTACGTGCCGCCGGAGGCCCTGGAGGAGCTCAAGGCCGCCTACGGCATCTACGCGGAGAAACGGGACGTGAGCGACGTCAGCGCGGCCGGCTATTTCATCGACCACACGGCCACCATCTACCTGATCGACCCCCAGGGACGGGTGAAGGGGCTCTTCCCGCACGATGTCCCTGCCGAAGATCTGGTGGCCGACCTCTCCTACCTGCTGCGCTGAAGACCGGCCCGACCCCGGACATCGGGCACCGCTTTCCAGGCTCGGAACCCCATGCACCGGCTCGCCCGCCCGCGCCCCATCCGCCTGCTCGTCCTGGCCCTCCTGGGCCTGGGACTCGGCCTGCCCGTGGACGCCGCGGTGGAGCTGGCTGAACTCCGGGCCTTCGCCCTCTCGGACCGGGTACGGCTGGAATGGGCGACGGACAGCGAGTACAACGTGGCGGCCTTCCGGGTGGAGATCCGGGAAGAGACCCGCCCCGAGGCCGAGTACTATCCCCTGGGCCTGGTGCCGGCCCGGGGCAGCCTGGACCAGGGCGCGACCTACTTCTTCGAGATCTCCGCGCTGGCCCCCGAGGTCAGCTATTGCTTCCGCATCGTCGAGGTCACCACGGACCAGGAGCCCGGGGAGGTGTTCGAGCTCTGCGGCTACGGGATCCGGGTGACACCGACACCGACCGCCACACCGACACCCACGGCCACCCCCACGGCCACGCCCACCGCCACACCGACCCCCACGGCCACCCCCACGGCCACGCCCACCCCTCTGCCGCCTACCCCCACCCCCACACCCACCTTCC
>JALSIX010000005.1 GCA_026989655.1 Caldilineaceae bacterium
GCATGCGTTGGTCGCGCTCGGGTGCCCAGCACATGGTGGCCCTGCGTGCCGCGGTCCTCAGCCAACGGTTTGACCCGATCTGGAACGCAGCTGTCAACTCGCCCCCATTTTAGAATACACCCCCTGGCCCGCGGTCGTTGACAGCCCGTGGGAGTCGCGATATACTGAGATCGCGTTCGGACCGCCGGATGGGAGATCTTATCCTCAGTGGATGTGTCCCTGCGAGGTCGCAGCGCATGGAGAAGCGGAAGACGGACCGGTCCCGTACAAACGAACACGTGCTCTTCCGACACCTGGACGCGGTATGTCCAGGTGTCGTTGTTTTTCGCCGGGCGTTTCTGCGCCGAGATCGCTGAGGGGGCCGGGTCTCGCGCGGCCCGTGTCGCCCGTTTTCTGTGTCGCGATCCGTCGTGTCGCGAGCCGTCACGCCACATCTTCTAGCGAAAGGAAGGAAGAATGGACGCCATTGCCAGCCGGATCATCAAAGCGCGCCAGTACGCCGCGGAGCGGGATCAGCGGATCCACGTCCACAGCTTCCGGGTGGAGATCCAGGGCGAGAACGCGACCCATCAGGTCGCCTACCAGGAGGGCACTTGGGACTGTGACTGCGAGGAGTTCCTCCGTCGCGGCGTCTGTGCGCACGTGATGGCGATGGAGGAGATCCTGGGGGACGCCGTGGAGCCCGCGGTGTTGTTGCGGGCCGAGCACTGATCCCTGTCCAGGCACAGGACTGCAACCGGGCCGGAGTTCCCGGCCCTTGGCACGAGGGGTTGTCGGCCAGGCGTTTGCCCGACAACCCCTCGCCGCGTGGAGGTCCTGTCCAGGCCCCAGAGGGAGCCTGGACAGAAGTTCAGCAGCTTTGTCGGTTTTCTTTCCCGGGTCCGGATGTGCGATAATAGGGGGACCTGTGGCCGACCCGGTGGGCCGGCCCTTCGGGGGGAGGCCAGGGATGGCCTGGCCGGTGCCATGCGCTGCTGGACTGGCTTGGATGAAGCGGACCCTTCAACTGTCGCTTGGCCTGCTCGTCAGCGGGCTGTTTCTCTATCGGATCGTGCCCGGCCTGCACCTCTCCCAGGTGTGGGCTTCCCTGCAGGAGGCGGAGTACGTCTGGCTCATTCCGGGGATCGCGGTCTACTTCGCGGGGCTCTGGGCCCGAACCTGGCGTTGGCATTACCTGTTGCGGCCGGTGAAGCCCATTCGGCTCACCCGGCTGTTCCCCCTGATGTGCATCGGGTACTTCGGCAACAACGTCTATCCCTTCCGGGCCGGCGAGGTCCTGCGTTCCTACGTGCTCAGGCGCCGGGAGGAGGTACCCATGTCCTCCAGCCTGGCCACGGTGGTGGTGGAACGGGTCTTCGACGGCCTGGTGATGCTGCTCTTCGTCTTCCTGGCCCTGCCCTTTGCCCCCTTGCCCCCGGTCTACCGGAACGCGGTGGTGGGGTTGACCGTGGCCCTGGTGGCGGCCACGGGGCTCTTCGTGTGGATGGCCATGCAGGCCCATCGGGTGGCCGGTGTCTACGGCTGGCTGGCCGGCCACCTGCTTCCCGAGGCCCTGCGTCGACGGACGGATCCCCTCTACGCCCGCTTCATGGAGGGGCTGAGCAGCCTCCGCAGCGGCTCCGACGTCCTCATGATCTTCGTCACCAGCGTGGTGATCTGGCTGGCCGAGACGGTGAAGTACTGGTTTGTCATGTTCGCCTTCCCCTTCCAGGTGAGCTTCCTGGTGCTCATGCTGATGAACGGGCTGGTGAACCTGGCCACCACCTTGCCCTCCGCACCGGGGTACGTGGGGACCTTCGACACACCGGGCATTGAGGTCCTGGCGGCCTTTGGCGTCTCCCGGGAGTTGGCCGCCGGCTACACCTTCACCCTGCATGCGGCCCTGTGGCTGCCCGTGACCCTGGTGGGGGCCTACTACCTCTGGCGCGAGCAGCTCCGCTGGGACGCGGTCCGCCAGGCCCAGGAAGGGTCGGAGGGCCGGACCTCCGGGGAGATGAGGAACCCCTCCATCGTGTGCTGAGGCGGGGCTGGATCGGGCCGCCCTGTCCACAGCCCGGTCTGTCCCTGGCATCTCTGTCTTCGACCGCCGAGGAGGAAGCACCGTGAAGAACATCGCCGTCGTCGGTACCGGCTACGTGGGCCTGGTCACCGGGACCTGTTTTGCGAACCTGGGGAACCGGGTCATCTGCCTGGACATCGATGAGGAGAAGATCGGGAAGCTCCGTCAGGGCGAGGTGCCCATCTACGAGCCCGGGCTCAGCGAGCTGGTGGCCCGGAACATGAAGGCCGGCCGGCTCTCCTTCACCACCCGCTATCCGGAGGCCCTGGCCGACGCGGAGTTCGTCTTCATCTGTGTGGGGACCCCCAGCGGGGTGGACGGAGAGGCGGATCTGCGCTACGTGCGCATGGCCGCGGAGAGCATCGCGGAGCACATGACCCACCCCATCATCGTGGTCAACAAGAGCACGGTGCCCGTGGGCACCGGCGACTGGGTGGCGGACATCATCCGCAAGCGCCAGGCGGAGCCCATCGACTTCGCGGTGGTGAGCTGCCCCGAGTTCCTCAAGGAGGGCTCGGCCATCGTGGACTTCATGAACCCGGACCGGGTGGTCCTGGGCAGCATGGACCGGGAGGCTGCGGACAAGGTGGCCCAGCTCCACCTGCCCCTGCGGGCCCCCATCATCGTCACCGACCTGCGCACCGCGGAGATGATCAAGTACGCTAGCAACGCGTTCCTGGCCACCCGGATCAGCTTCATCAACGAGATCGCCTCCATCTGCGAGAAGCTGGGCGCGGACATCCAGGAGGTGGCCGTCGGCATGGGCTACGACAAGCGCATCGGCCCCCACTTCCTCAACGCGGGCCTGGGCTACGGCGGGAGCTGTTTCCCCAAGGACGTGAAGGCCCTGGAGTACATGGCCCTGGTCCACGGCACCCACCCCTCCCTGCTCCGGGCCGTGATGGAGATCAACCGGGACGCCCGGCGTTGGGCGGTGATCACCCTGCGCGAGCTCCTGGGAGGGCGCCTGGAGGACAGGCGCATCGGCCTGTTGGGCCTGGCCTTCAAGCCCAACACCGACGACATCCGCGAGGCCCCGGCCCTGGAGATCGCCCACATGCTCCAGAACGAGGGCGCCCGGGTGGTGGCCTACGACCCGGTGGCCATGGAGAACGCGGCCCGGGTCAATCCGGACCTGCACCTGGCCGAGGATCCCTACGCGGTGGCCCAGGGCGCGGACGCGCTGCTGGTGACCACCGAGTGGGACGAGTTCAAACACCTGGACCTGCGCCGGATCCTGGAGATCATGGCCCGCCCCATCCTGGTGGACGGCCGGAACATCTACGACCCTCGCCAGATGGTGGAGATGGGCTTCATCTACCGGGGCGTGGGCCGGGGACACGTCCACCAGTTGGCAGGGAAGAGCCCCAATGGCTACAAAGCTGGCATCTGAGACCCGTCCGCTGATCCAGACCACCTTCGACAACGGCCTCCAGGTCCTGGTCCAGGAGAGCCATGTGGCCCCGGTGGCCAGCTTCTGGATCTTCTACC
Organism: Caldilineaceae bacterium; assembly: GCA_026989655.1. GTDB lineage: Bacteria > Chloroflexota > Anaerolineae > Caldilineales > Caldilineaceae > JALSIX01. The sequence continues at coordinate 3,551 of JALSIX010000005.1, forward strand.
GGGTGGGCAGCCGAAACGAGCCCCCAGGCCTCACCGGCATCAGCCACTGGGTGGAGCACATGCTCTTCAAGGGCACGGAGAAATATCCCCAGGGCGAGTTCGACAAGGCCGTGGCCCGGGCTGGGGGGATGTTCAACGGCATGACCTGGCTCGATTTCACCACCTACTTCGAGACCTTCCCCACGGAGCGCATCGGCCTGGCCCTGGAGGTGGAGAGCGATCGGATGGTCCACGCGGTCTTCGATCCCGAGGAGACCGAATCGGAGCGGACCGTGATCCTGAGCGAGCGGGAGGGGAGCGAGAACAACTATCCCTGGCGCCTGCGCACCGAGCTCCAGGCCGCGGCCTTCCAGGCCCACCCCTACGGCCATCCGGTCATCGGCTGGCGGGAGGACCTGCTGGCCATGACCCGAGACGACCTCTACCGCCACTATCGGACCTACTACACGCCCAACAACGCGGTGGTGGTCGCGGTGGGGGACTTCGACGGAGAGGCCATGGTGGCCCAGATCCAGGCCCACTTCGGCTCCCTGCCCTCAGGGCCCACGGTACCCCCGGTCCGGGCCCAGGAGCCGGCCCAGCGGGCCGAACGGCGGATCCTCCTACGGGGCACCGATCCCACCGGCTACCTCCAGATGGCCTTCCACGTCCCCGGCGCCCGCCACCCGGACTTCTTCCCCCTGGTGGTGCTGGACAGCGTCCTGGGCGGGGCCAAGGGCATGGGGCTCTTCGGCGGCAGCCCCTCCAACCGGAGCCATCGACTCTACAGGGCCCTGGTGGACCGGGAGCTGGCCGCCGGGGTCAACTCCGCCTACTATCCCACCCTGGATGCCTTCCTCTTCAGCTTCCAGGTGACCCTCCACCCCAAGGCCACCCACCAACAGGTGGAGGAGGCCATCTGGGCCGAGCTGGAGAAGATCCAGCAGGAGGGCGTGACCCAGGCCGAGCTGCGCAAGGCCATCCAGCAGACCAAGGCCCAGTTCGCCTACAGCTCCGAGAGCGTGACCAACCGGGCCTACTGGCTGGGCTTCAGCGCGGTGGTGGCCGATACCGACTGGTTCTTCCACTGGCTGGAACGGCTGGGCGCGGTCACCTCGGAGGATGTCCAACGGGTGGCCCGGCAGTACTTCCAACGTCAGGCCCAGACCGTGGGCTGGTACCTCCCGGACACCCACTAGGCCGTGTTCCTCCGTCGGCTCTGGTTGGACCACTTCCGCAACTACCGTTCCCTGGACCTGACCTTCCCCCAGCCCTGGACCCTGCTCCAGGGGGGCAACGCCCAGGGCAAGACCAACCTCCTGGAGGCGATCCACTATCTGGCCACCAGCAAATCCAGCCATGCCCGGGTGGAACGGGAGGTGGTGGGGTGGAGCGCGTCGGAGGAGCCCATCCCCCATGCCCGGATCCGGGGCCAGGTGGAGCGGGCCGGCCAGGTGACGGAGCTGGAGATCCTGTTCACCCGCCGGGCCCAAGGCAATGGCTTCACCAAACAGGTGCGCATCAACGGGGTGGCCCGGCGCAGCCTGGACCTGTTGGGCCTCCTGCGGGCCGTCCTCTTCATGCCCCAGGACATCGAGCTGGTGACGGGAAGCCCCAGCATCCGCCGTCGCTATCTGGACGTGGCCCTCTGCCAGATCGACAGGGAGTACTGTCGCCATCTGGCCCGCTACCAGAAGGTCCTGGCGCACCGGAACAGCCTGCTGCGTCAGCTCCGGGAAGGAGGCGCGCGCCCCGGAGAGCCTCGGGTGGCCGCGGAGCTGGGCTTCTGGGACGAACAGTTGGCCGAGCATGGCGCCCATGTGCTGGCCCGGCGCTACGCGTTCCTGGCCCGCCTGGAACCCCTGGCCGCGGCCCAGCACCACCTCCTCTCCGGATGCCAGGAACGGCTCCACATCCTCTATCTGCCCACCTTCGATCCGGGCCATCTGGGCCCCCAGGGACTCCAGGAGCTCCGGGCCGGCCACTATCGAGCCCCTCGCGCCCCTCTCTCCCCCCCGGTGCCTGCAGAGCTGGCCGGCCGTCTCCAGGCCCACCTGGAGACCCACCGGGCCCGGGAACTGGCCGCAGGCGCCACCCTGGCCGGCCCCCATCGGGACGACCTGGTCTTTCTCCTGGACGACCGGGAGCTTCGGGCCTACGGCAGCCGAGGACAGCAGCGCACCGCGGCCCTGGCCCTGAAGCTGGCCGAGGTCCGGGCCATGGCCGCGGAGACCGGAGACACACCGGTCCTGTTGTTGGACGATGTGATGAGCGAGCTGGATGCCCGGCGGCGGGAGATGGTGCTGGAGGCCCTGTCCGAGGTGGATCAGGCCATCCTCACCGCCACGGACTGGGAGGACTTCACCCCTGGGTTTCGGGCCCAGGCGTACCGGCTCCAGGTGGTGGCCGGCCAGGTGCGGGCAGGCGGAAAGGACTGAGGCCCGGAGGGGCCCAAGGCGGCCATGTCGTCGCCTCTCTGCCCCGGGGATTCATTCCGGATGCGGGGTGGCTTTCACCCGTGCCCCGAACCGTTGTCGGAGCTGGACCAGCTTCGGCGCAATGACCACCTGGCAGTAGGGGTGGTGCGGATTCCGACGGTAGAAGTCCTGGTGGACCTCCTCGGCGGGGTAGAACACGGTGAAGGGGACCACCTCGGTCACGATGGGGGCGTCGAAGAGCCGTGCCTGGGTCAGCTCCTGGATCACGGCCTCCGCGATGCGTCTCTGCTCGGGAGAGTGGTAGAGGATGATGGAGCGATACTGGGGGCCCACATCCGCGCCCTGGCGGTTGGGTGTGGTGGGGTCGTGGAGGGCGAAGAAGATGGCCAGAAGCTCCCGGTAGGGGATCCGGTCCGGATCGTGGACGATCTGCACCACCTCTGCATGGCCCGTCCGGCCGGTGCAGACCTCCTGGTAGGTGGGGTGGGCCACATGGCCGCCCGCGTAGCCCGGCACCACCTGGAGCACGCCGTCCACCTGGCTGTAGAGGGCCTCCAGGCACCAGAAACAGCCGCCGCCCAGGGTGGCCATCTCGCTCCTCGACGGGGTCCCGGCCTCCGTGGTGGTTTCCTGGGCCATCGCTCTCATTCCCCTCTCCGCTCCAGTGTCGTTGCCCTGTCTCCGTCGGCCTGGCGGAGACCCTCCTCCGACTGCTCGGGAGGTGCATTGTAGCCCAAGGCGATCCCCCGGGTCAAGTCCGGGCGGGCGGGCGGCCGCCGGGTGGGCCCCGCCGGAGGTTCGGGTGCCTTTCCCCATCTGGCGGAGTTGCGTCTCCCGGGGCGTTGTGCTGAAATACGGGCTATGTCGCGAACCTGTACCGGGTCCCCTTCACCTCCTGGGGACCCTGCGAGGAAACGAGGCCGGCCCATGTTCGAGCCCCTGACCGTCTCCGCCTTGACCCTCCATATCCAGAACCTGTTGCGCAGGGACGACCCGCTCCAGGACGTGTGGGTCCTGGGCGAGATCGG
>JALSIX010000006.1 GCA_026989655.1 Caldilineaceae bacterium
CGCGGTCGGGTGTGTGCTTGTTGGAGGCCGCCCCCCGTCAGGCTCAGCGATGGTCCAGGGTCAGGGGCAGGAAGACCTGGAAGGCCTGGACCGGAGAGGCCGTGACGACCTGGGAGGTGGCGATCAGGTTGTCTGTCGCGTCGTATGCAGACACGGTGAGGGTGTACGGAGCGGCATTCGTCAGCTCGGAGAGAGTGAACACCTGTTGCTCCCCAACGGGGAAGGGATCGCCACAGTCCCCTTCCAGGGGCGGGCTGGCGCCTTCCCTGCACTGGACGTGGATGCGGTAGTACGCCACACCGCCACCAAGCACCTGGGAGGTTGCACTCCAGTCCAGGAATAGGCGTCTGTCCCCAGCCCGGACAGCCAGAGGAAAAGGGTGAAATTCGTCGGCGCCGAGATCCCGAGCCAGGCCATGGGGACGCGATTGACCGTCGATGTCCTGGCTTTCCTCGCTGTCCTGAGCGCCATTTCGGGCCGGAGAATCCCAGCGCAGGCGGTAGTTGTAGTGGGGGGGGCCTGGCGCGATGAATCCGATGGTGGGGAAGGTCTCCAGGGTCTCTGCTCCCTGGATGGTTCCTGGAGCCACCGGGAAGGCATTCTGGTTGGTATTCCGCACATTGCCGGCGAAGGCGCCCCGGTCGAATCTCAGGCTGCTCCCCTGTTGGACCACCACGGCCGCGGCGTTGGGATGCCCTTGGGTGTGATCCGCGACAATGCTGTGGTTCAGTGTGACCTGGGCAGTGAAACGGGCGTTCAACGGGGAGGGCCACGGCTGGACCAGCAGACCCTGGCCCAGTACCAGGTCCGGGGCGATTCGGTTGGCAGCGATGGTGGCGTGGGAGATGTTCGCGGACATGCCGTGGATTACGATCCCGCCTCCCCCGCCGTTGCCCAGGGAACGTTCTCCTGTTCCTTGGTCGGCGAAGTTGTCCGCTACAATGACGTTGCGGAGCTCCGCGTGCACGGGGATGTCCCGGTCCTTGAAGATATACATCCCCCCGCCTGCACCAGGACCGGCCGGGCCATCGTTGCTCGAATTGCCGCCACGCACCGTGTTGGCCAGGACCGCTGTGCGTTCGATCTGGATGTCCACGTTCGCGGCACCGATGCCGCCTCCGGCACCGTTGCCGCCCTTGGCTCCGGTGCCGGCGATCGCTCGGTTCTCCGCAATGTAGGAGTCCTGGATGGTGACCACGGTCGCGTTCTCCGCGAAGTCCTCGAAAAAGAGACCACCTCCGTACGCGCCGCCCCCGTATGCCACCCCATTCCCCCCTCGGATCTCGTTCCGGATCGCGGTGACCCGCCGCAAGGTGATGATCCCCTGTTCCACTGCAAGGCCCCCGCCCAGGGCATCTGCGTGCAGCCCTGCGGCGAACCCGGCTCCTTGGAAGGTGCTCCCGGCCTGAGCCAGATTTTCCACGAAGACCGTGTCCTCGATGGTGACGGTGGACTTATAGATGAACAGCGCGCCGAAGGCGATCCCCCCTCGTTCAGGGCTGTTCCCCCCGATGGAACGGTTGCCCTCAAAGACAACCCGTTGGAGCAGGGAGGTGGTCCCAGGAGGAGCCGCTTCGATACGCAGCCCCGCTCCATCGGCCTGGCCCCCTGGACCCTGGTCGGTGTCCGCTCCCAGGGCCTGGTTGTTCCGGAAGGTCATATCCCGAAGGATCACCGAGGCGTGTTGGACCAGCATGCCTGCGCCGACGCCGCTTGGATCGTAGGGAGACAGATATGTGGGGCCCTGGGCCAGTCCGTTCTGGATGGTGAAGCCCTCCATGCGCAGGTGGGCTGTGGTGGTGTTGTATCCGATCGCGGCCACCCCTCGATATCGGTTTTCCCCATCGATGACCGTGGGGTACAGGAGCGGGTCCCGCGTTGACCACCCTCCAGGAGGGTATCCGCCCAGGATGGTGATCCGCTTGTCCACGAAGCACACCACGGCCGGTGTCAGCAGGAAGGGACATCGATCCACTTCCGGGTTGTAGGTATAGCGGCCCTGGGCCACGCGGAGGGTGTCGCCCGAGGTGGAGCGGTTGAGCGCATACTGGATGGTTCGGCACGGAGCCGTGTCGGACGTACAGTTCCCCACATCAATGCCGTTGGGGGAGACATACCGGACCATCGCGTTCTGGTTGCCTGCGTTCAAGGGCCGATCTGGCCGGGAGAGCGCCACGATGGAGAGCATGGCTATCAGCGTGGCAAACCCGAACAGGGAGCTCCGGATGAAGGTGTTCCAAGATCGGAGGGGCATATTGAAAGGGGGCATCTCCGCTACCTGGTTGCCGAGAAGGCGAATTCCAACGGTGGCCCCTTCGCCGAGACCACCTGCAGTCACGTACCAATGATCTGAACAAGGGGCGAGTCGCCGTGTCTCCGTCGATTCAGCCTCACCTCGATAGGCATCTCCCCTGGGGGATGGTGAGGCCACCCGTTGCCTGGCAATCTCCGCGACGACGGGCGACCATCCCGAGAGCATCTCGTTCACCCGACCAGTCCGCGCCCGCAATAATGGTCGTCCAGGACGATCTGGGCGAGGAATTCTTCCTCGGCCGGCGAACGCTGGTCCAGGAAGGTCTCGATCAGCAGTTGGGCCGTCCAACACGAGGGCTGGAAGTCAGGAAGCACTCTCTCCCGGATTCTGCGTGCGTCCTGGGCATAGGCCAGGGCACCCTTCCGGATCTCCTCTCGAAGCCTGGCAGGGGCCATTTCATCCTGGGTGAGAGGGCGATAGCGGGCCTGGACGTTGCCACCGGCGGGATCGACTTCGTACCATTCCACTTGGGGTTCTGTGCCGCTCAGAAGTTTCTCCACTTCGAAGCTCCACCGATAGATGGCCGGGGCGTTGGGGGTCCGCGTCACATTTTCGCAGTAGCAACCTCGCAGGATCACGCCGGGCATCTGGCGGATCCAGCGGGTGTGTTCGTCCGTCATCAGGTAGTATCCATGGACCGGCTGGGACAGGAGCCGATTCAGGTATCTCTGGATCGAGCCGCCGTAGCCGATGTCCACCACGGCCTTCGAGCCCGGCCGGAAAAGCCCCTTTGCGTCCAGATACCTCAGCAACCCCTCGCGTTCCTTCTGGGCCCGCGCGAAGATCTCCCCCTGTAGGGCCTCCAGCAGCTCGATCAGGGATGGGTTCAACGCACGTTGGTGGACGGAGATCGGGTCTTTCCGGCTCCAGCCTGTGTGTGCTTCCAACTCGGCCCAATGGCTGTCGTCCAGCTTCAGACCATACCGCGTGTGCAGGAAGTTTTCAATAGTGTTGGAGAAATAGGTGGTGCGGGCGATCTCCAGGATATCCTCGAACGAGTCGATGGCGGCTACGCCCGCCGCACGGCGGGAGAGCACCAGATATTCGGCGGCCGGTGCCTGGTCCAGTCCCAGGCTCCAGCACTCGTAGATGTCTTGGATCAGCCGCCCCTCTCGGGCAAGAAAGTACAGAGAGGCCATATTTTCCTGGTGTGCCTGATGTGCCAGCCAGGCTGCAAAGCCCACCAACAGGGGACCCACCAGGCTGTATCCTATGTTGAAGGGGGTGGGTGTCACCAGGGAACTTGGGTCGAAAGACGGGTATTCGAGCGCTGCGAAGTTTCTACGGACCACCAGGCCCAGTGTGAGCTCTGCATCCAGGTCGCAACGTCGTTCGTGGGCCCGGATCAGCGGTCCGAACCGGGGCAATCCTCGGGCAAGCTCCACAGGCCGCAGGAGGTGGAGGGTGTGTGCCCCCATGTCTGTGGGGATCTGGATGTCGGAGCGCTCGTTGTCCCCTACCATCAGGAAACGCTCGGGCGGAACTCCGTAGTCCTCCAGCACTTTTCGATACAGGAGTTCCTGGTCCTTGCGGATGCCCTCTTGGTTGGAGACGTAGAGGCTGTTCCACCCCTGGATCCCGTGTTCCTGTAGACGTGCTGTTATCCAAGTATGTGGGAGGAACATATCGGTGATCAACACCACGGGCTTGCCCGTGTCCAGGGCGTCCCGGTACAGGGCGATGGCCTGCTTGCGGGGTTCCAGGAGTTCCCTCTCGACCGTCTCCTCCACACGCCGGATCTCGGCCAGCTTCTCCTCGTCCAGGTGGGTTTGCTGGCCCAGGAACTGGTAGATCTCGGCCATACCCACATCCCTTTGCCGGCTCTGGCGCGCGCGTTCCTCGGCAGAACCACGGTGGCGGCGGTACAGGGTGCCGAGGGGAGCCGGAAGACGGCGTGCGACAATATCCTTGACACGTTCGGGGTGCAACAGGGGACGACACAACAGGGTATCGAAGATGTCGAAACCGATCAGCTCGATCTGGGGGGAGCGCACCGTTGCCTGGAGCATGCGGTAGGGGCGGGCCACATATTGATCGAACCGCCAGGGAGACCAACTGGGATGCTGTTCGTCCTGGAGGATGCCAGGGGGCATACCCTGGCGCGAGGCAACGAGACCGAGCAGTCGCTCCAGGGTATGGGCCAGGGTTCCATCGGTCTGGCCGGTCTCTTCGGGGAAGTCGGTGACCTGGAGTTCGGCCCTGAGCAAGGGGGCCAGTGCATCCCTGCGGGCCCAGAACATGGAGCCGGCTGGATAGTCGAAGTATCCCTGGGGTATGGGGGCGATCCCCAGGCGAGCGCACCAGAGGGCTCCCAGCCTCCGGTTGGCTAGCCAGGTGTTTGCCCAGGCAGGCAGACGGAAATAGTTCTGCGGGTAGACGATCCCATATGGACGGTCACCCTGCATGAGCGTGAAGATCCGACGGATGCGCTCGCTGTCTCCCAGCAGTGCCTGATACAGGTAGCTCCGCCAGCCCTGTGTTGCCCCTTGGTTGTAGAGGGATTTCTTGGTGTGGAGATGCGCGATATACTCGTAGTTGAGCAGCTCTTGTCCGAAGGCGTAGAACAGGGGACCCAGATCTCGGCCTCGGTTGGGCACCTGCCGGATCACCACCTTGGTGCACCCTGGCAGGGCTGTGAAGGTGTCTCGGCAGATCCGGACACCCTCCTCGTCGATCACCGAGAGGTAGAGATCGTATGGAAACGGCATATTCTGGAGATAGGAGGCCAGCTCTGGAACCAGGTCCAGGTAGAAGACGTGGATGTGGATCGCGATGCGTCCGCCCGGTTCATCGGTGGGCTGAACAGCGTTCAGAGGAATGAGTTGAGAGGAAAGGTCCACTGCAGGGAGATCCTGCAGGTGGCGCTGGCGAAGCAACCAGCCTTCGTAGTCGGGCAGTCCCTGGAAGAGGGGCCCGAAATGGGTGTAGACCCAGTCCAGTACCTGGGAGCGATGACGTGGGGGAATCCGCTGGTAGACCAGGTGGCCCAGCGACCAGGCCATGCGGTGGAGAGCCCCAGGTCGTGGGTTTGGGGCCGAGGGGCTTGCTCTCTCCGATGCCCGCATCTGGGGAGGGACAGGAAAGCGCCCCTCTCGAAGGCCGTGGCGGAGGTAGTGGGTCAACGGATTGAGCCCGGACTGGGCAACATCCGGGTTGGCATGCAGGTAGTACTGGGTGTGGAACCGTCGGGAGGGGTTTCGGCCTTCCCGCCACCCATGGGTCACGAAATGCCAGAGAGGGTCGACATCGGCCAGGCGACAGTCGGGATATTCGAGCAGATAGTAGGCTGCATCGAAGTAGCCGCTCCATCGGATCATCAGGTAGTCGAGCAGCTTCTCCATCATACGCGTTTCTTCGCCCTCGTCAGCACGCGGTGGATCCTCCGCAAAGGCCGGGTCAGGCGCCAACTGCGACTCAGCACATAGCCCAGGATCTCGGATTCCAGTTGCTCGACTTGCTGTCTGTGGGCCTCGAGCTCTCTGCGCAACGAGGTCGCCTGTCGTTCGAGCTCCTCGACCTGTTCGGAGAGAGCTCGGTTTCTCCGGGCAGATTCGGCCAGTTGAATCTCCAGCGCCTGGATCTGTTCATGGCTGTGTCTCCCCTGGGCGGTCAGATCGCGAATCCCCTGGATCAGTTGGACATTGATGGCATCCAGATAGCCGAGGAATGGTTCCAGTCCCTTTGGTCTTTCAAGGCCCTGGAGCCCTTGCCGGATCCGCTCCGCCCATTGGAGGGCGTTTCGAGAGAGACGCCAGTGTTGGGCCACTGTATTCTGGGCACGTTCGGCCATCGCGGCCCGCAAGGTGGGATCCTCGATGAGGCGGATGAGGCAGGCCTCCCACTCCTCCAGACTTGAGGCCAGAAGGCCGGTGTGCCCATGTTCCACTACTTCGCCGTAGACGATGTGGCTGTAGACCCCGGGAATCCCCTGGGCGCTGTATTCCAGGAACTTGATGGGGCTTTTGCAGCGGTTGAACGGGTTATCCACCAGGGGAGCGATGGCGATATCGGCCGATTGGGTCTGGAAATGCGACACGAACTCCCTGTAGGAGCGGAGATAGGGCTGTGCCCATTCCACGGCCGGGAGCCCTTGCAGGCTTGGAGGGGGCTCCATACCCCAGAAGCGGAATCGCAGCCGTCCGGGATAGCGTTCGGCCAGGCGGTGGAGGGCCGGAGCCAGAAATTCCAGATCGGGCGTGTGGGAGGCTGTGCCCATGTACCCAATGGTGACCGTGTCCTGGGAAGCCTCCGTCCGCGTGGGCGGTTTGAGCTCCCAGAGCTCGTCATCCAGGTAGTTGGGGAAGACGAGGACATTGGGGTGGAGATCCCGGAGCGCGTTCTGCAGCGCGCGCGTCGGAACGAGCACCATATCGGCTTCCAACAACGCCTGGAGCATAGGGAGGAGAGCGGTGAAGAAACCGTGGTTTCTGCGGTCGGGGTGCGTTTCGGGAAGCCGATAGAGCAGGTCGTCCAGCTCAAAGACCAGGGGTTTGCCCGCACTCCTAGCCGTTTCCACCACGGTGCGATATGCCTCGTATTCCCGAGGAAAATCGCGTTGCACGACGACCAGATCGCTCTCCGCGATCCGGGTGGGTTCTACCCATCCCCCTTCCATGCCGTCCACCAGTTGAATGCCCGCGTGGCGAAGCGGTGCAGCCAACCGTACATGGCCTATGGCATCGCCGCCCTGGAGGGCAGATGAGAAACAGACCACCTGGGCAATGACGGCCTCGGAGGACCGAGCATCTGCGGGGATGTCATTGTGCACTCTTTCATCCATGGGAAGACCTTGGGGATATTGGAGATGCTCATGGAGAGAGCCGTTAACCCACAAGCCTCTCCTTTGCGGCCAGTTCGGGAGTGCACGCATCGGCCGGTCCCGTGGGCACCTCCCACGACCCGCCCAGGGTGATCAGCCCATACCGCTCTCGGTTCTGGCCCGGCGCGATGCGGAAGGGGTAGGCTCGGTCGTGGTAGTCGTACATCTCGGTGTCGGCCCGGTTGTGCACCGCGACGCTGACCGTGTAGTCCCCGGCCAGGAGGGGCAGGGCCGGGATCCGGTAGACCACCTGGCCCTCTCCCTGGAGGGTGGGCAGGGTGAGGCCGGACAGATCTGTATTGGGTCCGGTCAGGTGGATGCCGTTCTGGTGATGGATGGCCACACCGAAGACCGGATCCTCGATGGGGTGGGGGGCTCTGTAGTGGACCCGGATCTGCATGGGCGCGCCGGTGACGAAGACCCGTCGCGGGGTGCCGGTGTCGTCGCACAGCTCCACCCGGGTGATCTGCACGCGCCGGGTCCCCCAACGGTGGTTCTCGGGCACCGGGCTCTCCGCCGGCACGGAGGATGCGGCCTCCTCTGGAGCTGGGTCCTCCTCCCGAAGGGCCACGTGGTTCAGGTACTCCATGACCACCTGGGTGGGCTCCCCCATGGCCTGGATGGCCCCCTCCTCGTACCAGATGACCCGATCGCACACGGCCTGGATCGTCCCCAGATCATGGGAGACCAGGATCAGGGTGCCGCCTCGGCGTCGAAACTCGTAGATGGCCCGCATGCACTTGTTCTGGAACGCGGCATCTCCCACGGCCAACACCTCGTCCACCAGGAGCAGGTCCGGGTCCGTGTGGATGGCCACCGCGAACCCCAGGCGGACGTACATCCCGGAGGAGTAGTGCTTGATGGGCATGTCGATGAATCGGCCCAGCTCGGAGAACTCGATGATGTCGTCCAGGCGGGCCCGGATCTCTCCTCGGCCCAGGCCATACATGGAGCCGTTGAGGAAGATGTTCTCCCGGCCGGTGAGATCGGGGTGGAAGCCCGCGCCCAGCTCCAACAGGGCGGAGATCCGTCCGTTCACCAGGATGGTGCCCTCCGTGGGCTCCAGGATGCCGGCCAGCATCTTCAGCAGGGTGCTCTTGCCCGAGCCATTGGGGCCGATGATGCCCAGGGCCTCGTTCGGGTACACCTGGAAGCTCACATCCCGCAGGGGCCAGAAGTGGCTCTCGCCCCGGGACCTGCGGCGGCGATGGAAGAGATTGATGAAGGCGTCCTGGAAGGAGCGGCCTTCGCCCCGGCGCAGACGAAACCGCTTGGACACATGGCGGACGTCCACCACCGGGGCACCGGGGGCCGGTCGATCGTTGCGGATGTACATGGGGCTACACTTCCTCCCCGAAGTTCGGGCTGAGCCGGACGAAGATCCAGTAGCCGAGGGCCAGAACCCCCAGGGACGTCACCGCGGTGCGCAGGAAGAAGTCCATCTCCGTGTAGGTGCCCAGGTAGAGGAGGTCCCGATAGGTGTTGATCAGGGAAGCCATGGGGTTCAGGATGTACATCAGCCGATGCACGTTGAGGCTGAAGCCCAGGACCTCGTAGCTCCGGGGCAGCACATCCAACGGGTAGAACACGGGGGTGAGGAAGAACCAGGCCATGATCACCACGTCCATGATCATCATGGTGTCGCGGTAGTAGACGTTCACCGCGGACAGGATCAGGGCCAGGCCGATGGTGAAGCAGGTGTGGAGCAGGATCACCAGGGGGAGCATCCACCACCGGGGGCTCAGGGGCATGCGGAAGATCAGGAGCAGGGCGAAGAGCACCAGCAGGGCCAGGAGAAAGTTGATCAGCTGGGCCAACACCGTGGCGATGGGCAGGATCTCCCGGGGGAAGTAGACCTTCTTCACCAGGTTGGCGTTGCCCACCACGCTGTGGATGCTCCCGATGACGCTCGCGCTGAAGTAGTTCCAGGGCAGCAGGCCGCAGAGCAGGAAGATGGGATACTGGGGCACGGCGTAGTTGGGCAGGATCACCGTGAAGACCACGGTGAAGACGAGCATCATCAGCAGAGGGTTCAGGAGGGTCCAGAGGAACCCCAGCACGCTGCTCTTGTAGCGGCCCTTCAGCTCCCGCACCACCAGATAGTACAGGAGCACCCGAAAGCGGTAGAGCTCCATCAACCGGTGGACAGGGGCCCAGGGTCGGCGTGGTGGGGTCAGGATCGGTTCGGCATGGGCGGACGAGGTCATTGGATGTCTCGGCGACTCAACCGTGTGCAGATCTGTGGGCCACGGCCCCGGGGGCCGGGCTCATGGATACGGCCGACGGGTCAACGCGTCCAGGTTCCCCGCGACCCAATCCCGGAAGGCCATCCCTGCCGGGGACAGCTCCAGGCCGGCCGGCCCCAGCAGCCGGCCGTACTCGTTGAACGGGGAGGTGAAGTCCAGGCCGTACCAGGCCCAGCGCTGGACCAGACGGCAGTCGTCCCACGGATAGCCCAGGGAACAGTCCTGGGTGTTGAGAAAGTAGTCGAAGGTGGCCAGCATGAAGTCCAGCACCGGCTGGGGCTCGTCCTCGGGCAGGCCCATCATCCAGTTGAGGAGCAGGACTCCGTACTCGGTGACCACCACCGGTTTCTCCTGCTCGCCCTTGGCCTTCAGCCACCAGCGGAACAGCCGGACCTGCTCGTCGATGTATCTCATCTCCATGTGCTCGGGCATGGGCACCGTGGGGTTTCCCTCTGCATCCGGCCGGAACAGGTATGCGCCCGTGTCCACGTCCTCGATGCCCACGGGGATGTCCGCACCCCAGCCATACCGCTTCTCCGGGAGGATGAAGATGTGCATGTTCCACACGTCCACCGGCATCCGTTCCCCGTACCGGGCCTGGTACGCGTCCCACACCCGGTCCAGGTAGCGGAGCCGCAGGGGGGTGATCTGGACCACGCCGCCGATGGCGACCCGGGCCGTGGGATCCGCCCCCTTGATCAGGGTGTAGAGCTCGTGGTAGGCCTCCGCGTACACCTCCGGCAGGATCTCGTCCTGGCGCCCCCCTGGCCAGTCCCGGCGGTCGATCTCGTTGCCCAGCAGCCACAGGGCCCCTGGGTTGGCCCGGGCGATGCGCTGCAGGGTGGCTGCGTCCGGCCAGTAGGTGTAGGAGTAGGGCTCTCGGTAAGGACACCGGGTCCGGTCGTATGCAAGGGGATCGTCCAGAGGGCAGGTGAGGTCCTGGTGGACACGTACCATCTGCACGAACTCCATGCCGTCCGGCCGGGGAGGGGCCTCCAGAGTCCTCCAGGCCAGATACCACCCGGCCTTCATCGATGTTACCCCAAGGCCCTCCGGTTTTCCATCGGCATAGTGCCGCAAGGTGCTCAGGTCCTCCACCGCGTAGCCGATCCGGGTGCCCAGGGCCACACCTCGGCCCAGCAGGGGCAGGTAAAGGGTGTGGGGGATCTCCTCTCCCGGGGACCGTATCGGGAGATCCGGGAGGGGATCGACCCGGCCCGACCGGCTTGGATCCAGCGCGTCCCCGAACGCGGGCAGAGGATGTGCCACGAAGATCAGCCCTCCGGCGAGGAGCAGGCCCACCATGAGCGGACGCCACACCTCCAGGGAGCAATGGGAAGCCATGGGTCATTTCTTCAGGATCGCCAGCCGGCGTCTTGGAAGGGCGGCCCGTTTTTCCCGCCCTGTCACCTGCCGGTACGTCTCAACGATCCGTTGGCCCGCGAGTTCCCACTGGAAGTGTTGGAGGGCCCGCTGCCGCAGCGCCCCTCCCAGGCGACGTCGGTAGCTGTCCGGGTCGGTCGCGGGGAAGAGCGCCTTCTCCAGGCAGTGGGCCAGGTGGGAGACATCGCCCCGCCGGGCGTAGATGCCGTCCAGTCCCAGGTATTCCCGGGCCACCGGGGTGTCGAAGGCCACGGTGGGCAGGCCCACCGCCATGTAGTTCAGGAGCTTGCCCGCCCCCTCGGTGGTGCTGAGCTTGGGGGCCACGGCCACCTGGCCCAGGGCCAGGTATCTCGGTGCCTCCCGGTAGGGGATCCGGCCTGTAAAGGTCACATGTTCCTGGATGCCCAGCTCCTGGGCCTGCTGGGCATAGACCGGGATTCCGGGGAAACCCATCAGGAGGAGGTGGGCCTCTGGGCGCCGGGCCACCAGGAGCTGCATGGCCTGCAGCAGGTGGGGCGTGCCCTGGTGCTCTGCCAGAAGCCCCAGATAGACCACCAGCCGGCGGTGGGGAGGGATGCCCAACCGGGCCCGAAGGGCAGCCCGCTCCGCTGCCGGGTAGCTCTCCGGAGGGCGGAACATCTCCCCGTTCACGCAGTCCGGGAGCGCGTGGATCCGCTCCGGCCGGCAGCCGAACTCCTCCACCAGGAGGCGGGCCGCATGGGTGGTGCTGGTCAACACGGCCGGGACCCTGCGGTCGATCCAGGTCTCCAGTCGATACAGGAGAGGGTACAAGGGGCTGTCGGGCCGCAGAAAGCGGTGGTCCACCATCTCCCCGGTCAGGCTGCCCTGGAAGTCGAAGACCACCGGGAGGCCGAAGAGCCTTCCCAGCACCAGGCCGATGAGCGCGCCCTCATGGAGGTGGGCATGGATGACGTCGAAGCGCTCCCGGACCAGCAGGGTCAGGGTCCGAAGGCCCAGCAGGGCGTCGAAGGCCACCTTGTGTCGGCTGGAGCCCACCTCGTAGTGCTGTCGCCAGGGGATGGGCAGGGTCCGGCGGATGTCCAGGCCGGGGACATCGTTGCCATTGCGGTAGGTGACGATGGTGACCCGATGGCCCATCCGGCCCAGGACCCGGGCCTCCTCCAGGATCCGGACATGGCACCCATAGTCCGCGAAGAAGCTGGTGGGTGCGATCATCAACACGCGGTAACGGTGATCCATGGACCATCCCCGTTCTCTGGATGGTGGGCCCGGTCCAGACGTTCGGCGAGCCGGTGTCTCCGGCCGTCCGGGCGGAAATGGGACGGCTCTGGACACACGTCAAATGACAATTGTAGTCGCCCCGCTGTCGATCGGCCAAATTGGTTGTCAGCCCTGCAAGGCCCTCCGGAACAGGGCCCAGTCGTCCACGGAGAGGAGGCCCGTGGACCAGAGGAAGGTCAGGTAGAGCAGGCCACCCCCCCCGGCCAGGGGGATCCAGAGGAGTGAGCCGGGATCCATCTGCTGGACCCCGAAGGCCACCAGGCCGCCTGTGGACAGGGCCGCGAAGAGCAGCCAGGGGAGCCGTTGCGGCCCCCTCACCGGTGCCTGGGCCTGGCGGAGCAGGTAGAGCCCCACCCCGGCACTGGCCCCGATGGCCGCCACCACCCCCACCGCGGCGCCCACGGGCCCGAAGACGGGGATGAGGGCCGGGAGGAGAAGCGCCATTCCCGCCAGGTGGACCAGGGCCACGGCCAGGCTGGCCCGAGCCCGGTGCTCCACCAGCAGGAGGGTGGTGGCGCCGCTGGCCAGGAAGAAGAGCGGCGCGGCCCAGGCCAATGTCCGCAGCACCGGGGCCCCTGCCGCGGGCGTCACCTGGGGGAAGAGCAGGGCCATCAGGGGCAGGGCCACGGCGGTCAACAGGGCTGCCCCGGGCAACAGGCCCATCACGCCGTAGCGCACGGCCAACCGGGCCAGGCGAATGTACTGCTCCGGCCGCTGGTGGCGGAGACGGCTCAGGGTGGGGTACAGGGCCTGCCAGAAGGTCTGGGTCAGGACCAGGAAGACCCGGACCACCAGATAGGCCGCGCTGTAGATCCCGGTGGTCCGATCGCCGGCCAACACGCTGAGCAGCAGGATATCCGTCCGATGGAGCAGCACGTTGGCCAGGGTCAGGTAGTAGAAGGGTTGGGCCTCCCGAAGCAGCCGACGCCACCTCGGAGAGGTCGACGTCCTGGCCTCCGGCGTGTCGGCCGAGCCCAGCAGCCCGGTGTGGGCCAGGAGCACCAGGCACAGGAGCGCGGAGATCGCCTGGGTGCCCACCAGCACCCCGGCCAGGTGGACCACGGAGCCCCCCAGCACCAGGACCCCCAGGCTGGCCCCCACGATGAGCGCGTTGGTGGTCATCTCCACCCCCATCACCAGCTCCATCCGCTCGGCGGCCTGGAAGACGGTCTCTGCGCTGGAGGTGATGGCGAAGAGGGGCAGGGAGGCCGCGGCCACCAGGAGGACCTGACGGGTCTCCGGGCTGTAGGGCAGCAGCCCGGTGAGCCCTGCCAGGCCAAGCCAGACCAGGACCCCGGCCAGGAGCTGCATGGCCAGGGCCTGGCGGAAGGCCCGGCCCCGGTGGTGGGGCGCCTGGGCCAGGTCCCGGACCAGGAGCCGGGGCAGCCCCAGCTCGCTGAGCACCTGGCTCACGTTCAGGTAGGCCAGGGCTGTGACGTACTGACCCAGGCCCTGGGGGCCCAGGCGGCTGGCGATGACCACCTGGAGCACGAAGCTCAGGCCGATGCGCCACAGGCTGGAGCCGGCCAGGGCGCCCGTGTTCAGGAGCACCCGGCGGTCCGTCCGAGGCATGGGCGAGGGTGGGGCCGGCGGGAGGGAAGGGGTGGAGCTCATGTCGGCGGGATGCGACCGGTGCGCAGGAAACGCCACAGGCGACGCCACCGGTAGAGCCCATGGCGTCGCACGAACCAGGCCAGGGCCAGGAATCCACCCAGCTCCCATCCCCACAGCTCGGGGCGGCGGGTGAAGGCGTACCAGTAGGCCAGGCCGATCCGTTCCTGTTCCGAGCCCCGTTTGCCCCAGCGGTGGAAGTGCCAGCCCCGGAAGGGCCACAGGAAGGTCTGGGGGAAGAACCACAGCCGATCCAGGAGGGCATGCCCGAGCCAGGCCAGCCCGTAGACCCGGGACCTTCCCCGGGAGGTGGCCAGCCAGAACACGGCCAGGAAGGCGAGCAGGGTATGGGCGAAGAGGACCGCAGATCGGTATCGGCGGTAGAAGTAGATCCAGGCCAGGGGCTTGTCCACCAGGTCGGGGCCCATGGCGGCCAGGGCCACCAGCCGGTAGTCCGCGTCGGGGAACAGCCCCCGTCTCTCCTGGGCCAGGCTCAGGGCCAGCCAGGTATAGGCCACGTGGGCGGTGGGCAACATGGGGACTACTCCGCGGGCGGGGCCACGTGCTTGCCGGTCATCATCAGCCCCACCTCCTCCCGGGTGGCCTCTCGGGGATCCACAATGCCCATGAGCCGGCCCTCGAAGATCACCCCCATCCGGTCCGAGAGGCTGAAGAGCTCGTCCAGGTCCTCGCTGATGAGGAGCACCGCCACCCCGGCCTGCTGCTGGTCCAACAGACGACGGCGGACCACCTCGGTGGCGCCCACATCCAGCCCCTGGGTGGGGTAGGAGGCCACCAGGACCTTGGGGCGGGTGGTCAGCTCTCGGGCCAGGATGAGCTTCTGCAGATTGCCACCGGAGAGGGAGCCCGCAGAGGTCTGGATGTTGGGGGTGTCCACGTTGAACTCCTGGACGAGCTCCTCCGCCAGCCGCTGGAGCATGCCCCGGTCCAGAAAGGGGCCTGCAGGGGCCCGGTAGTGCTTCAGCGCGATGTTCTCCATCACCGACATGGAGCCCACCGAGCCCGTGAGGACCCGGCTTTCCGGGATGTAGGCCACGCCGGCCTCGATGATGCGCCGGGGATGGGCGTTGGTGATCTCCTGGCCCTCCAACAGGATCCGCCCGCCCGCGGCCTTGCGCAGCCCAGTGATGGCCTCGGCCAGCTCCTTCTGGCCGTTGCCGGCCACCCCGGCGATGCCGAAGATCTCCCCAGCCCGGACCTGGAAGGAGAGCCCCCGGAGGGCCAACTGCCCCTTGTCGTTGTACGCCTCCAGCTCCTCCACCGCGAGGCGTACCCGGCCCGGCGATGCAGGTGCCTTCTGGATCCGGAAGACCACCTCGCGTCCCACCATGAGCTGGGCCAGGTGCTCCGGGCGGGTCTGGGGGGTCACCTTCTCGCTGGCCACCACCCGGCCCTTGCGCAACACC
Organism: Caldilineaceae bacterium; assembly: GCA_026989655.1. GTDB lineage: Bacteria > Chloroflexota > Anaerolineae > Caldilineales > Caldilineaceae > JALSIX01. Next base: position 15,064 of record JALSIX010000006.1, read on the forward strand.
GTCACCCGGTCCGCGAAGCGGATGACCTCGTCCAGCTTGTGGCTGATGAAGACAATGGTCTTGCCCTCGTCCACCATCCGCTGCATGGTGCGGCCCAGGGCCTCGGCCTCCTGGGGGGTGAGGACCGCGGTGGGCTCGTCCAGGATCAGGAGCCGCGCGCCCCGGAAGAGGGCCTTCAGGATCTCCACCCGCTGCTGCTCCCCCATGCTGAGCTGCCAGATGTAGGCCTGGGGATCTACGTGGAGGTCGTACTGGTCTCCCACCCGGCGGATCCGCTCGGCCACCTGCTCCATGTCCAGGTGGAAGCGGGGCTCCGGCATCCCCAGGATCACGTTCTCGGCCACGGTCAGGTTGGGCACCAGCTTGAAATGTTGGTGGACCATGGCGATGCCCAGGGCAAAGGCGTCTCGGGGCGAGTGGATGGCCACCGGCCGGCCGTCCATGCGGATCTCCCCTTCCTCCGGCAGGTACAGGCCGATGAGGACGTTCATCAGGGTGGACTTGCCCGCGCCGTTCTCGCCCAGGAGGGCGTGGACCTCCCCCCGGCAGACGGTCAGGTTCACCCGGTCGTTGGCCACCACACCGGGGAAGCGCTTGGTGATCTGGATCATCTCCACCGCGGGGGTGCAATCCTGGGCCATGGGCGCTCTCCTGCTCGGCTCCGAATCGACAGCGGGATGGGTACAGCCGCTCGGGATACCGGGTAAGGATTATAGACGAAGATCCCGATCTCGGACAATCGTTTCCGGAAGCGTCTCGGCGGAAGGGGATGGCCGTGGGCCCGGGGAGAGCCGTGGCGGCCGGTCCGGCTCCGCGCTGCGGAAACGCTGGTAGTCTCGGCTGCGGAGCTCGTGGACCATCCGCTCCACCTCGGCCGGTTCGAAGCCGAAGCGGCGCAGCACCTGTTGGAAGATGGCCAGAGCCGTCTCGTACTCCTCGGGGATGACCTCGTCCGCGCCCAGTTCCTGCAGCGCGGGCACCTCGGCCACATGACGGGTGCGGACGAGGAGCAGCCCGGTGGGGTTCAGCTCCCGCACCAGCCCGGTGACCCGGCGGGTGGCCACCGGGTCGTCGATGGCCACCACCACCATGTGCGCGTGGTCCACCCCCACGTGGAGCAGGGCCGACCGGCGGGTGGCATCGCCGTAGAAGATAGGCTCCCCTCGGGACTGCTCCCGCTGTACCGTGTCTGGGTTCAGCTCCAACACCGCATAGGGCACCTGGGCCAGCCGGGCGGCCAGGGCCACGTTGCGGCCCACCACGCCATAGCCCACCACCACCAGATGGTCCCGCAGCCGTACCTGGGGCTCCCGCACCCGGAGGGGACGGCGTCCCCGACGCAGGCCCGAAGGCCAGGGCAGGCGGAGGAGACCCTGCACGAGCCCCGGGGCCGCGGCCATCAGCGAGGGCGTGGCCGCCATGGTGAGCACGGCAAAGGCCAGGAAGTACTGGTACAGGTCGCCGGGCAGAAGGCCGTGTTCCAGGCCGACACCGGCCAGCACGAAGGAGAACTCGCCCACCTGGGCCAGGGCCAGGCCGGCCCGGAAGGCCGTGCGCAGGGATGCACCCCAGATCACCGCGGCCACGCTGGCCAGCACCCCCTTGAGCAGGATGACCCCACCGGTGAGCAGGGCCAGGATCCCCAGGTGGTCCACCACAAAGCCGATGTCCAACAACATCCCCACCGAGACGAAGAAAAAGGTCATGAACATGTCTCGAAACGGGGTGATGTGGTCCAGGGTGTGGTGGCTGTAGGGCGATTCGGAGACGATGAGGCCGGCCAGGAAGGCCCCGAAGGCCAGGGAGAGCCCGGCCAGGGACGCGACCCAGGCAATGCCCAGGCACAGGCCCACCAGGGCCAGGAGGAAGAGCTCCGGCATCCGGGTCCGGGCCACCTGGTGCAGGAGCTCGGGAACGATCCACCGGGCCGCCAGGAAGACGATGCCCAGGGCCCCCGCACTGCGCAGGGCCAGCCCCACCATCTCCCCCAGCCCCATGGACGGCCCGTTGGCCAGCAGGGGCACGGCCAGCAGGAAGATCACCGCCACCAGGTCCTGGAAGATGAGGATCCCAACGGCCATCTGCCCGTGGGCCGTGTCCAGCTCGGCCCGGCTCTGGAGCAGACGGGTGACGATGGCGGTGCTGCTCAGGGCCACCAGCCCACCGAAGAGGATGGCCTGGCCCGGTGGGAGGCCCAATGCCAGGCCCAGGGCCGCCACCGCGGCCCCGGTCAACCCCACCTGCAGGGGTCCCCCGACCAGCACCGCCCGACCCAGGGCGACCAGCCGTTCCAGGGAGAACTCGATGCCCAGGGTGAAGAGGAGCGCGATGACGCCCAGCTCGGCCAACACCTCCACCTCGTGGACGTTGCGGACCAAGGACAGCCCATAGGGCCCCACCACCGTCCCCGTGACGAGAAACCCCATGATGGGGGGCAACCGGATCCGGTGGAAGAGGTAGGTGATGGCCATGGCCACCAGAAAGATGATCGCGGTGTCCTGGATCAGCGCGAACCCCATCCTCTCCTCCCTCCCCACCGGCCGGTCTAATCGGTCTCCTCCTCCAGGAGCGCGGCCACCCGCCGGCGATCGATCTTGCCCGAGGCCGTCTGGGGAAGCCGCGCCACCGCCCGCACATGGCGAGGGACCTTGTACCCCGCCAACCGACGTCGACAGAGACGGATCAGCTCCGCCTCGTCCACCCGGAGCTGGGGCCTCACCTGGACCATGGCCACCACCCGCTGGCCCCATTCCGGATCGGCCAGGCCCACCACACAGGCCTCCTCCACGGCCGGATGTTGTCGGAGCACCGCCTCCACCTCGCTGGGATCCACGTTCTCGCCGCCGGTGACGATCCGGTCGCTTCGCCGCTGGACCACCCAGAGGTCTCCCTCCAGGTCCAGGTAGCCCAGATCCCCGGTGTGCAGCCATCCGCCGGCCAGGGTCTGGGCCGTGGCCGGCGGATCGTCGAAGTACCCGGCCATCACCTGGGGGCCGCGAACCCAGATCTCGCCCACCTGGCCCCGCGGCACCTCCTGGCCCTGGGGGTCCACCACCCGTACCTGGGTGAAGAGCAAGGGGCGGCCCACCGTGCCGGGCTTGGCCCGGACCTGCTCGGGGAGGGCCGTGGCCACCTGCGAGGCCGCCTCGGTCAACCCATAGGTGGCGGCCACCGGCACCCGAGCCGCCAGGGCCGCTGCCAACAGCTCGGGGGGAGCGGCCGCGCCGCCCAACAACACCCGTCGCAGACGGGAGGGCCAAGGTCCGGGGTCCGCCTGCAGCAGTCGGTAGAGCATGGTGGGCACCAGGGAGGTCAGGGTCACCCCATCCGCTTCCAGGCTGGCCCGGAACGCGGCCACGTCGAATCCCTCCTGCAACACCAGGGCCGTGCCGTACAGACACGACCGGAACACCAGCGCGAGCCCCCCCACATGGTAGAGGGGCAGGCAGCTCAGCCACCGGTCCTCCGGATCCACCCCCAGGCGAAAGGCCGAGGCCACCGCGCTCCACAGGTGGTTGGCGAAGGTGAGCATCGCGGCCTTGGGCTCCCCGGTGGTCCCCGAGGTGAAGACCAGGGCCTGGACCCGATCTCCGGGCGGGTCGGGCTCCTGGGTGGGAGCCGGGGGGCGGGAGAACGAGGGCCACCGCTCCCCGGCCCGGACGTCCTCCTCCCCGGGCAGCCGGCTGGGGGAGCGCCACCGTTCTGGGGCCAGGGCCGCGGCCTCCTCCCGCGTCGGCCCCTGGAGCGCGATGGCCAGTGAAGGGCCGATCCGGGCCAGCTGCTTCGCCCGTTCCGGCGCGGTCCACCGGGTGTTCAGGGGCACCAACACCCCTCCGAGCCGGGCCACCCCGTGGACCAGGGCCACGTACAGGGGGGAGTTGGGCAGCAGCACGGCCACCCGGTGGCCGGGCCCCACCCCGTCTGCGGCCAGGGCATGGGCCACGCCGTCTGCCCAACGGTCCAGCTCCCCGTAGGTCAGTGCCCGGCCCTGGAAGAGCAGGGCCAGGCGTGTGGGTGTCGCCGCAGCCCGGGCCCGCAGCCAGTCCGGGGCTTCCCACGGGCTCGCTTGGGAGAGCGGCAGGGCAGCCATGGGCTAGGGCCACCGGGGGAAACGCTCGAACTCCGGTCGGCGTTTCTCCACAAAGGCGTCCCGGCCCTCCCGGGCCTCCTCGGTCATGTAGGCCAGTCGGGTGGTCTCGCCGGCGAAGATCTGTTGCCCCACCAGGCCGTCGTCGATGAGGTTGAAGGCGTACTTGAGCATCTTGATGGCCGTCGGGCTCTTGCCGTTGATGGCAAGGGCCCACTGGAAGGCCGTCCTCTCCAGCTCTGCGTGGGGCACCACCGCGTTGACCATGCCCATCTGGAAGGCCTCCTCCGCGGAGTAGACCCGGCCCAGGAAGAAGATCTCCCGGGCCCGTTTCTGGCCCACCTGTCGGGCCAGGTACGCGGAGCCGTAGCCCGCGTCGAAGCTGGCCACGTCGGGGTCGGTCTGCTTGAACCGGGCGTGCTCCCGGCTGGCCAGGGTCAGGTCACAGACCACGTGGAGGCTGTGGCCGCCGCCCACGGCCCAGCCGGGCACCACCGCGATGACCACCTTGGGCATGAAGCGGATCAGGCGTTGCAGCTCCAACACGTTGAGCCGGGCCAGGCCCGTGTCGTCCACGTAGCCTGCCGCGCCTCGCACCCGCTGATCGCCGCCTGAACAGAAGGCCCATCCGCCGTCCTTACGGGAAGGGCCGTTCCCTGTCAACAGCACGGTCCCGATGGACATGTCCTTCCAGGCGTCCTCGAAGGCCTCGATCATCTCGTCGATGGTCTCCGGACGGAACGCGTTCCGCACCTCCGGCCGATTGAACGCGATGCGGGCCACGCCCTGGGTCTTGTGGTAGGTGATGTCCTGGTATTCCCGCACCTCCGTCCAATCCGCTCCAGAGGCAGCCAGCTGTTCCGTGGGCACGAATCGGGGGTATTCCTGGGTGTTCATGGCCGAATCCTTTTCCCTCCTGATGTGGGTGTGGCGGGAGATGGCGTGTCCTACAGGGAGCCCGCGGCCCGGTGGAGAGATGCCACCAGGCGCCGTCGTCGCTCCTCGTCCTGGGCCCCATCGGTGACCACCTGGAGCACCGCGGCCGGCCCCTCCAGGGCCTGGCCCAGGGCCCGGTCCAGCGAGGGGCCGTCGTGGACCCGCGCGAACGCCAGGCCGTACATCCGGGCCGCGGGCTCGAAGTCCAGGCCGTGGGGCGTCAGGAACAGCTCCTGGAAGGGAGGTTCGTGGGCGGCAATGGGCAGGCGGCGGAAGATCCCGCCGCCGTTGTTGTGGAGCACCACGATGGTGGCGTTGTCCAGGCCATGGTGGCGCACGGCCAGGAGGCCGTTCAGGTCGTGGTAGAAGGAGATGTCGCCGACGAGGAGCACCGTGGGGCGGCCCGGATCCGCCGCGGCCACTCCCAGGGCCGTGGAGACCATCCCGTCGATGCCGCTGGCCCCTCGGTTGCCGAAGACCCGGATCTCCCGGGACGAGGCCGGCACGAACTGGTCCACGTGGCGGATGGGAAGGCTGTTGCCCAGGACCAGGTTCGCGCCTGGGGGGAGCGCATCCACCACCCGGCGCACAGCCTGGGCATCCCACCAGCCCTCCCCCAGCCCGGTGTGGTGGAGGGCCTGGGTCCGCTCCTCCAGGGCCTGCCAGATCTGGGCCCAGGTGCCGGGCCCTCGCCGGGGCAGGGCGGCCATCAGGGCCCGACAGGTGGCCTCCTCGTCCGCCTGGAGGAAATGGGTGACCCGGTGGGTGTCGTCGGCCCACACGCCGCTGGCCCGTACATGGACCTGCACCGGAGGGCGGGTCCGTTCCAGGTAGCTGTGGAGCCCCTTGGCGGTGGGGATCCCGCCGAAGCGGAGCACCGCCTGGGGAGGCTCTCCGGCCGGAGGATGCTGCAGGAAGGTCTCGTACCCGGCCAGGATGGGCGTATCCACTCCATGGGGGCCAAAGCGGACCCCGGAGAGCGGGTCGGCCAGGATGGGGTAGCCCAGGTGGCGGGCCAGCTCCGCCACCGCGGCGGGGAACCCCCCACCCGGACAGCCTGGGCCACAGAGGATCCACCCTCGCTCTACCGGGGCCAGCAGGGCTGCCAGGGCCTGGATGGCCGCCTCGGTAGGCCGGAGTTCCCCCCGTAGGATCTGGGGCGGCGGGGGCTGGCAGGGTTCCGGTTGGAAGCGGGTGGAGGGTTCCAGGGGCTTGCGGAAGGGCAGGTTGATGTGGACCGGGCCCCGACGCAGGCCGTTCGCGATGGCCACGGCCCGGGCGGCCAAGGTGCGCAGATGGCGGCGCAGCACCGGGGGCGGATCCGCCTCGGGTACCGGCACGTCCACGGCCCACAGCACGTGGTCGCCGTAGAGCTTCACCTGGTCGATGGTCTGGTTGGCCCCGCTGTCCCGCAGCTCCGGGGGACGGTCCGCGGTGAGGAGGAGCAGGGGAACCTGGCTCTGGTAGGCCTCCACCACGCCGGGGTGGAACTCCACCGCTGCGGTGCCGGAGGTGCAGACCAAGGCCACCGGCCGCCCCTTGGCCAGGGCCAGCCCCAGGGCGAAGAAGGCCGCGCTGCGTTCGTCCAGGTGGCGATACACCCGGAGGGCCGGATGGGCGTGGCAGGCCAGGACCAGGGGCGTGGAACGGGATCCCGGGGCCAGGCAGACGTCCTGGACGCCGGAGCGGGCCAGGGCGTCCACCAGGATCTCAGCGTAGGACAGGTTGGGATTGGGGGTCGTCCGGGTCATGGTCTTGGCAGGGGACGGGGTCTCGGTCTGGGGTCAGGGAGCCAGGGGCCAGGGCCTCCAACATGGGCCGAAACTTCCACTCGGTCTCCTCCCACTCCCGTTCGGCCACCGAGTCGGCCACGATGCCCGAGCCCGCGTAGAGCCACGCCCGCTTTTCCTGGACCACCGCGGAGCGGATGGCCACGGCAAAGGTGCCGTCCAGATCGGGGTCGATCCAGCCCACCGGGCCCGCGTACCAGCCCCGCAGGGTGGGCTCGTGTTCCTGGATGAAGGCCAGGGCGAGTTCCCGGGGAGTGCCGCCCATCGCCGGGGTCGGGTGGAGCTCCTGAACCAGGGGAAGGACCCCGGGCGCTTCCTTCAAGGTACCCTGGATGGGTGTGTGCAGATGGTGGATGTTCCGCAGGGCAAGCACCTGGGGCATGCTGGGCACGGTCAACGTCCGGGCGAAGGGCTCCAGCCGCCGGCGGATGGAGGCCACCACCAGCGCGTGTTCGTGACGGTCCTTCACCGAGGCCAACAGGGCTCGGGCCAGGGCCCCATCCGCCTCTGGGGTGGTGCCGCGAGGGCTGGAGCCGGCCAGGGCCATGGTGCTCACCTGCTCTCCCTGGACCTGGACCAGGAGCTCTGGGGTAGCGCCCAGGAAGGCGTGGCCAGGCCGAGGTTCGAACAGGAAGAGGAAGCAGTCGGGGTATCGGCCTTCCAGCCGTTCCAGAGCCTCGACGATGGGGAGAGGGGCCTCTCCATGGAGCTGGCAGACACGGGAGAGGACCACCTTCTGGAGAGGGGTGGACCGAAAGCGGGCCTGGGCCAGGTGGATGAGCCGGGCCCAGGTTGGGAAGGACAAGGGATAGTCCACCTGGACTCTGACGGTCCTGTCTGAAGGCGGTGTCTGCGGGCCGGCGGCTCTCTCCTGGAGCCGGGCATAGCGCTCGTCCAGGGCCTCTCGGAGGAGGGGCAGGTTGGCCATGGGCCGTTCCTCCGCGGGCAGGAGGACGTTCACCGTGAGCCAGGCCTGGCGGCCCCGGCAGGCAAGCTGGAAGTGGGGCAGGATGAAGTGGGCCGGATGGAAAGCGGTCCAGGTGATGTCGGGGATGAAGTCCTCTCGGAAGGAGAAGCCCCCGAAGAGACGGGGCCGGGCCAGGGGATCCTCGCCGGCCAGGATCACCCCCTGGCTGAACAGCGCTCGGGCCTGCCGTTGGATGGCGGCGAAGCGGGCTTCTCCGTAGCCCATCAGGTGGGCGGCCACCCCGACCCCTGCCCACACGGTGCCGGTCCGGCCGTCTCGCCAGAGGAAGCGCTCCTGGCCCTGGACCGCCCGCAGAAAGGCCATGGGGCGCAGCCCCGGGGCCGGCCGGGCCAGGCTGAGCAGGCGTCCATGGAGGGCCACCTGGTATTCGTCCGAGGAGCTCAGGCCCGCGACCGGGGAAACGGCGGCCATGGCATCACCTCGTCTCTTCCAGGGTCTCGGCTGCGGCCACACTGCGCAGGAGCATGGGGACCAGGGTCTCCACGATGCGATCTGGGGTGGGCTCCCCGGTGTAGACCCAGCGGATGGTCACATGGTAGATGCTGCCCATCCAGGCGTGGGCCACCACCCCGGTGTCCACCGGCGGGATCTCCCCCGCGGCCACGGCCTGGTCCAGGTGGAGCTGGATCAGGCCGGCAAAGCGATCGTGGATCTCCATCCGCTTCTGCTCGAAGACGCTGCCCAGCCCGGCCGCCTGGACCAGGAGGATCTTGGCCGGACGGCGGTACTTGCCGAAGGTCTCCAGACAGGCGTGGAGGGCGGCCGCCACCTTGGCCATGGGGCTCTCGTGCGCCTGGATGGCCTCGGTGATCCGGCGTTCCAGGAGATCCGCGAACTTCTCCAGCAGGGCCAGGAAGAGGCGCTCCTTGTTGGGGAAGTGGAAGTAGATGGCTCCCTTGGAGGTGCCCGACTCGGCCACGATCTCGTCCAGGCGGGTGTCGTGATAGCCCTTGCGGCTGAAGAGGTTCAGGGCCGCGTCCAGAATGCGCTCTCGGGTTCCCATGGGATCTCGCGAGGATGTGTGCTCGGCCACGCGTCCTCCTGTCTGGACCATCTCCTGGTTGGAGCGCAGGGAGCGGCCTGGCCGGGGCGCTCCCTGGCTGCGCTGTAAACCGACCGGTCAGTCGGTCCAGTGTACCATGGAATGGTCCCAGCCTCCAAGCCGGATGGACCGCCACACCCCGGGTAGGGTGACGAGACCCCTGGTTTCTCCGGCGTGGTATCATGGAGGCGATGACCGGGGAGCCACCCGGTGGGACCGGCTGTCCGGATCGGCCATTGCGGAACGCCGAGGAGGGATCTCATGGTGCAACGAGCGGTGATCTTGGGGGCTGCGGGCCGGGACTTCCACAACTTCAACGTACATTTCCGGGATAACCCGGGCTATCGGGTGGTGGCCTTCACCGCCGCCCAGATCCCCAACATCGAGGGGCGGCGCTACCCGCCGGAGCTGGCCGGCGAGGGCTATCCCCAGGGCATCCCCATCGAGCCGGAGGCGGAGCTGGAGCGGATCATCCGCGAAGGCCAGGTGGACGTGGTCGTCTTCAGCTACTCGGACGTGAGCCACCAACACGTGATGGCCCTGGCCGGTCGGGCCATGGCCGCGGGCGCGGACTTTCTCCTGCTGGGGCCTCGGCACACCATGCTCCAGGCCCGAGTGCCGGTGGTGGCGGTCTGCGCCATGCGCACCGGCGCGGGGAAGAGCCAGACCAGCCGGCGGGTGGTCCAGATCCTGGGGGAGCGAGGCCAGCGGGTGGTGGCCGTGCGCCATCCCATGCCCTACGGGGATCTGCGGGCCCAGGCGGTGCAGCGCTTCGCCTCCTGGCAGGACCTGGACCGTTACCGGGTCACCATCGAGGAGCGGGAGGAGTACGAGCCCTACATCCGCCAGGGCCACGTGATCTACGCCGGAGTGGACTACCAGGCCATCCTGCGCCAGGCCGAGCAGGAGGCGGACATCCTGGTCTGGGATGGGGGCAACAACGACCTGCCCTTCTACCGCCCGGACCTCCACATCACCGTGGTGGATCCCCTGCGGGCGGAGCATGGCGCCACCTACTTCCCCAGCCCGGCCAACATGCGCCTGGCGGACGTCTTCGTGGTCAACAAGGTGGACACGGCCAGCTTCCAGGAAGTGGAGCAGGCCCGGGCCCTCTGCCGGGAGATGAATCCCCGGGCCCGGGTGGTGGAGGCAGCCAGCCCCCTCTTCATAGAGGATGGCCAGAGCATCCTGGGCAAGCGGGTGCTGGTGGTGGAGGACGGGCCCACCCTGACCCACGGGGAGATGGCCTTCGGCGCAGGGTGGCTGGCGGCCCGTCGCTACGGCGCAGGGGAGATCGTGGATCCTCGACCCTACGCGGTGGGCTCCATCCAGGAGACCTATGCCCGGTGGCCTCAGATCGGAGCCGTTCTGCCGGCCATGGGCTACGGCCCGGAGCAGATGGCCGAGCTGGCCAAGACCATCCGGCGAGCTCCGGTGGATCTGGTGATCGTGGCCACGCCCATCGACCTGCGTCGCCTCATCCAGTTGGACAAGCCGGCCCTGCGGGTCCGCTATGAGCTCCAGGAGATCGGCGAGCCCACCCTGGCAGCGATCCTGGACGAGTGGCTGGAAGGGTGGGCCGGCGAGTAGATGGGGTTCGGGCCTGGAGGGGTCGGGGTTGTCCCAATGGTCGGTGGGGTGGGGGGTCTGCGCATGGGAGCATGCGCACTCCTCAGATGGTGAGTCGGGATGGAAGCACATGTACCGAGGTATGCATTCCTCGAGATGGGTGTTTTTGTGTAGTAGGGGCGCGGATTTAGCTTCTATGTGCCTGCCTTTCGAAAATGAGGAGTGCGCATTCTCAAATGCGCACGGATTTCCAGAATTGCTGACTCCTCGCGCGGAGAAGGGGGCCCCCACTATGCCAATACCTCGCTTCCACATTCAGGGACACGTCTACTACGTCACGACCAATGTCTACCGGCGCCTTCGGCTGTTCACTCGTCCATCCCTCGTGTTGCCTCTTCTGGACAGCCTGAATTTCTATCGTCACAGATACACCTTCAAATTGCTCGGCTACGTCATCATGCCGGATCATCTGCATCTGCTGGTCTGGCCTCAAGACCCCGAGCAAATGGGAGCGTTTATGCGGGATTTCAAGAAGTTCACCGCGGTCCGGCTGATCCGCCAGGCGGAAGTTGAAAAGGACCACAAATTGTTGACTGCTTTCGAGGCAGCGGGCTCTGAAACGGGACGGAGTGAGCGCAAGGTCTGGCAGGACAGCTATTGGGATCTGAATATCTACACTGAGCGCTTCCTACGGCAGAAACTCAACTACATGCATCGCAATCCCGTTCGCGGCAGGATTGTGGAACATCCGGAGGCGTACCCGTATTCGAGCTATCGCAACTATGTGTTGGGGGACGAGGCTTTGATCGAAATCGATCGGGGTTGGCTCTGAAACATGCGCATGGGAGCATGCGCACTCCTCAGGTGGGGGTGGGGACATGTGTCTTGGGGTTCAAGGTCGGAAGGGTCGGGGTTGTCCCAATGGTCGGTGGGGCGGGGGGTCTGCGCATGGGAGCATGCGCACTCCTCAGGTGGGGGTTGGATTGGTGGTATGCGTATGAGGGGCTGAGGCGATGTTGTCGAGGTCAAGGGGGGTGTTTTTCTGTGCCCCTCTTGACCTCCAGGGTGCATCTCGGTCCAGGTGGATCCGAGGGGTTTGTCATGGCAGCCCGGCGACTTTTCAGGCGGCTTTCTACTGATAGAGGAGTCCGATGCGGGCGGGGAAAATACAGGTCCGCGGGAGGGATGGGATCGAGCGCGGACAGGGGCGGTGGAGTGCCGGGGAGCCCGTCCGTCCGGGTATCACCATTTCACCCGGCTGAACAGGCGGAGCCCCTCCTCGCCGTACTCCTCCTGGATGCGGCGTGCATGGTCCAGCACCAGGTCGTAGATACGCCGTAGCTCGGCCACGGGGTGGGGGTGGTCGTCCACCCGAAGGTTGTGGACCATTCGGGGGATGGGGCTGGCCACCAGGAGTGCAGCAGACTGTTTGCCGCGCTTGTCGCCACCTGCCGCCTGACCTGCCTCCAGGGCCCGGAGCAGGCGGAGGCTCAGCTCCTCACCCGCCTGCCAGGCCTGTTCGTAGGCCTTGGCCATGGCCTGGATCACCTCGGGGCCGGTGAGCATGTTCCCCGCGACGGTGTAGCCATCGCCCTGGAGGTGGCCGGCCCAGGGCACGCACAGTTCCCCGGTGAAGGCGAAGGTCCCGTCTGGGCCGACCCCGTGGAGCTGACGCCGCTCCCGGTCCGCGTCGGCCTCCAACAGGGCCTTCAGGCCGATCTCCAGGGGGACGCCGGCCTGGAGCAGTGCGATGCCGTGCCTGCCCAGGTCTGTGTTCACCCGGGCCTGGGTCGCGATGGCCCCCTGGAGGGAGACAAAGGGCACCAGAGAGCCCACGTGGGGCCGAGCCGTGCTCACGGCCACGCCAAAGCTGCCTTCCTCGGGGTCGTGGGCCACGATGGAGAAGGTGTTCAAGGCAAGTTCCATGTTAGGATCTCTAATGGCGCTCCTCGGTGTGTTCACGCACGTCCAGCATGTCCCGCAGCGCGTCGCCCAGGAAGTTGATGCTGAGCACCGTCAGGGTGATGGCCAGGCCCGGGAAGACGGCCAGCCACCATCCTCGGGAGAAGAAGCTGCGGGCATCGCTGAGGATCAGCCCCCAGGTGGGGGTGGTGGGCTTGACGCCCAGCCCCAGGAAGGAGAGTCCGGCCTCGGCCAGGATGGCGTAGGAGACGCTCACCGTAGCCTGGACGATCACCGGGGCCAGGGTGTTGGGCAGGATATGACGGAAGAGGATCCGGATGTCCGATGCGCCCATGGCGCGGGCGGCCAGCACGAACTCCTGTTCGCGGAGGGAGAGGACCATACCCCGCACGATGCGGGCGAAGTCGTCCAGGAAGGCCAGGGTCACCGCGATGATGACGTTGGAGAGGCCGGTGCCGAAGACGGCCACCAGGTAGACCGCGATGATGAAGTTGGGAAAGGCCCACTGGAGGTCGATGTAGCGCATGATGAGGTTGTCGATCCACCCCCCGTAGTAGCCGGCCACCAGGCCCAGCACCACCCCGACCACCATGGAGATGAGGACGGTGGTGATGCCCACGAAGAGGGAGATCCGGGACCCATAGACGATGCGGCTGAAGAGATCTCGGGAGAGGTCGTCCGTGCCCAGGGGGTGGGCCCAGGAGGGAGGGGCCAGGAACGCATATTCCTGGGCGTTGGGATCGTAGGGGGCGATCTGCGGGGCCCACAGGGCACTGCCTATCAACACCAGGAGGAAGACCAGGGCCAGGGCTGCAGGGCGGTTGCGGCGCAGGATCTTCCACCAACGCCAACGGCCACGGCGTGGAGGAACCCGCTCCCAGCCCGGGGACTGGATGGATGTGGCAGTGGTTGTCTCGGTCACGGTGGTTCACGCCTCACGTGTCGTCGCGTTCAGGTCTCGTACCGGATACGGGGATCGATCACGGTGTACAGGATGTCCACCAGGAGGTTGGAGAAGACGAAGACCATGGAGACCACCAGGATGGCCCCCTGGACCACCGGGTAGTCCCGGTTCAGGATGCCCTGGATCAGCACCCGGCCCAGGCCTTTGATGGCGAAGACGTTCTCCACGATGACCGTGCCGGACATGAGGAGGGCGAAGGCGATGCCCATGACGGTGACCACGGGGATCAGCGCGTTCTTCAGCCCGTGGACCAGGATGACCGTTCGCTCGTGGAGCCCCTTGGCCCGGGCCACCTTGATGTACTCCGAGTTCAGCACCTCCAGCATGGCGGAACGGGTCATGCGGGCGATGATGGCCGAAAAGGGCGTTCCCGCGGCCACGGCCGGCAGGATCAGGTGGGAGAACCAGGGCCAGAGGCCGTCGGAGAGGGGCTTGTACCCGATGGCCGGCAGCCACCCGAGCTTCACTGCGAAGACGATGATCAGCAGGATGCCCAGCCAGAAGTCGGGCATGCTGAGGCCCAGAAAGGCCAGAAAGGTCATGGAGTGGTCCAGCAGGGAGTTGCGGCGGATGGCGGAGACGATGCCGGCCACCAGGGCGATGCTCAGGGAGATGACCAGGGAGAGGGCAGCCAGAGAGAGGGTCCGGGGCAGGGCCTCGGCGATGATGCGGCTCACGGCCACGTTGCTGCCGTAGATGGAGTTGCCCAGATCCCCCTGGAGGGTTCGCAGCATCCACAGGCCATATTGGACGTAGACGGGCTTGTCCAGGCCGAACTTCTGGCGGAGCTGCTCGGCCATGGAGGGATCCACATCCGCGAGCATGGCCGAGATGGGATCGCCGGGCACTGCGCGCAGGGCGAAGAAGACCAGGGTGCCCACCGCCCACACCACCACCAGGGCGGCCAGTGTGCGTCGAATGATGTAGCGGGTCATGGTTCGGAGGCAAGTCCTCGGGCAAGGGCGGCGGAACGTGCCGCTCGGTTTCAGGGCTCCGGCGCCCGGCCATCCCTGGAGGCGGCCGGGCGCCGACGTGCCGCAGAGCGTCCCAGGCTAGCTCTCCAGGGTGGTCCGGTCCAGGTCCACCAGGCCGGGGATCCGGCTCTCCGCGGGGAAGTTGACCTCCTTCCGGTAGACCAGGATGTCCAAGGGGTGGTACAGGAACGCGGCCGCCACCTTGTCCGAGGTGATCTGGTTGGCCTTCTGGACCAACTCCTTGCGCCGGTCCAGGTCGGTCTCGGCCCGCTCCTCCTCCACCAGCGCGTCCACCTCGGCATCGGAGAAGTAGCCAAAGGGCAGGTCCTCCGGACGATTGGGGCCGTTGAACTTGGCCGTGGTGATCATCCAGTCCACCAGGGCATCGTCCGGGTCGTAGTCGCCCCCACTGCCGATGCGCAGGGTGTCGAAGTCCATGGAGTTGAAGAAGTCGATGAGCACCGGGAAGTCCTTGATGTCCAGCTCCAGGGTGATGCCCAGGTTCTTCTGGAGCATGTCCACCAGGATCTCGCCCTCCCGTTTGCCTGCAGGGGTCACCATGAGCTTCAGCGTGGGGAAGCCCTGGCCGTCGGGATAGCCGGCCTCGGCCAACAGCCGTTGGGCCTCGGCCAGATCAAAGCGCTGCAGGCTGCTCTGGTTGATGGCCGTGTCGAAGAAGAAGCGCATGGCCGGGTTGACGGAGCCGTAGGCCGGCTCGCCTCGGCCGAAGAGGGCCCGCTGGATCAGGGCCTCCCGGTCGATGGCCTTGGCGATGGCCAGACGGACCTTGAAGCCCGGCTCCTGGAGCAGCTCCTCCACGGACTTGTTGAAGTCCGGCACTCGGAAGGGATCCCGGTGGGGGTTCATCCACAGGGCCTGGAAGCCGGGGCCGGTGATCTCGGAGACCACCAGATCCGGGTTGGCCACGAAGCGGTCGATGAGCTCGGCTGCCGGGGCGTTGCCGCCGATGAGGTGGATGTCCCCGGCCTCGATGGCTGCGGCCAGGGGCTCGGGCTCGGGGATGGGGATGAAGGTGATCTTGTCCAGCTTGGGCCGCTGGGGGTCGTAGTAGTCGTCGAAGGCCTCCACCACCACTCCCTGGCCGAGCTGGTGCTCCACCACCCGGAAGGGGCCGGTGCCCACGGGGGTGAGGCCGTACTGTTCGGGGCCCATCTCCTCCAGGGCCCGTCGGTTGACGATGGTCATGGCCCGGCCGCTGGACCGCTCCAAGGTCTTCACCAGGAGGGAGGCCTGGGGCTTCTCCAGCAGGATCTGGACGGTGTAGTCGTCCACCTTCACCACGTCCTGGATGTTGGCCAACACGCCGGAGTGGATGGACTGTTCAGGGTCCTTGGAGCGGTTGTAGGTGAAGAGGACGTCGTCGGCGGTGAAGGGGTCGCCGTTGTGGAAGGTGACGCCCTCCCGGAGGTAGAAGGTCCAGGAGAGGCCGTCGTCGGAGGGTTCCCAGTCCACGGCGAGGTCGCCTTCGGCGACCAGGTCGGGGTTGATGTGTGTGAGTCCACTGAGGACGTTGGAGGCGATCTGGAACTGGAGGACCTGGTTGATCTGTGCGGGGTCAAGGGTTCGGATCTCGTTGGTGCCTGCCCAGCCGCAGATGAGGTGTCCTCCGGGTCGGGTTTGGGGTGCGGGCTGTTGGGCGGGTGCGGCCTGCTGGGGGGAGGTGGTCTGGGCCGGGGTTTGGGTTGGGGCGCAGGCGGCCAGGACGTCGGCCACGGAGAGGATGCCGGCGGCGGCCATGAGTCGGAGGACGGTTCGGCGGGAGAGTGTGGGGCCGCTGAGCTGTTGTTTGGTGAGGCCGAAGAGGGGGTCTTTGGGGTCGAAGTCGTGGGCCCAGCGCCACAGCTCCCGGAAGCGGCGTCGGGTCTCGTTGGAGAGCGGGTCCAACATCCGTCGCATGGGTCGACCTCCTTTGTGGAATGGGGTGCACGGCGAGCAAAACCGGTGTAGAAGGCCGGGCTGCAGCCACCCAGCGCATACACTTTCTCGGGGGCCTCTCACTTTTACCAGAGTTCGCTGAGAAAGTCAACCGGTGAAAAAACGTCCCGGGCACCCGAGCCGGCTGCGCCCGGCAGGCTGTGCCGTCGGGGACGTGGGCAGAGCAGGGGTCAGACCTCTTTCCGGCGGGAGCGAGGTCGGTCGATCAGCCAGTACCCCAGGACGCCGTACACAGGGGCCCAGACCAGCCCGTTCAGGATCTCCAGGGCCCAGTACTGAGGAGAGGCGATGGAGAGGGGTGTGGCAGGCACCAGGAGCGAGCTGGCCCACTGGCTGGGCCAGGCGTGGATCTGGCGCAGGAAGAAGGCCGGCATGCCCACCAGGGGGGCCAGGGCGGGCGCCACGGTACCCAACATCCAACTGGCCAGGTAGAAGCCCAGGGCCACCGTCGCCAGGACCAGGCCCAGGGCCGCGCCGGTCAGGGTGCCTGTCCACCGGGATGCTCGACGGCGGGCCCACCAGTAGGCCACCAGAGGGATATCGATCCAGGCCAGGTGGACCAGAACCGCCACCAGCCCTTCTGTCAGTTCAGCCACGTCCATGGGTGTTCGGGTCGCGGATCTCTGAGATGGTTGTTCGGAATCGGATCGATCGAGATGCGGTAATTCACGATTTGAGCCAAACGGAGGAGTGAGCATCCTCCGATGCGGCATCGTCCCTCTGGGATCGGCATCTGAGGATGCCGATCCCGCTACGAATTCGTGAACTGCTGAGATTGGCTTCGCTCGACAAGGGAAGACGGTCCGGGAAGGACGTCTTCTTGGCCCATCTGCTGGCCGCTTCCTTCACCCTACCTGTCACCGTACGTAGATGGGGTTGCTGAAGATCCATCCCCGAGGCGCGCCCCACCGTTTCTTCCACACCTCCACCCGGTAGACACCGGGCTCCAGCTCCAGCCGGTGGAGCTCGCGTCCCCGGGCCAGGGAGACCACCCGGCCGTTGCGGAGCAGGCGGATCTCCCCGGTGTCGGGCACGGTCACGTGGAAGGTCACGGCACCCTCTGCGGCCTGGAGCGTGTCCCCCATGAGGGCCTGTCTCCCGCCCTCCTGTTCGGCCCAGAAGCGAAATCCCCGGGTAGGGGCCACCAGGTCGTAGCCGATCCAACAGTGTCCCGCGGCCAAGGCCTCCAACACCAGGGCCCGGTCGTGGGCCACCCGGGGATCCGACCAGGGCAGCCGTGGGGCTCCTCCGGGCCCCTGGAAGGGCTCTCGGGTGAGGATGTGGGTGTTCAGGGCCCGGGCACAGTGGTCGTAGGGGAGGAAGCGACGTCGGATGATCCCCAGCCGGTAGACCTTGCCGTGGACATCCGTGCCTCCCAGGGCGACCACCGGGCGTTCCTGCGTGAGGGCGTCCCACTTGGCCAGCATCGCGGCCAGGGGGCCTGTGGTGAAATAGTGGGGGAAGAAGCCCAGGACCAGCGCTCGCCATTTGCTGGTGGCGTAGCCTCGGAAACGGGACATGTAGTTCCAGAGCTCCACCCCGACATAGCCTGTCACATCCCAGTCGAGCCAGTCGTAGTGGTCCGGGATCAGGTCGGTGTACTCCTCGATGGGGTGGGCCAGGAAGGGCAGGCCTCCCTGGGCCCTCACCCCGTCGATCAGGGCCTGGGGATCCTTGGCCAGAGGGGTCAGATCCTCCTGGACCCCCAGACAGAGCAGGTGGCTGCCCGGCGGCTCTCGGTCCTCGTCGTGGACTTCCTGGCCCACCAGGGTGAGCACGCCGTTGCGATAGCCCTCCTCCTTATCTCGCACCAGGACGTTGTGGTCCGTGACGTAGACGTAGTCCAGCCCCACCCCGGCCGCGGCCTCCACCAGCTCGTGGAAGGTGGCCGTGCCGTCGCTGTGGGTGGTGTGCATGTGGATGTTGCCGTAGTACTCGTAGATGGGGTCCATAGGTCTAGGTGTCCACGGTCGTATCGGGGCTGTGGAGGTCCTGGGTCTCGGTCGCGGTGTCGGGAGCGTCCACCCGGGAGGTCTGCTCCTGTCGGGCCAGGAACCGTTTCCGCTCCTCGGCGAGCCAACGGGTGGTCTCCTCGGGGTCCACCACGGGGCGAGCTGCGATGATGAAGCCGGTGTGGCCGATCATGGTGTCCTCGGGCCGGAGCCGGTCGGGCACGGGCTTGTAGCGGCGCAGCAGGATCTCCTCCACCCGGATGTCCGCGAAGCCGTGCTGTTCCAGGCTGGCCAACAGTTGGCTGACCTGGTTGGTGGTGGGGACCAGGCTGGCGAAGAAGCCGCCGGGTCGGAGGGCCTGGCGGACCTGCTCCAGGTATTGCCAGGGGGTTCGGACGTCCAGGACCAGGGCATCCACTCCCGTCTGGAGGAATCCCTCCTGGATGGCCCGCTCCACCAGCTCCACATGGTCCAGGAGGCCGGCTCGTTCCAGGTTGGCCCGGGCCACTCGTTGGTGTTCGGGCCGGGCCTCGTAGCTGTACACCCGCCCCTGGGGGGCCACAGCCCAGGCCAGGGCGATGGTGAGTCCCCCGCTCCCGGTCCCCGCCTCGATGACCCGGCGTCCGGCCCGCAGGTTCAGGAGCTGGACGATCCGGGCCGCGTCCTTGGGGTAGATGATCTGGGTGGTGCGCTTGATGCGCTTCATCAGATCCGGCAGGGAGGGCTCCAACAGCAACAGGGGGTGGCCCTTGGCGCTGAAGACCGTGGTGCCCAGGGGCTGTCCGATGAGGTCGTCGTGGGCGATGACGCCCAGGTGGGTGTGGAAACGGGTGCCAGGCTGGAGTCGGAGCAGGTAGCGCTTGCCCTTCTCGGTCAGCAACAGGACCAGTTGCCCGGCCTGCGCGGTGAGAGGCCCTCGGGCCGCACCTGCGCCGGAGGCCAGGGGAGGCTCCAGGGCCCTGACAGCGGGGGCCCGGTTCTGGGGATCGGAGGCCATGGCTTCCTTTCTCTGGGTTTCGGCTGGGTTGGAGGTGCCCCTGTGGCCAGCGGCACCTGTGCACGCCATTATACTACGATCCGGTCCGCCGGGAGAACCGGTGGAAACGGCCGGGTCGCGCGGGGATCTTTTGTTTTTGTAGCCTGAGCGTATGGAAGACGTGGGATTTCCACCTTTTGGACCGGGGCTCTGGCCCCTTTTCTGCCGGTTGACACCTGGAAAGAGGATGTGTACAATAAGGACGGTTGCACGTCCATTGGACAGGGAAGGTTGCCACTTCTCCGCCACTCCCCCGGCGAGCGCTCTTCTTGGGCAACCTGTGGAGGCCGACAGTTTGGATGTGCCCACCCATCCCCTAGCGCTGTCCCGCAGTATCCTGTTAGCGGCCGGTTTCGTCCAAACTCATCCGTCCACTTCCATCAATCTAGGAGGTTCCCGCATGCGCGACCGACTCGTCATCCTCGTAGGCTTGTTGCTGATCGCTGGGCTGGTCCTTGCTGGCTGCGCAACCCGGGCTGGAGTCGGTGAAGCAGCCGCGATGGCCGAACCCGACGAGATGGTGATCGACCTGCCGGCCATTGTCGTCGACTTTGACAGCGAGGGCAACGCATCCATCGGGGGCGTGCCGGTGGCGGAGCTCGGCCAGACCATGGGGGCCGACCTGTCCACCCTCCGCATGGATCCCGGCTGGGTCCGTTACTTCACCGAGACCAACATCCAGCATATCCAGATCAACAACACCCCGAACGGTCTCCAGCTTCTGGTCAACGGCCAGCCCATCCCCTCCTTGAAGTGGGATGAGAACCGGCTGGTGGCCACCGCGGACATCATGAGCCGCCTGGGGGTGGTGCAGCCGGTGGTCAACAAGGTCATGCCCCTGGTGGACAACCTGGGCGTGGGCGTGATCCTGCGCTTCCCCGTGAAGGCCGGCATGGAGGTCATCCCCTTCGTGGTGGAGGGCGACGAGACTGCGGCCGCGGAGGCTGCCCGGATGCGGGAGGAGTTCCTGGCGGCCGTGGGGGCCCCGCCCACCATCCAGCTTCCCATCTTCTACAACGAGGACGGCTCCTTCAGCGTGGGTGATCTGACCGACGTGGAGTGGCAGGCCGTCACCGGCACCCCGTTGACCGCGCTGCGGCTGCAGCCCCAGGCCATCCAGGCCATGTCCCAGCTGGGCATCCAGAGCCTGGGCTTCCGCACCGACGAGAACGGCGTCCACATCTCCATCAACGGCCAGGCTCTGCCCTACGTCTCCTGGGCCCAGGGCGAGGCCCTCTACCTGGTGGATCTGATCCAGCAGACCGGTCTCCTGGATGCCTACCTGGGCGGTGCCCTGCCCGTGGCCACGGACATGTTGGTCACAACCCTGGAGCAGCTCCTCCCGGTGGTCCAGGCCTCCAAGGCCAACCTGATCGTGTACTTTCCCTGAGCCTTCCTGAGGTGCGTGGGCGACACCACAGGTCTCTACCTGTGGGCGGTGGCGTGTTGCCAGAGGGGTGGGTGGATGCCCACCCCTCTCTCGTGTCCGTCTTCGGTGGTTCGGGATGGCTGGAATGCTCCCACCCCCACTCCACTTCACCCGATGGCTTCCCACCTCTCCCCCGAGCCCAGCGCCATGGCCTTCACCAACAACGTCACCCGCCTGCTCCACCAACGCCGGATCCCCCATACTGTCCACACCTATCCCTACGGCCCCCGGGCCCACAGCGCCGTCCAGGTAGCCCAGATCCTGGGGCTGCCTGCCCCGCAGGTGTTCAAGACCCTGGTGGTGGAGGGAGCCCAGCCGGGTACCCGCCCCATCCTGGCCCTGATCCCGGGACCGGCCACCCTGGATACCCGAAAGCTGGCCCGGGCGGCCGGGGAGAAGAAGGTCCGCATGGCCACCCGAGACCGGGCAGAGCGTCTCACCGGTCTCCAGGCTGGGGGCATCAGCCCTCTGGCCCTGCTGTCGCGGCGATTTCGGGTCTTCCTGGATCGTCGGGCCATGGAACATCCCCGGATCTACGTCAGTGCAGGGCAGCGCGGTGCCCAGGTGGGGCTCGCTCCCGAGGACCTGGTTCGCCTGGTCCAGGCCCGGCTCGCGGACCTGTGTGCGCTCCAGGGGGAATAGGGACGGATGGAGGTGGGCCTCATTCGGACCAGTCGGTCCGATCCAGGAGGGTAAGCCGGTAGCGGTGGCGTCCTGGGGCGATGGCCTCGGAGAAGTGATGGGTCGCGGTCACCATCTCCAGGTAGAGGGGGGTCTCCGCAACCACCTGGATCTGGAGACCCGCGTCGGTCTCCGCGAGGGCCTGCAGGTGGACCCGAGCCGGGCCCACGGCCAGGCCCTCTACGGCCAGAGGCGGAGGTTCCCACAGGTGCCAGGCCAACGCTCCCTCACACCCATCGGGCTCCAGACCCAGCAGGCCTCGCAGGACCAGGGGGACCGTTGCCATGGGCGCGGCTGGGCCCCCAGCCGCCAGGCCGTGGGCCCAGTCCCAGGCCCGGTGGTGGGCAGCCAGTTCCACCAGGAGGGGCCGGGGATCGGGCTTCCCGTCCTCCTCGGGCTCTGGGAGAGGCTTCTCCGTGTGGGAAGGGGCCTCCATGGGGGGACCTTCCCAGGCCCACCGTACCAGCTCGGCCCAGGGGGATGAGGGAGGATGGATGGGGGGCGGCGTCGGCGGCGCAGGGGCCTTGTCCAGCAGCGTCTCCATCTGGGCCAGGGCCCATCGGTCCAGATAGGCCAGGGCCCGGTCCCGAGGGCTCTCGGGTGGGGGCCTTCGCCCCAGGAGGGTTCGCCAACGGGACAGGCGGGCCTGGGTGTGGCGGCGGGCGCCGCTCCAGCGCAGCACGTGCCAGTCGGCCCAGACGGCCAGGGGGATGGCGCTGTTGGCCTGGGCCAGCCTGTGGAGATGCGCCTGAAGGGGCAGATGGGCCCATCCTGGGGCGGCCAGGTAGAGGAGCCAGCCTCCCTCGGGGCCGGTGCAGGCCTCGGGGGCCTGGAGCCGTTCCGCCAGGAGGGCAGCCCCCTTCGCATAGCTGCGCGATGTCCGGGGGTGGCGGGGGAGCCAGACCTGGGGGAATGCCATCCTGTGCCTCAGCGGGTCTCGGTCACCTTGCGCAGGCCTCGGGGATGGTCCGGGTCGTAGTCCCGGGCGTGGGCCAGGTGCATGGCCAAGAGTTGACCCGGAACGATCGCGGTCAGGGGGGAGAGCCATTCGGGCACCTGGGGGGGCAGGGGAAGCTGTTTCCTTCCTTGGGCCAGGAGCTCGGGCAGGTCGCTGATCACGATCACCTCGGCCTCCCGCTCGCGGAGCCGTTGGATGAAGCGGCCCATCTCCTCCTGGAGCGCGCCGGCCGGGGCCACCACGAATGCGGGAAACCCGTGTTGGATCAGGGCCAGGGGGCCGTGGAGGAAGTCTGCGCTGCTGTAGGGTTCGGCCACCGAGTAGGTCAGCTCCTTGAGCTTCAGGGCCATCTCGAAGGCGGTGGCATAGTTGTAGCCCCGGCCGATGACCACGCAGTTCACCATGTACCGATACCGTTCCGCGGTGGGGGCCACGTCCGCGTTGCGTTCCAGGGTGTCGGCCACCCAGGCGGGCACCTGTCGAAGCGCCGTCCAGCTCTCCGGCTCCTGGGTGAGCGCGGCCACCAACATCGCGACCACCAGGAGCTGGCCGGTATAGGTCTTGGTCGCGGCCACGGCCCGTTCTGGGCCGGTGTGGAGCTGGAGGACGTGGTCGGCCTGTTGGGCCAGGGCGGAGGCCGGGTCGTTGGTGATGGCCGCGGTGGGGCGTCCCTGCTGTCGGGCCTCGGCCAGGACACTGACGATATCGGGGCTGCGTCCGCTCTGGCTGATCCCGAGCACCGCGGTGTGGGGGCCGAAACGGGGAGGGGTGCCGTAGACGGTGAAGAGGCTGGGCGTGGTCAGGGTCACCGGAAGGCGGGCCCGGGCCCCCAGGAGATACTGGGCGTATCGGCCTGCGTTGTCGCTGCTGCCCCGCGCGGCGATCACCACATGGTCGACCCCCTGGGCCCGCCACTTCCTGGCCACCCGCTCCACAGCCGGCGTCTCCTGTTCCAGGAGGCGGGCCAGCACCTGGGGCTGTTCGTGGATCTCTCGGTAGAGATGCGTGGATTCGAGCATGGTGTGGTATCCTTTCCCCTCCACGGTGCACGGATCGGGCTCCTGGGCTCCATGGTAACATGGAGGCAACCGGGCGGCAATCCTGCCCCGGTAGACTGGCCTCTGGAGGCCGGGGAAGATTGGCCGCCACCATCCACGAGACCGGACAGGGAACGAACCCCGCCGAGGCAAGGACTTCAGACTGAAGGAGAGGACGATGTACGAGCTTTCTGACGACCTGAGGATGCTGAGGGATCTGGCCCGGGAGTTCACGGCCAAGGAGATCACGCCCCGGGCGGCCGAGTACGATGAGAGCGGCGAGTGGCCCTGGGAGATCTTCCACAAGGCCCGGGAGGTGGGCCTGGTGAACCTGAACATTCCCGAGGAATACGGCGGCCTGGGCGCCACCGTGTTGGAGGAGTCCATCGTGGCCGAGGAGATGGCCTACGGCTGCTCGGGCATCCAGACCGCGCTCATGCTCAACCAGTTGGCCGTCCTGCCCATCCTTCTGGCCGGCACGCCGGAGCAGAAGGCCCGCTACCTTTCGCGGCTGACCGAGGAGGGCCTGGTGGCGGCCTACTGCATGACCGAGCCGGATGCCGGCTCGGATGTGGCCGGGATCAAGGCCACGGCCACCCGCCGGGGAGATCGGTATCTCCTCAACGGGACCAAGACCTGGATCACCGATGGGCCGGTGGCCAGCCTCTTCACCGTGTTCGCCAAGACGGACCCGGAGGCCGGGCGGCGGGGCATGAGCTGCTTCATCGTGGAGCGGGACTGGCCCGGGGTCAGCACCAGCAAGCCCCTGGAGAAGATGGGACAGCATGCGGCCCAGGCCTGCCAGGTCTTCTTCGAGGAGGTGGAGGTGCCGGTGGAGAACCGCCTGGGCAAGGAGGGCGATGGCTTCCTGATCGCCATGAAGGTGTTCGACCGCAGCCGTCCTCCGGTGGCCGCGGCGGCCATTGGGGTTGCCCGCCGGGCCCTGGACGAGGCCGTCCGCTACGCCGGCGAGCGGCACGCCTTCGGCCAGCCCATTGCCCACTTTCAGGGGGTGGGCTTCATGCTGGCGGACATGGCCATCCGGGTGGAGGCCGGCCGCCATCTGGCCTACAAGTCCGCCTGGTTGGTGGACAACGGCCAGCGGAACACCATGGTCGCGGCCATGGCCAAGGCCTTCTGCGCGGACGCAGCCATGCAGAACGCCACCGACGCGGTCCAGATCTTCGGCGGCAACGGCTACAGCCGGGAGTATCCGGTGGAGAAGCTGATGCGGGACGCGAAGATCTACCAGATCTACGAGGGCACCACCCAGATCCAGAAGCGGATCATCCAGCGGGAGCTGTACCGCTGAACTGCCGGGCCCGGGGCCACCAGCTCCCGGGCCCTCGGCCCTAACGGACGGCCCGGAGGAAGACCAGCTGTTTCTCGAAGACCAGCTCGCCGTTGCGCAGGCGGACGTGGAGGCCCGCGGCGTCTGTCTCCATGCTGGCCTCCAACATGGTGCAGACCGCGTCTCGGGTCTCCTCGTCCACGGCCAGCTCATCCAGCCAGCGGTCCACCCGGTACTCCACCGACACCATCCGCTCCCGTTCCACCAGGAAGCCCAGCGCGCCGAGCCGGCTGTGCCACTCCTCGGCGCTCCGGATGGCCACGTGGGTGGGGTTTCGGCGGCCCTCGATGGCGTTGTGGGTGGCCCGATGCACCGGGTCCTCCGGCGCGGCGATCTCGATCAGGAGGAGTTTGCCGCCGGGCCGCAGCACCCGGCGGGCCTCGGCCAGGATCCGCTCTGCGCCCCGGGTATGGTGGAGCAACAGGGGCAGCACCGCCCAGTCGAAGGTCTGCTCCGCGAAGGGGAGGTCCTGGGCCGCGGCCAGGCGGAAGCCCATCCGTGCGGCCCGCTCTGCGTCCTGGAGGCGGAGCCGGTCCAGCTCGGCCCGTTCCAGCATCATGGGGCTCACGTCCACCCCCAACACCTCCCGGAACGGTCGTCCGGCCAGATGCTGGACCAGCCAGCCCAGCCCGCTGCCCACCACCAACACGCGTCCCCTCTCCTGGCCCTCCAGCATGTGGAGGGCGATCTCTCCGATGACCTTTTCGTGTTCGGGCTCGGGCAGCGGGGGATGGATCTGGGCCACCCGGTTGTAGAGCCGTCGAATGGCCTGGAGCTCCTCCACCTCTTCCTGGGAGGTGCGGTCCGAGAGCATCTCGGGGAGAGGGGCCCGGGGGACGTGGGGGAGGTGTTCCCGTCGGTTCAGGCCTCGCAGGTACCAGGCCCCGTGGCAGAGGCAGAGCTCGCTGATGGTGGCATGTTCGATCCAGAAGCGGGTCCGGGGGCTCTCGGCCAGCAGGCGCAGGATCCCGGCCACGGTCACCGGGCTGGTGACCAGGGCCACGGTCTGGCCGCCATGGCCCCGGAGGATGGAGGACAGGGCCTGGTGCAGCGCCTCCAGGTCCATCTGGCCCAGCAGGGCGTCCAAGGTCTCCGCGGTGGGTTCGTGGGGGAAGGGGAGGTCGGCCGAGGGGAGATGGGGGGCCTCCACAACGGGGAGGCCTAGGGCCTGGCCGATGGACTGGGCGGTGAGGCGGCTGCGCAGCTGAGGGCCGCTCACCAGGTGGTGGACGGTCTCGTACTGGGCCAGCCATCGGGCCAGCGCGCTGGCCTGCTCCCATCCTCGGGCGCTGAGGCCGCTGTCCACCGCCACGTCGGGCCCATAGCGGCGATAGATGCTCTCCGCGTGGACCACGAGGAGCAACCGGGTGTTCTCCTCGCCTACAGGGCCTTTCCACGGGAGGGGTTCTGCCGAAGGCCGGGACACTTGGGCAGTTGCCGGGTCCGCGAACGCGGGCTCGGTGGTGCGATCGGACATGGGCGGATCATAGCAGAGGGCTCCACGCCGTGCAAACTTTCCCATTTCGTTGACATTCCCCTGGATTTCCAGTACAATCCTCGGGGTTCGGCAGGCAGGACCTGGCTTCTCTGCCACAGGGCGTGCCCCGCGCAGCGCAGGAGCGACCGTTGGTGGGGATGGGTGCTCCTCCATGCTGCCCCGCAACGGAGTTCGCTCGCCATCACCACCACGTGCGACTTAGGGAGGGCTCATGGCCAAGGTCAACACATCTCAGATCCGAAACGTCGTTGTCGTCGGACACAGCGGCTCGGGGAAGACCACCCTGACCGAGGCGCTGCTCTATATCACCGGTGCCGTCAAGCGGATGGGAAAGGTGGAGGAGGGATCCACTGTCACCGACTGGGACGACGAGGAACATCGACGCCAGATCTCCATCCACCTGGGCGTGGCCCCCCTGGAACACGACGGCCATCTGCTCCACCTGTTGGACACCCCGGGCTATCTGGACTTCGTGGGCGAGGTCATCAGCGGCCTCTCGGTGGCCGAGGCCGGCCTGGTCCTGGTGGACGCGGTGGCCGGCGTGGAGGTGGGTACCGAGCTGGCCTGGGACCGCCTGAACGGCATGGCCAAACCTCGGATGGTCTTCGTCAACCGGATGGACCGGGAGCATGCCAACTTCCAACGGGCCCTGGCCAGCCTCCAGGCCACCTTCCCGGAAGGCGGCAAGATCCTGCCCTTCCAACTGCCCATCGGCGCTGCGGAGGAGTTCCAGGGCGTGGTGAACCTGGTGGACATGAAGGCCTACATGGGGCCCGAGGGTACGGTGGCCGAGATCCCCGAGGAGATGCGGGAGCCGGTGGAGGAGGCCCGCTCGGCCCTCATCGACGCCGCGGCCGAGACGGACGACGAGCTCATCATGAAGTACCTGGAGGGCGAGGACCTGACCGAGGAGGAGATCCGCCGCGGCCTGGGAGACGGGGTCCGCTCCGGGGAGATCGTGCCCGTCTTCTGCGGCTCCGCGCTGACCCAGGTGGGCCTTCCCTCCCTGCTTCGGGCCCTGGTCGCCTACGTCCCGGCTCCCGATCAGGTGGCCGTCCAGGCGGTGGTGGACGGCGAACCCGGTGAGCTGGCCTGCGATCCCAGCGGCCCCCAGGTGGCCTACGTGTTCAAGACCCTGATGGACCGCTACGTGGGGCGGATCAACTACCTCCGGGTCTTCTCCGGGACCCTCCAGAAGGACACCATCCTCCGCAACCGGCGCACCGGCAAGGACCAGAAGGTGAGCAACCTCTTCAAGGTGCGGGGCAAGGAACTCATCGCCACGGACGAGCTGGTGGCCGGGGACATCGGCGCGGTGACCAAGCTGGAGGATACCCGCACCACGGACACCCTGAGCCATCCCGAGGCGGAGATCGCGATCCCGCCTCCGGAGTACCCCCGGCCCCTGTACACGGTGGCAGTCATGCCGGCCACCAAGGCCGACAGCGCGAAGATGGGCCAGGCCCTCCAGTCCCTGGCCGAGGAGGATCCCACCCTGGTGGTCCAATATGTCCAGGCCACCAAGCAGACGGTCCTCCAGGGCATGGGCGACACCCACGTGGACGTGGCCATCCAGAACCTGCAGAACAAGTACGGGGTCAAGGTGGAGACCGGGCTGCCCAAGGTCCCCTACCAGGAGACCATCACCAAGGTGGCCACGGCCCACTACCGCCACAAGAAGCAGACGGGCGGCGCAGGCCAGTTCGCAGACGTCCACCTTCGGGTGGAACCCCTGGCCCGGGGCGAGGGCTTCGCCTACGACAGCGAGATCTTCGGCGGCGCCATCCCCAGCGTCTTCATCCCCTCCATTGAGAAGGGGATCCAACAGGTGCTGGAACAGGGCGTCCTGGCTGGGTATCCTATCGTGGACGTGAAG
Organism: Caldilineaceae bacterium; assembly: GCA_026989655.1. GTDB lineage: Bacteria > Chloroflexota > Anaerolineae > Caldilineales > Caldilineaceae > JALSIX01. The sequence continues at coordinate 43,111 of JALSIX010000006.1, forward strand.
GCGGTGGTCTTCGACGGCAAGTACCACCCGGTGGACTCCAAGGACATCGCCTTCCAGATCGCGGGCCGGGAGGTCTTCAAGCTGGCCTTCCTCCAGGCCGGCCCCACCCTGCTGGAGCCCATCTACCGGATCGAGGTCATCGTGCCCGAGGAGTACATGGGCGATGTCATGAGCGATCTGAACAACCGGCGCGGCCGGGTGCAGGGCATGGAACAGCGGGGCAAACGGGCCATCATCCGGGCCCTGGTGCCCCTGGCCGAGATCCTGCGCTACGGCACGGATCTCCGTTCCATGACCCAGGGTCGGGGCGTCTACACCATCGAGTTCGACCACTACGAGCCGGTGCCCAGCCACCTGGCCGAGCAGATCATCGCGGAGAGCAAGCGGGAACAGGAGGCCGAGGCCGTCTAGCCCCTTGGGAACCCGGTGTGGCGGTCCTCCCGTACGGCCGAAACGGGGCGGGGTGGTCCTGCAGGTTCTTGGGATCGCCCCGCCTCATCGTTTTCCCAGGCCGGGAAAGAGGGCCTGGGAAAACGATGTCCCTGTCGTGGAGCCCTCGTCGCTCCCGGTCGGCCTTGGGCCTGGGGCCCCGGGTCACCGGGGCCGTCGTTCCCACAGGAGGGTCACCGTCCGCTCGAAGAGCTGGCGAAACGCGTCGAGCTCGCCATGGATCTGGGCCAGATCGCCCTGGCGGGCCCGGCTTTCCAGGACGGCCGCCCACCTGGAGAGCCGATGCGCGCCGAAGGTGGCTCCGCTGGACTTGAGGGAGTGGACGCTCAGGGTGGCCTGGTGGGTGTCTCCTTCCTCCAGGGCCCTTTCGAGCTTCTCCAGGTGGGCTCTTCCATCCTCCACAAAGGTGGCGATGAGATCCTCCAACACCTCGGGGATCCCGTCGGCCACCTCCTCGAAGAGCTCCTTCAACACCGCTTCATCCAGCATCGGAACGGATTCGAGAGGCGCCTCGGTGGCGTTGTCGAGATGCATGGTCGGTCCTGTCCTGATCGCGTCTCTGCTCGCGCCGTGGGAGGGTCCCTTCGTAAGCCCAGGACAATGAGCCCGCGCGGTTCCACCATAGCGCATTTCCCCGAAAAGGACAACCATCCATCCCGCTTAAAACCGCTTCGCGCGGACGGGCTCCCGCCCTGGTCTCGGCTTCGCCTATCGAGGCCCTCTGGGCTATACTGGGCAGACGTGTGGAGACCGGCCCCTGGCTCCGACGGTGTGGGTGGGGGGCCGGCTCGTCGGCCGGGCCCTGTCCAGCCCCCGGCCTGCCGTGGAATCCAGGCTGGATCTCCCCTGTGGAGGAGGCCTTCCCGTGACCGGTCTCTGGTGGATCTCTGTCCTCCGTTGGCTCTATGCCCTGGCTGCCTGTGGGCTGGCCCTGTACGGGGTGCATACCCTCTGGATGACCTGGAACCTGAGGCGAGGCAGAGGGCGCCATCGTCCGGGCCCGGTGACCGAATGGCCGATGGTCACGGTCCAGATCCCCCTCTACAACGAGCGCCACGTGGCCCAGCGGATCATCGACGCCTGTGCCCGGCTGGACTATCCCCGAGACCGGCTGGAGATCCAGGTGTTGGACGATTCCACCGACGTGACCCGCCGAGTGGTGGCCCGGCGGGTGGCCCATTGGCAGCGGCAGGGGGTGGCCATCCACCACCTGCACCGCCCCCAGCGGACCGGCTACAAGGCCGGGGCCTTGGCCGCGGGCCTGGCCCAGGCCCGGGGAGAGCTCCTGGCCATCTTCGACGCGGACTTCCTCCCCCCGCGGAGCTTCCTGCGCCGAGTGGTGCCCCACTTCCTGGGGAGCCACAACCGGGATGTGGGCTTTGTCCAGGCTCGCTGGGGCCACCTGAACGCGACCTACTCCCTCCTCACCCGGAGCCAGGCCCTGGCCCTGGACGGTCACTTCGTGGTGGAGCAGGCCGGGCGCCAGGCCGCGGGCTACCCCTTCGGCTTCAACGGCTCTGCCGGGGTCTGGCGGCGGGCCTGCATCGAGGACCCTCGGGTGGGCGGCTGGCACCCGGATACCCTCTGTGAGGACCTGGACCTGAGCTACCGGGCCCAGCTCGCCGGTTGGCGTCCCTGCTACCTGGACCACGTGGAAGCCCCTGCCGAGATCCCGCCCCAGCTCCTGGCCTTCAAACGCCAGCAGTTCCGCTGGGCCAAGGGCAGCATCCAGACCCTCCGCAAGCTGGCCCCTCGGGTATGGCGGGCCCCCTGGCCGCTGACGGCCCGCCTCGCGGGCCTGTTCCACCTGGGCAACTATCTGGTCCATCCCCTGTTGTTGCTCATGCTCGGGATCAGCCTGCCCCTCCTGTGGTGGGACGTGCATCCCTTCTGGCCCCTCACCTACCTGAGCCTGGTCTCCATCGGCCCCCCCCTGCTCTACGCAGTGGCCCAGCGACGTCTGCACCCCCGAGGATGGCTGCGACGTTGGGCCTATCTGCCGATCCTCACCCTGTTGGGCACAGGGCTCTGTCTGAGCAACAGCCTGGCCGTGTTCCAGGCCCTCCTGGGGCAGGAGGGCCCTTTCCAGCGCACCCCCAAGTTCCGGGTCGAATCCCCCGAAGATGCCTGGCAGGGCAGCGCCTACGCCCTCTCCGCGGGGCCGCTCTGGTTCGGCGAGGGCGCGCTCCTGGCCTATGCGCTCCTGGCGGCCTGGGTCGCGTGGCAGCAGGGCAACCTCTGGGCCATCCCCTTCCTGCTCCTGTACGCGGGAGGATTCGCCCTGGTGGCCGGCCTGGGGCTCTGGGAGGGGCTCCAGGCCCGAGGACTTCGCCCACGGCGGGCACCCGCTCGGCCCGGCCCCTCCAGCGAGGCCGTTGCCCGTCACCGGCCGTGAAGGGCCTGGCCCGGGAATGCCCCGTGTTTTCTTGTCAGTTTTCTTGTCAAATGCCAGAGGGGCAAGTACAATGCTTTTGATGTTCGCGCCCGTCCTCTCCCGGTTTTCAAGAGGGACAGCCATGGCACGCATCCAGCCGGCCCATCCCGACCAGGTCACCTGGAAGGAGCCCAAGGACCAGGTCATCTGCCTGGTCAACCGCTCCCGCCGGAACTTCATCCTGAACCTGCCCACAGGCCAGTATCGCCTGGACGCGGGGCGCCGCATGCGCACCCTGCGCACCATCCTGGACTACCCTTCCATCCGCAGGCTGGTGGACGCCGGGGAGCTGGCCGTGGAAGAGCCCGACTGAACCATGCCCACACTCCTGCTGGTGGACGGCCATTCCCAGGCCTACCGGGCCTACTTCGGGGTGAAGACGCCCCTGACCACCCGTCGAGGCGAGCTCACCACCGGGGTCTACGGCTTCACGCGCAAGCTGCTCAGCGTGCTCAAGGAGCATCGGCCGGAGTACGTGGCCGTGGCCTTCGACGTGGGGGAGACCTGGCGCCACCAGACCTATCCGGACTACAAGGCCACCCGGGAGCGGATGCCCGACGATCTCCAGGCCCAGATGGCCCGCATCGAACAGGTCCTCCGGGCCTTTCGGATCCCCATCGTCACCAAGCAGGACTACGAGGCCGACGACGTCATCGGGACCCTGGCCCTCAAGGCCGTGGAGGCCGGCTTCGACGTGCGGATCCTCACCGGGGATCGGGACATGTTCCAGTTGGCCAGCGACGCGGTCCGGATCCTCTACACCACAGGCGGGCCCAATCCTCGGACCGAGCTCTACGGCCCCGAGGAGATCCGAGAGCGCTATGGCCTCTCGCCCCACCAGTACGTGGACTTCAAGGCCCTGGTGGGCGATCCCTCGGACAACATCCCCGGGGTTCCAGGTGTGGGCGAGAAGACCGCCATCAAGCTCCTCCAACAGTTCGGCAGCCTGGATGACCTGTACCGCCACATCGACCAGGTCAAAGGGCCCAAGACCCGGCAGACCCTGATGGCGTGGAAGGAGCAGGTCTTCCGCAACCGGGAGCTGATCCGGATCGTCACGGATCTGGAGATCCCCTTCGAGCCGGAGCAGCTCCGCCTCCGGGGATACGACCCCGCGGAGGTACGTCGCCTCTTCGAGGAGCTGGAGTTCTTCAGCCTGCTGCGCGAGCTGGGCCTGGAGGGCCCCCCGGCCCGCTCCGGAGCGGGGGACGAGGGCCAGCTTCCCCTGTTCCCCATCGCGGCCGCGGACACGGCCTCTCCGCCGGCGGAGAGCCCATACCCCCCGGTCCAGGCTCCCGAGGCCCTGGAACAGGTGGTCCAGGCCCTGGGAAAGGCCCCCCTCCTCGGCTTCGACGTGGAGACCACAGACCCGGATGCCATGCGGGCCGGGCTGGTGGGACTGGGCGTGGCCTGGGCAGAGGGCCAGGCCGCCTACATCCCCGTGGGCCACCGGGACGGCCCCCAGCTGCCCTGGCCCCAGGTCCGGGAGGCCCTGGCCCCGATCTTCGGCGACCCGGAGCGGGCCCAGGTGGCCCACAACGGCAAGTACGACCTGATCGTGTGCCGCCGCCACGGGCTGGAGATCCGGGGACCCATCCACGACACCATGACCCTGGCCTGGCTCCTGGACCCCGCCAGCCGGGCCCTGAACCTGAAGAGCGTGGCCGAGCGGGAGCTCCGCTGGGTGATGACCGAGCTCACCCGCCTCATCGGCAAGGGCAAGAACCAGGTGACCATCGACCAGGCCCCCATCCAGGCGGTGGCCGCCTACTGCGGCGCGGACACCGACGTGGTCCTCCACCTCTTCCAGGTGCTCAAGCCCAAGGTGGAGGCCGAGGGGATGTGGACCCTCTACGAGGAGATCGAACTGCCCCTGCTGCCGGTCCTCGCGGACATGGAGATGGCCGGTGTCCTCATCGACGTGCCCTTCCTGCAGCGCATGTCCAGGGAGCTGGAGGCCCGGCTCCATGCCTGCGAACAGGAGCTCTTCACCATCGTGGGCCACCCCTTCAACCTGCGCAGCACCCAACAGCTCAGCAAGGTCCTCTTCGAGGAGATGGCATTCCCCCGGAAGGGGCTGCGCAGGACCCGATCCGGCTTCATCAGCACCGCGGTGAGCGAGCTGGAGAAGCTGGCCGAGCTCCGGGCCGAGCTCAGCGCGGACCAGCAGCGGATCCTGGAGCTGATCTTCGAACACCGGCAGCTGGAGAAGCTCCGGAGCACCTATGTGGACGCACTCCCCCAGTTGGTCCACCCGGAGACCGGCCGCATCCACACCAGCTTCAACCAGACAGGGACCTCCACCGGGCGGCTGAGCAGCAGCAACCCCAACCTGCAGAACATCCCCATCCGCACGGAGATGGGGCGGGAGATCCGTCGGGCCTTCGTGGCCCCCGAGGGGTGGCTGCTGTTGGCCGCGGACTACAGCCAGGTGGAGCTGCGCATCCTGGCCCACATCACCCAGGAGCCGGGCCTGCTGGAGGCCTTCCGGCAGGACCTGGACATCCACGCGGCCACCGCATCCAAGCTCTTCGGCGTGCCGGTGGAGCGGGTGGATGCCGCCATGCGCCGGATGGCCAAGACCATCAACTTCGCCACCATCTACGGCGTCAGCGCCTATGGGCTCAGCAGCCGCACCGAGATGAGCACCCAGGAGGCCCAGCACCACCTGGACCAGTACTTCCGCATGTATCCACGGGTACGACAGTACATCCAGGAGACCATCCACCAGGCCCGAGAGCAGGGCTATGTCCAGACCCTGCTGGGGCGCAAGCGTTACTTCCCGGAGCTCAAAGATCCCAGGCTTCCCCACAGCCAGCGCCAGGCGCTGGAGCGGGCGGCCATCAACGCGCCCATCCAGGGCACGGCCGCGGACATCATCAAGCTGGCCATGGTGCGGCTGCACCGTCGCCTGCAGGAGGCCGGCCATCGGGCCCGGATGATCCTCCAGGTCCACGACGAGCTGCTTCTGGAACTTCCCCAGGAGGAACGGGACACCGTGCCGCATCTGGTCCGGGAGACCATGGAATCGGCCTACCCGCTCTCCGTTCCCCTGAAGGTGGACGCGGCGGTGGGGCCCAACTGGCTGGACATGGAGCCCATCCCGGAGCCCCGCGAGACAAGGCCCCGGCCCTGAGCGCGGTTCGGCGAACCCCGGTCGCCCGGGTTCCCAGATATCTGCATTCCGGTCGGCGTTCGCATCGACATTCCAGAACCACTGGGTGTTCTTCCATGCTCCGTGACACATTGCAACAGGTCCTGATCCAGGCCGTGGAGGCCGCCCAGGCAGACGGGAGCCTGCCGCGGGTCTCCATCCGCGCACCGGAGGTCCAGCGCCCTCGCCAGCCGGACCACGGCGACTACGCCACCAACGTGGCCATGGTCCTGGCCTCCGCGGTGAAGCGGGAGACCGGCCAGCGGGCCAATCCCCGGCAGATCGCCCAGGCCATCGTGTCCCACATCCCCCCAAACGGCCTCATCGGCCAGGTGGAGGTCGCGGGGCCCGGCTTCATCAACCTGCGCCTGGCCCCGGAGTGGCTCCAACGCCAGGTGTTGGCCATTGTCCAGGCGGGGGACCGCTTCGGGAACATCGATCGGGGGCAGGGCCAGCGCTGGCAGGTGGAGTTCGTCAGCGCGAACCCCACCGGCCCCCTCCACTTCGGCGGCGCCCGGAACGCGGTCCTGGGCGACTCCTTGAGCAACGTCCTGGAGGCCGCGGGCTACCAGGTCCAGCGAGAGTTCTACGTCAACGACGCGGGCACCCAGTTCCAGCTCTTCGTGGAGACCCTCTACGCCCGGTATCTCCAGCTCCTGGGGCAAGAGGCCCCCCTGCCGGAGGAGGGATACCAGGGCCAGTACATGGTGGAGTACGCCCGCCGGGTCCGGGAGCAGGAAGGGGATCGGCTGGCCCAACTTCCCCGGGAGGAGGCCCTCCGGGCCCTGTGGCCCCTGGCCCGGGCCATCGTGCTCCAGGATCTGGAGGAGGAGCTGGCCCTCATCCAGGTCCACTTCGACAACTGGTTCAGCGAGCAGAGCCTGTACGACGAAGGGCTGGTGGACCAGGTGCTGGAGATCCTCCGCCAGCGGGGGGACATCGTGGAGCGGGACGGGGCCCTCTGGTTTCGGGCCAGCAAATACCCCGGCAACGAGAAGGACGAGGTGGTGGTCCGCTCCAACGGCATGCCCACCTACTTCGCCAGCGACATCGCCTACCACTACGACAAGTTCTGTCGACGCCGGTTCGACGTGGTGGTGGACGTCTGGTCCGTGGACCACCAGGGGCACGTGCCCCGGATGCACGCGGTCATGCGGGCCCTGGGCCTGGAGCCCGATCGCCTGATCATCCTCCTCTACAACCTGGTGAAACTGGTCCGGGGGGGGCAGGAGGTGAAGATGAGCAAACGGGCCGGGGAGTTCGTCACCCTTCGGGAGGTGGTGGCCGAGGTCGGGCCCGACGCGGTGCGCTTCATGCTCCTCACCCGCAGCCCAGAGGCCGGCATCGAGTTCGACCTGGCCCTGGCCGTGGCCCAGAGCAACGAGAACCCGGTCTTCTACGTCCAGTACAGCCACGCCCGGATCTGCTCCATCCTGGCCAAGGCCCGGGCGGCCGGCTTTGCCGTGGACGAGGAGCCCGGGCCAGAGGTCCAGGCGGACCTCCAACGGCTCACCCACCCCGCGGAGCTGGACCTGATCCGCAAGATGTTGGAGCTGGAAGAGCAGATCGACCTGGCAGTGGAGAAGCGGTCTCCCCATAACCTGCCCCACTATGCCATGGAGCTGGCCCGGGTCTTCAACCTCTTCTACCGAGACTGCCGGGTGGTGGACCCCGCGGAACCGGAGCGGTCCCGGGCCCGTCTGCTCCTGTGCCGGGCCGCCCAGGTGGCCCTTTCCCGGGTGTTGGGGCTGATGGGCATGAGTGCCCCGGAGAGCATGTGAGACCCAGCGCCGGATCGTCCACACCATGGACCCTGCCATGAGCGAATCGGTTGCGGAACCCACGCTCCATCTGTTGGAGGCCCAGGACCCTCCCCTGGGCCCCTTCCGGATCCTGGTGGCCGATGCCCTGGCCCAGGGTGGCCTGCGGCCTCTCCTGGAGGCCCCGGACGTGGTGGTGGATCTCCGGCCGGAGATCGGCACGGAGGAGCTGGTCCAGGCCATTCCTCGGTACCATGCCCTGCTGGTGCGGAGCCGGGTCCAGGTCACCGCGGAGGTCATCCAGGCCGGACGGCAGCTCCAGGTCATCGGCCGGGCCGGCGTGGGCGTGGACAACATCGACGTGGACGCGGCCACCCAGGCCGGCATCATCGTGGTCAACGCGCCCACGGCCAACGTGGTGGCCGCCGCGGAGCACACCATCGCCCTGCTCCTGGCCCTGGCCCGGAACATCCCCCAGGCGGATCGCCATGTCCGTGGGGGGCAGTGGCAGCGCAGCCGCTTCGTGGGCACCGAGGTCCGGGACAAGACCCTGGGCCTGGTGGGGCTGGGGCGTATTGCCCAGTTGGTCGCGGAGCGGGCCCAATGTCTGGGCATGCGGGTCCTCGCCCACGATCCCTACGTGCGCCGGGAGCTCGCGGCCCAACGGGGCGTGGAGCTGTTGCCCCTGGAGCGGCTGTTGCCCCAGACGGACTTCCTCTCCGTCCATGTGCCCCTCAACGAGAGCACCCGGGGGCTCATCGGCCGAGACGAACTGGCCCGGTTGAAGCCCGGTGCCCGGGTGCTGAACGTGGCCCGGGGCGGTGTGGTGGACGAGGAGGCCCTGGTGGAGGCCCTGGCCAGCGGCCATGTGGCCGGCGCGGCCCTGGACGTCTTCCAGCAGGAACCCCTGCCCGCGGACCATCCCCTCCTGGCCTTTCCCCAGGTCATCGTCACGCCCCACCTGGGAGGGAGCACGGTAGAGGCCCAGGAGAAGGTGGCCGAGGACGTGGCGCTCCAGGTATTGGACGTGCTCCACGGCCGCCCAGCCCGCTACGCGGTGAACGCGCCGATCCTGCCGCCCAAGAGCCTGGAGGCCCTGGTCCCCTTCATCGACCTGGCCGAGCGGATGGGGCGCTTTCTGCACCAACTGGATGGCCAGAGCATCGAGCGGCTGGAGATCACTGTGCACGGCCCCATCGCGGTGCACGAGCTGGACTACATCAAGGCCGCGGCCATCAAGGGGCTCCTGGCCGACGTGGTGGATGTGCGGGTCAACCTGGTGAACGCGGTGCTGTTGGCCCATCAGCGGGACATCCACATCATGGAACGCCGCCAGCGCCATCACCACGAGCGCTACGAGAACATGCTCACCCTGCGCATCTACGGCCGCGAGCGGGTGCGGACGGTCCGGGGCTCCATCCTCCGGGGGGTGCCCTCTATCGTGGCCATCGACGATCTCTGGGTGGATTTCCCCGCGGAGGGCCACCTTCTGCTCACCTCTCACCAGGATCGTCCCGGCATCATCGGTCGGGTGGGCACCATCCTGGGCGAGAACGACATCAACATCAGCTTCATGCACGTGGGGCGCCAGGCGCCCCGCGGCGAGGCCATCATGGTTCTGGGCACGGACGAGCCCGTGCCCGAGCCCGTGCAGCAGCGGTTGCGGGAACATGCGGACATCCACTGGCTCAAGACGGCGACGCTCTGATCCTCCGGGGGAAACCATGCACCGATCTGAGTCGACCCGGCCCACCCCATGGGATCCGGCCACCGGATCCGCCCGGCGGCTGCTCTACGCGCTGCTGGGCGCGCTGTTGGTCCTGGCCGGCCCGGCCCTGGCCTGCGGCAGCTTCCAGCCCCGGCCGACACCCACGCCCACCTTCCCGGCCCCGGCCTCGGTCCCGGAGCAGCCCCAGGCTCCGGCGGTAGCGGTGGATTTCCCCACCCCCACACCGGAGCCCACGCCCACCTTCACCCCCACCCCCCTCCCGGGCACTGCGCTGGTCATCGGGCAACCGGCCCGAGTGGTCGCGCCGGGGGGGCTGAACATCCGAGAGACCCCCGGCACCGGCGGGCCCATCGTCACGCGCCTGGGCTTCGGTCAACGGGTCACCGTGTTGGATGGACCGGTCTCCGCGGACGGCTTCGTGTGGTGGAAGGTGGACGACGGGGTGGGGAACGTGGGCTGGGTGGCCCAAGGCGACGGTGTGGACGAGTGGCTCACCCCGAAGGTGGGCGAACCCCAGCCGGCGAGCCGGGCTCCCCGGATCGGGGATCGGGTCCGGGTCACCATGGACCCAGGCGCGCAGCTCACGGTCCGGGCCCTGCCGGGCCTGGGCTCCCCGGTGGTCACCCGGGTGGATCCGGGCACCGAGTTCACGGTGATCGGGGGGCCCCAGGCCGCGGACGGGTACATGTGGTACCAGATCCGTTCGGACGATGGCCAGATCGAGGGCTGGGCCGCGGACGGCACCGAGGACGCCCGCTGGCTGAGCCCCCTGGAATGAGAGGGGGCTCCTGGTGGAGGAACGGTTCGACGCCTTCGTGGTGGCCGGCTACAATCCCGATAGCCCCGATCCCCTGGCCCAGGCCACCGGCGTTTCCCACAAGGCCCTGTTGCCCATCGGGGGCGCGCCCATGATCTGGCATGTGGTCCGGGCCTTGGAGGAGAGCGGTCGGATCCGGGAGATCGTGGTGGTGGGGCTGGAGGATGCGGAGGCCGCGGCCATCGACTTCGGGCGCCCGGTCCATGTGGTTCCCAATCGCCGTTCGCTGATCGAGAACCAGTACGCAGGGCTGTGCCGGCTGCGGGAGCTGGATCCCGCGGACCGGGTGGTCCTGGCCCTCTCCGGCGACGTGCCCCTGCTCACCGGGGAGATCGTGGCCCACTTCCTCGACCGATGCCGTCCCTTCGACAAGGGGCTCTACTGGGGCATCGTGGAGCGGCGAACGGTGGAGGCGGTCTTCCCCCACAGCCAGCGCTCCTACATCAAGCTCCGGGACGGCCACTTCTGCAACGGGGACATCTACTGTGGATGGCTCTCCGTGGGCTTCCAGATCCAGGAGGCGGGCCGCTACATCCTGGCCCATCGGAAGAACCAGCTACGCCAGCTCTGGCTCCTGGGACCCTGGGTGCTCCTGCGCTATCTCTTCCGCCGCCTCTCCACCACCGATCTGATCGCCGTGGCCGAGCGGGTGTTGGGCGTCCAGGGCATGCCCATCATCCTTCCCTACGCGGAGGCTGCCATGGACGTGGACAGGCCCCGGCACCTGGAGCTGGTGCATCGGTACCTGGAGACCCATCCCGAGCATCCCATCCACCACCGCGCGCTCTCTCCCCAGCAGCCATGATCTCCGGCCTCTGGGCCTGGCTGGACCGCTGGGACCATCGCCTTTCCCGGCGGATTGCCGAGGGCCTCTGTGCTTCCCAGGGCGGCCGTCGCTGGCCTCGGCTTCTGGCCCATGTGGGCGCACATCTGGGAGACAGCCTCCTGTGGTGGGCGCTCCTGGCCTGGCTGTGGCGGCGCTCCTCCACCTCCCACCAGCGTCGCCGGGTGATGGGCTGGGGGGTGGCCCTGGTGGGGGCTTGGGTGGGGGTCCTGGCCCTCAAACCCTGGATCCGACGCGCCCGGCCAGGACGGGCGCGCTTTCTCTACGGCCCGGGCGCGGACGTGTACAGCTTCCCCAGCGGCCATGGAGCTCGGGCCGGGGTGATCGGGGTCTGGCTGTCCCAGTTCCTGCCCGGGGGCCGGTGGTTCGGCCTGGGGTTGGCCCTGTGGATCGGGTGGAGCCGGGTGGCCCTGGGCATCCACTATCTGGGCGATGTGGTGGGGGGGCTGCTGTTGGGGGTGGTCATCGGTCGCTGGACTCGGAGACGTTGGGGGGGCTCTTCCGGGACCGAGACCGCCCCGAGCTCTCGGCCGAGCCCCGATCCAGCACCAGGCGATCCGTGAGGACCTCCATGTAGAACCCGTCGGGGAGGTGCTCCAGGTTCCGATAGCCGGGCACACTGGTGGTGTTCGAGTTGCCCAGCCGTCTCTGGACCACCGCCAGGTCCACGCCGGCCTGGAGCATGTGCACCGCGAAGCTGTTGCGCAGGGTCTGGGGCCCCACGGCCTTTTCGATGCCTGCCTTCTGGACATGGTGGCGGATCCGGCTCCAGAGGCCCTGCCGGGTCATCCGCTGGCCTCGGCTGTTCAGGAAGAGGGCCTTCTGACAGGGCTCCCGGAGCAGGGCAGGCCGCCCCTGTTCCAGGTAGGCCCGGAGCGCGGCCACCGCGGCCGGCGACAGGGGCACCCGGCGCCGCCGCACCTCCTTGCCACAGGTCACCGTCCTCTTTTCCAGGTCCACGTCGTCCACGTTCAGCGCCAGGAGCTCGCTGGCCCGCATCCCGGTGGCGTAGAGGGTCTCCAGGATGGCCCGATCCCGGACGCCAATGGGGGACGAGCGGTCGGGGGCGGCCAGCAGTCGGTGGACCTCCTCCACGGTGAGCACGGAGTGGGTCTCCCGGGCCGGGCTGGGAATGCGGACAGACTGGGTGGGATCTGTCTCCATCGCGCCCTGGGAGACCAGGTAGTCGAAGAAGCCCCGGAGGGTGGCCAGCTTGCGGTTCAGGGAGGCGGGGGACAGGCCGCCCCTCCGGAGGTGCTCCAGGTAGCTCCAGATGTGACGGGCTTCGATCTCGTCCCAGTGGGCGGGAAGGCGGAGCCTGCCCATGGCCTGGGGCAACAGCCGGAGGAACTGGTGCAGATCCGTCCGGTACGCGTCCACGGTGTTGGGGGAGCGGCCGCGACGTTCGCTGAGCTCGGCCAGGAACTGCTCGATCCACTGCTGAAATGTCGCCCTTGACATGGTGTGATACCGGATCTCCTCATTGACGCGGCGACGGGGTGAGCTCCAGCGGAAACGTCAAGCGCTCCCAGGCTCGTTCACCTCCGCGCGCATCCCCGTAGGGGTCCCGTTGGCGGCTGCGTTCCTGGAGTTCCGCCAAGGATGTCAGGCGTCGAAGCCGGATATCGAGCCGATGGGCTTCGACCCTCAGCAGAACCCATCCCAGAGGGTATTGGATACAGGAGGGGATGACCACGAACAGCCGCTCGTGGCCGCCCAGGGCCACACGTTGCACGTCGTACAGGTGGGCGTGGGCCTGGAAGACGGCCACCACCTGGGGATGGCGTTCCATCAGGCCCAACAGGGTATCCGCGTTCTGGATCCGGTAGTATTCCCGCCAGGGCACGGCCACCGTCCAGGGCTGGAGAAGCTGATGGGTGAAGAGGATCGCGGGCTTCCCCGGGGCGGCCTCCAGCTCGGCCTCCACCCGAGCCAACTCCTCCGGGGCCACCCACCCGAACACCGGATCCCCGGGCAGGGCCTCTTGGATCTGGTCCGGCGAATAGCCCTGGGTGTGGACCAGGATCAGCCGGGCCTGGGGGAGGTCCAGGGTGGTGCCTTGGCGGTGGTCCAGACCCAGCATCCGCTCGCAGGAGGTGTAGTCCCCGCTGCCGTAGGGGCAGTCGTGGTTGCCCGGAAGCCCCTGGTAGGCCATCCCAGCCCCCTGCAAGGTCTCGTGGACCCGTCTCAGGGACCCGTGGAAGTCTGGGTCCGGCATCTGGAACACTCCGCCGCCGCAGGTGTAGTCCCCCAGATGGAGCACCAGATCGGGCCTTTCCTCGCGCAGCTCCTGTTCCAGGGCATCCAGGATCCGGTCGGACCAGGGTTGAAGCTGTTCGCCGAAGGGTCCAAAGGCCTGGGAGGCTCCGAACCAGGCATGGGTATCCCCGCACAGGGCGATGGATGTGGACGATACCGGGTGGTGGCGAGAGGCCATCTTCTGCCATCCTTTTTCCTGGGTTTTGGTTCGAGCAGACTCGGAGGACAGCCACGTAGGGAGGGGCTCCTTTCGGGGTGGGGGCCTCTCCTCCGCTTCCCGGGCACGTGGCGCCTGTCCAACGATGGGGGACCCTGGGCGTTCCGGGCGTTCCCGGGATCATGTCCTCGATTTGGTCTTCATTCTATGCGGATGTCCTGCCCCAAGGAGTTTCAATCCCCTGACAATCCGTCCACGAATGCACCGAACCAGCGGGCCTCCAGACGTGCCAGGGTGCCGTCCTGGCCGAAACGTTCCAGGAGGCGGTCCACCTCTGCCTGGAGGGTGCGGGCTTCCAGGGGCAGGACCACCACGTACGGCTCGCTCTCCAGGGGTGGGTCCAGCAGGCGGATGGGGGCGCCCTCCGCCTGGGCCAGACGCAGGGACACCGTGTCCATGAGGACCCCTACGCAGACCCCGGTGGCCAGGGCTTCCAGGGCGGCCTCGGGGGATGGGAAGGCCTGGACCTGGAAAGGGGGCGTCTCGCTCTGGCGCAGGAGACGTCGGGCCACCGCGTCTCCGCCGCTCCCCCACTCCACGGCCACACAGCCGTCGGCGATCTCCGAGAGGGCCTGGATCGGGGAATCCGCGGCCACGGCCAGCCGGATTCCGGCGTCGAAGTAGGGAATGGAGTGCCGGACATCCCGGGTGCGCCGGGGGTCGAACGTCAGCCCGCTGAGGGCGGCATCCACCCGGTGGGCCTCCACCGCGTCCACCAGGCTATCGAAACCGATGGCCACCAGCTCCGTCTCCACTCCCCAGGCCTGGCCCAGGGCCTGGGCCAGATCCACGTCCAGGCCCACCATCTGGCCCGAGGCGTCCAGGAACTCGAAGGGCGGGAAGCTGGGATCCATCCCCACCCGCCAACGGCCCCCGGCCTGGATCCGCCCCCATACCGGGTCCGACCCCAGGCGGAGCCAGGGCAGGGCCCCCAGGAGCCCCAGGGCCAGAGTCAGCCCGACCAGGAGAAGGACACCGGGCCTCAGGGCTGTTCTGGCCATGCCCCGTCGATGTCCTCGCCCCGGGCGTACCGCTGCACTTCCAGGTAGATGGGCTTGGGCTCGAAATCTGTGTCCACGAAGGTGTAGAAATCCTGGTAGCTCTTCTGGTCCCAGGGAAAGCGAAAGACCCACATGCTCAGGCTGCGAACCCAGGGCCATTCGGTCCGGGCGATCTCGTAGGCCCGCAGGGTGTACCGGATTCGCTCTCCAGGACGCACGGCCCGGGTCCAGCGGGGGTGATCGTTCCATCCGGCCTCGGTGATGGCCACCTCCTTGTCGCGGTCGCCGTTGCGCTCCATCACCTCCCGCAGCAGCTCCACCCGCCGGAAGTTGACCACCTGGGGATCGGGAGGCTCGTCCGGGCCGAAGCGCCAGCCGTACACGTGGACGGCCAACAGGTCGAAGTAGGGGGCAGCGCCCGCATCGTACATCCCCTGTAGGTAGTCCAGATCGTTCATGCCCCATTCGCTGCCCGGCGGGGCCAGGGTGGGCGCCAGGGCTCCGGCCAGCACCTGCACCTCTGGGTTGGCCTCCTTGAGCATGGGATACACCACCCGCAACATGGCCGTGTACTCCCCGGGATCCACCGGCCGCCAGCCCCATTCCAGGCTCAGGTTGGGCTCGTTCCAGAGGATCACGTAGTTCACCTGGCCCCGATAGCGCCGGGCAAACGCGGCGGCAAAGCGGCCGAACTCCTCGTAGCGCTCCGGATCCAGGTAGAGCTCCGAGGTCCCCTGGGGGCGAGCCCATTCGGGCACCATGCCCAGCCGGGCGATGACCGTGAGCCCCTCGCGCACAGCTGCCTGGATGACCAGGTCCGGGTGGTCCCACAGATAGCGGCCCGGGCTGGGCTCGTAGTAGGCCCAGGGGAAGTACTCCACGATCCAGGGGGCTCCCATCTCCCGGACCATGGCCATGGTCCGGCGGATCTTCCAGGGTTCTACCTCGTCCGTGAGCCGGGTGTGGACCCCCATCTTGGGGTTCACCGTGCGCACGGTTCGACCCGGCCCGAGAGCGTCCTCTGGGCGGTACAGCCAGAGCAGGCCGGCGAGGAAGAGGCTGGCAAGGGCCAGGCCTCCGAGGGCCCGATACCGCCTGCTCCACTGGGGAGACCGCACCACGTCCACACCCACGGGGTCAGGGCTCTCGTCCCGGGCCTTCTCCTCCACAGAGGGGCCACGCCTGAAGGGCCCCTTGCCCAGGGCCCGGTGCACGGCGGTGGGGGAAGGCCTTGGAGCCCTCCGGGACAGGAATGCCCAGCGGCTCACATCTCGGTCCGGTCATCTTTCTCCACGGGGGCCGGTTGGTCGCCCCTGGGCTCGGGGATCAGCGGAGGCGCGGGCTCTGTTTCCTGGCGGGCCTCCTCGATGGCCCGGATCCCGTTCTGGGCCTGTTGCAGGGCCTGGGTGAGCTGGGCACTCAGATCCCGCAGCACCCGCAGGGCGTAGTCCTCCGCGTCCAGGATCAGCCGTTTCGCCTCGGCCTGGGCGGCCTGCCGGATCCGCTCGGCTTCCTCGTAGGCCATCTGGGCGACCCGATCTCGTTGGACCATCTCCCGGGCCCGTTGTTCGGCCTCGGCCAGGATCGCGTGGGCTTCGGCCTCGGCCTCGGCCAGGATCCGATCCCGTTCGGCCAGCATGCGCTCGCTCTCCTTGATGGCGCTGGGGATGCTGATGCGCATCTGGTCGATGATGCGCAGGCATTCCTCGCCGCTCACCAGGATGGAATCGGTCAAGGGCACACGCCAGCCCCGATTGAGGGTCTCCTCCAGTTGGTCGATCAGCTGTAGAATCTCCATACCCCGTACCCGGTGCGGTGGTTGGCATCTGTGGATGCGGTGGGCTCCACGTTCGCCGGAGGGAGCGACCGCGGGTGGTCGGTTCGCAGCGGCCAGAGGCCCGGGCTCACCCTCGATGGGAGAGCTTGCCGTGGACCTTGGTCACCTGGCTCACGGTCACGCCGCCCCGCTCGGCGAACCGGCGGGCCAGGGCCTGGATCACCGGCTCCGGCACCCACCCGGAGATGTCGCCGCCCAGGCTGGCCACCTCCTTGACGATGGTGGAGCTGAGATAGGTGTACGTGCTGTCGCAGATGAGGCAGCAGGTGTCGATGTCCGGGGCCAGACCGCGGTTGGCCAGGCCCACCTGGTACTCGAACTCGAAGTCGGCCACGTTGCGCAGGCCCCGGACGATGACCTGGGCCCCCACGGTCCGGGCACACTCCACGGTGAGCCCCTGGAAGGAGACCACCTCCACGTTGTCCAGGTGGGCCAGGACCTGTCGGGCCAGGGCCACCCGCTCCTCTGTGGTGAAGAGCAGGCGTTTGGGGGGGGCGTCGTAGACGGCCACCACCAGCTGATCGAAGATGGCCGCCGCCCGCTGGGCGACATCGATGTGCCCGTTGTGCATGGGGTCGAACGTCCCCGGATAGATCGCACGGCAGTTCACGGACAAAGCCCCTTCGGTGGATGGCAGGGATGGAAAGGGAGCCCCCAGAAGGTGTCAGTCGGGCAGGAAGGCCATGGCCACCCGGTTGCCCAGCAACAGGCCGCGGCGTGTCAGGCGCAGGCAGTCGCCCACCCATTCCACCAGCCCCTCCTGCTCCAGCTCGGCGATGGGAGCCCCGTAGACCTGGTCCAGCCCCCGGCTGTGGCGGCGGGCAAAGCGTTCCCGCGACACCCCCTCCCGGACCAATCGGAGCCCCAGCATCATGCTCTCGGCCATGGCCATGGCCGGCGAGATGGGGTCCTGGGTGCGCACCGCGTGGCCTCGGTCCTGGATACGACGGATGTACCCGGCCACCGGCCGGTGGTTCTCCCAACGGATGCCGTGGAGGGCTTCCGGCCTCCATGCCAGCGGTGGGGCGCCCCGGCAGAGATGGCCGCACGCGCCCGCGCCCACGCCCAGGTACTCCTCGTTCCGCCAGTAGTGCAGGTTGTGTCGGCAAGCATAGGTCGGCTGGGCGGCCGGGTCTCCCTGGGCCTGGTGGGTGCGGGCCCAGTTGGAGATCTCGTACTGGATGTACCCAGCCCCTTCCAGACGGTCCAGGGCCATCTCGTACAGCCACGCGGCCCGGTCGTCGTCGGGTGGGGAGACCCGGCCCCGCTGCACCCAGTGGAACAGAGGGGTGTGGGGTTCCACCATCAGGCTGTACAGGCTCAGATGCTCCGGAGCCAGGGCCAGGGCCTGGTCCAGGGTGTCGGCCCAGTCTTCCGGAGCCTGTTCCGGCAGGCCGAAGATGAAGTCCAGGTTGATGTTCTCGAAGCCCGCGGCGCGGGCTGCCCGGAAGGCCCGGACCACGTCCTCGGGGCCGTGGCCCCGGCCCAGGAACCGCAGCTCGTGGGCCTGAAAGCTCTGGGCCCCCATGCTGAGGCGGTTGATCCCCAGGGACCGCAGGGCCGCGAAGCGGGGGCGATCTCCCGTGCCCGGGTTGGCCTCGCTGGTGATCTCACACCCCGGCTCCAGCCGGTATGCCTGGGCCACGGACTCCAGGATCCGGGCCAGCAGCCGGCTCGGGAGCACGGTGGGGGTGCCGCCCCCCAGGAAGACCGTGTCCACCCGGGGGTGTCCCAGAGCCTGGGCCCAGCCCTGCAGCTCGGCCACCAGGGCATCCACGTAGGGCTCGAAGAGATGGTCCAGCCCCGCGTAGGTGTTGAAGTCGCAGTACGGGCACCGCTCCAGGCAGAAAGGGATGTGGATGTACAGTCCGAGAGGCTGCCCGGAGCACCGAGCCCTCCCCGAGCGGTCCCTCCGGGGATCCTCTGGGGGCTCCAACGCCACCATGGGGGGCGGTTCCGGGAGCAGGGTGTGGGGGTTCATCGGTTCTCCAGCCGGAAGCCATGGCCCCGGACGGTGACGATGTAGCGGAACTCCTCGTCGTACTCGGCCAGGCGCTCCCGCAGACGGCGCACCAGGGCGTCGATGGCCTGTTCGGTGACCCCTTCTCCGCTGTCCTCGGGCCACACGGCCTGGACGATCTCGTCCCGGGTGACCACGCCGCCGCCCGCGTCCCACAGCACACACAGCAGCCGGTACTGGTGCAGGCTCAGGGGGGGGTCCACGAGCTGCCCGTTGACCCAGACCTGCCGGGTCTCCTTGTCCATCTGGAGGCCCAGGGGGGCCGCATCCAGGGTCAGGGGGGCCGTGGCTCCCGCGTCCACGAAGGCCAGCTTGAAGCGCAGCGCGATCTGGATCTCGTCTCCGTCCTCCAGCCGGACCGCGCCGAAGACCGCCTGGCCGTTCACGTGGGTGCCGTTCTTGCTGCCCAGGTCCTCGATGTAGTAGCTTTCGCGGCGCCAGAAGACCCGGGCGTGGTGGCGGCTGACCTGTCGGTCCGCCAGGACGATGTCGCAGTCCTCCTGGCGCCCGATCACCACCGGCTGGTGGCGGTTCAGGGGCCAGCGGCGCCCCGCGCTGATGCCATGGCGGAGGATGAGCATCGCGCTCTCCCGGGTCCGGTGCTCATCGTTCGAGGCGATGGGAGGAGCCGAGGCCGATGTGTCGCTGGTGGATCGTGCGGATCGGGTCATGGTACGGATGCGTGGTCGGACTCGTGGTCTGCCTGGGATGTCGAGCCTGTGCCACCCAGGCGGGGGAAGGATCCGGCCCGCAGCTTTCGGGGCACCGGAGCAGGACAGCCAGTGGGTTCAAAGCCCTGAACGGTGCTATAATGTCTCCCGGGCGGCCGCATCTTCTCCTGGATGGTCTTTGCCTGCCTGTATTATACGAGAAATCACAGATTATTACCAACGGAGCCCTGATGGACCTTCTGGAACCTGGCACGGTCCTCCACGACCGGTACGTCATCGCGGAGCTGGTGGGCCAGGGCGGCATGGGCGCGGTGTACAGGGCCACGGATCAACACCTGCGCGGACGGGTCTGTGCCATCAAGGAGATCCGGCCGGATCTCCTGAGCGGTGGCCTTCTGCTCGACCAGATGGTGGAACAGTTCTACCAGGAGGCCAGCATCCTGGCCCAACTGGACCACCCCAACCTGCCCAAGGTCTTCGACTACTTCTCCGAGGGGGGGCGGGAGTACCTGGTCATGGACTACGTTCCCGGCCCCAACCTGCACGAGCTCCTGTTGGAGGCCAAGGCCGCAGGCCGCACCCTGGACGAGGTCCAGGTGCTCCGCTGGACGGCCCAGCTCCTGGACGCCCTGGAGTATCTCCACGGCCAGACGCCCCCGATCCTCCATCGGGACATCAAGCCCGGCAACATCAAGCTGGCCCCCAACGGGCGCATCAAGCTGGTGGACTTTGGCCTGGTGAAGGTGCTCCAGCCCGACGACAGCCGGACGGTCACCGTGGTCCAGGGGCGGGGCACGGTGGCCTACACCCCGTTGGAACAGTACGGCGGCGACAGCGGACACACGGACGTGCGCTCGGACATCTACAGCCTGGGCGCCACCCTGTACCACCTGCTGGCCGGGGAGCCCCCTACCGACGCGAAGGAGCGCTTCCTGAGGCCCGGCAGCCTGGTTCCCCTGCGACAGCTCAACCCCAAGGTCTCCGAACGGACCGAACGGGCTGTGTTCCAGGCCCTGGCCATGCACCCGGACGAGCGGCCGGCCACCGTCGCGGAGCTGCGTCGCCTGCTCTTCGACACCGAGCGCTTCGAGTCCATGGACCCGGTGCCCCTGTTGTCCTGGCGAGAGGTCTTCTGGCAGCACCGGCACCTGGCCGTGGCCGTGGCCGTGGCCGCTCTGCTCGCGGCGGTGCTGAGCCTGGCCGCGCCGTCCACCACCTTCGGCCTGGGGTTCTGATGGGCCCCATCCCCCTATCCGTTCACCACATACCCGGTCGAGGAGTGTTCCATGTTCGTCTTCACCGAGTTCCACGTGATGCAGGAGCTGCACCGGCCCGGCGACAAGATCGTCCTCCTGGTCCTGGACGGATTGGGGGGGCTGCCCCTTGAGCCCGGAGGCCCCACCGAGCTGGAGGCGGCCCGAACGCCCCACCTGGACCGGCTGGCCGCGGAGGGCATGACCGGCCTGAACGTGCTGGTGCGACCTGGCCTGGAGCCGGGGAGCGGCCCTGGCCACCTGAGCCTCTTCGGGTACGACCCGCTCCGCTACCCGGTGGGGCGGGGCGTGCTGGAGGCCCTGGGCATCGGCTTCCCCTTGCAGCCCCAGGACCTGGCCGCCCGGGGCAACTTCGCCACCGTGGACCCCCAGGGGCGGATCCGGGATCGACGGGCCGGCCGCATCGCCACGGAGGAGTGCAAGCGGCTGACGGCCAAGCTCCAGGAGGCCACCCAGGAGGTGCTGCCGGGCTACCAGGTCTTCGTGCTGCCGGTGAAGGAGCACCGTTTCGTCCTGGTCCTCCGGGGAGAGGGCCTGGGCGGAGCGCTCACGGACACCGACCCCCTGGAGGTGGGCAAGCCTCCCCTGCCCGTGCGGGACGAGAGCGGGACCCCGGAAGGGCAACGCACCGCGGAGCTGCTCAACCGCTGGCTTCAGGCGGCCCGTCGCGTGTTGGCCGACGAGCCCCAGGCCAACAGCCTGAACCTTCGGGGCATCTCCAAGGATCCCGGGCTGCCCAAGTTCCCGGAGATCTACGGCCTGCGGGCCGGGGCCATCGCGGTCTATCCCATGTATCGGGGCGTGGCTCGCCTGGCCGGCATGGAGGTGATCCCGTTCCAGGGCGATCGCCCCCACCACCAGGTGGACGCGCTGGAACGGGTGTGGGAGGAGTACGACTTCTTCTTCGTCCACGTGAAGAAGACCGACAGCTACGGCGAGGACGGAAACTTCCAGGCCAAGGTGCAGGAGATCGAGGCGGTGGACGCCCAGATCCCCCGGATCCGGGCCCTGGGGCCGGGGGTCCTGGTGGTCACCGGCGACCACAGCACCCCGGCCCGGCTGCGCAGCCATAGCTGGCACCCTGTCCCCACCCTTCTCTGGGGGCCTCGAGTCATCCCCGATGCGGTGACCCGGTTCGGCGAGCGGGCCTGTGCCCAGGGGCACATGGGGCTGTTCCACGGCACCACCCTCCTGCCCCAGGCCATGGCCCATGCGGGCCGGCTGAAGCGCTTCGGAGCCTGAGGATGGGCCACATCCCCTCGGAGGTGTTGGAGCAGGCCGCGGCCCTGGTGGACCAGGCGGACCGGGTGGTCTGTCTCACCGGTGCCGGCGTCAGCGCGGAGTCCGGCATCCCCACCTTTCGGGACGCCCAGAGGGGGCTCTGGAGCCGGTACAGGCCCGAGGAGCTGGCCTCTCCCGAGGCCTTCGACGCGCACCCAGGGCGGGTGTGGCGTTGGTACATGTGGCGCCTGGGGTTGGTGGAACGGGCCCGGCCCAACCCGGGCCATCGGGCCCTGGCTCAGCTGGCCCGGCTGGTGCCCCATCTGACCCTGATCACCCAGAACGTGGACAGCCTGCACGAGGCCGCCGGCAGCCCGGATGTGATCCATCTCCACGGGCGCCTGGACCGATTCCGCTGCCACGACTGCGAACAGCCCTATGCCCTGCGTCCCCAGGATCGGGAGGCGGATCGGCCGCCTTCCTGCCCCCGGTGTGGGGGCCGTGTGCGGCCCGACGTGGTCTGGTTCGGCGAGCCCCTGCCGCCCCGGCCCTGGCAGGCCGCTCTGGCCGCGGTGGCCGCCTGTGACTGCATGTGGGCGGTGGGCACCAGCGGGGTGGTCTATCCGGCCGCCCAGCTGCCGCAGATGGCCCGAGAGCGGGGCGCCCGGCTCCTGGTGGTGAACCCCGAGCCCACGGAGCTGGACCCGTGGGCGACGATCACCCTGTCCGGCCCCAGTGGGGCGGTCCTCCCCGCGCTGGTGGCCCGGGTGGCAGCACGGAGGAGCCGCGCCGAGTCCCGGGGAGGGGCCTGAGGGGTCACCGGCCAAGGCAGGTCATTCCCAGTCGGACGCGCGGGCGGCCCTTTCTTCCAGGAGATGGGTGTAGAACCCCCACAGCCGCCTTCCCAGCGTGCTCCACGCGTACTCCCGCTGCAGCCGAGCTCGGGCCCGCTCCACCATCTCGGTCTGCAGGGTGGGATCGGACAGGACCTCGATCACGGCGTCGGCGAAGGCCTCCGGCGTGGCCCCCTCGGCTACCAGCCGCGCCGCGCCCTGGGCGCCGTAGCGGGCCTGTTCCCCCACTGCGCTGGCCACCACCGGCACCCCATGGAGGAGCGTGGTGGCCAGGCGCACGCTGCACTTGGCCCGATGCAGGGGGGTGGGCTCCGCGGGGAAGACCGCGCAGGTGACCTCCCGGTAGAGGGCGGCCAGCCTCTCTCCCGGGATCGGGCCCTGCCACTCGACCCGAGGATCGGTGCCCAGGGCCGACCGGAAGGGGGCTTCCCGGCCCGGCTGCAGGGCCTGGCCCACCACCCGCAGCCGTACCTGGGGATCTCGGCCCCGGAGCGCGTGCCAGAAGCGGCCCAGCCACTCCGGAGACACCTCCACGAAGCGGCTGAAGAGCAGCACCCGCCTGACCTGGGGAGCCGAGGGCCGGGCCGGGCTCTGGGGAGGGGGCACCACGCCGTTGGGCAGGTAGAGCACAGGCATCTGGGGCGAGGCTCCCTGTATCTGCGCCACCAGCCAGCCACTGGCCGCGGTCACCCCGTCCGCGTGGCGGATGCCCCAGCGCTCCTGCCAGTCCAGGAAGCGAGCCGTGGGCCAGGGGAGGCCCAGGAGAGGGGTCCAGGCCTGTTCCCAGTCGTCCACGTCCAGCACCAGGACGGGGCCGTGCCCCCGGACCAGGCGACGGCCGTACCAGAGGAGCCATTGGACGATCCCGGCGTGGGCCCGGGGCTTGACCACGTGGACCAGATGGGGGCGGAAGCGCTGTAGACCGGCCACCAGCCGCGCGAGGACGGCCGGCAGCCCCCCCCGGAGGGAAACCTGGACCAGATCCACGCCCTCCACCGAGCGTCGGGTGCCCGCGTCCTTGGGCGTGTCCCAGGGCGGGATCCGGATCTGGACCTGGGCGCCCTGGTGGACCAGGGCCTGGGCCAGGGGAAGGGTGCGAGCCCAGACGGTGGACTTCTGTCCCAGGCCGAAGGGGGCTACGAAGAGGACACGCACGTTCTTCCTCTCAACGGCTCTCGATGCGCGCGGGCCAGCCGGGCACAGTCCGGGCCAGCCGCTGCAGGACCCCGGCCTCCACGGCCTCCGGGAGGTCCAGGCCGAAGCGGTCGGCCAGTTGGGGGGCGTACCAGCGGTAGAGGACCACCAAGGCCACCGCCTGCCCGATCCAGGAGGCCCGGTGGATGCCCCGGGGCTGGGCCAGGGTGCGGGTCAACGCGTGGGCCTGGTCGGGGCCCAGGAAGGGCCGCACCCGGGCCGGTGTGGGCGGGGGCCCGGAACCGTTCAACGCGCTCACCAGCTCCAGGATGTGGCGTCGGGCCTGGCCGAGGAGCTGGACCGCGGCCAGGTGATCGTCTCGGGTCCAGGCTCCGGCCAGGGCGGAGAGGACGGCCCAGAAGTGGAGCATGGCTTGCCGGACCTGGCCAGGGCTCGGTGTGGGATATGGGGGGGCCGGGATCCGGTCCAGGACCTGGGCCAGGGCCGGACTCATGCGGGCCGGATCCCGGAAGAGCTCTCGACGGGGGCCGTGGGCGGCCAGATGGCCCGGCAGCTCCCCAGGCAGGGTCCACCAGAGGGTGAGCCGGCCGCCACCCCGTTCCGGGCGGTTCGGATCCGGGTGGAGCAGGAGATCCAGGGGCCGGGCGCCCGGGTCCAGGGAGGTCCACCCGCCGGGGAAGGCTGTATCCAGGCAGGCAGCCAGTTCGGGGCCGGGATCCCGGCAAGGCAGGACCCAGAGCAGGTGGATGTGGGGGCTGCTCAGCGCGTCGCCCCTGCCCTGGGCGAGGGCGCCGGTGAGCCATGCTGCGGCCACGGCAGGGTGCTCTTGCAGGACGGGGATCAGGGGGGCGACCAGGGGATGGCGGCGGGCATCCATGGGCCGTATTATGCCAGACCTCCTGGGAGATCCCCAAGCTGTCGGCAGGATCGGGGGCTGTTCTCGCGTCCCTCTGCTCGATGTCCCCTCGGGACTTTGACATCTCTCCCGGCCGGCGGATATAATAGAACGCTGTGCCCGCAGGGCCGGACCGGCGGGGATGTTCCCGGAGCGGTGGGCGGCCCTGTTCGGATCGGGCCATGGGGAGCTTAACAATGCAGTACAACGTTGCGCAGCTCCTGAAGGAGCCCATCGGAGCCACCCGAGAATACGAACTGGACGAGGAGATCCAGGAGCTGGACCCGGAGCTGGTGCCCCTCTCCAACCTCACGGGGTGGGTCCACATGTTGCGGACCCACAGCGGGATCCTGGTGGAGGGGGAATTTCAGGTCCGGCTCCAGGTCATCTGCAGCCGTTGTGCCGAGCCGGTGGAGATCGCGGTCCAGTTCCGTCTGGAGGAGAGCTTCCATCCCCTCACCCAGGTGGACACGGGGCGTTTCATCCGTCCGGACGAGTTCCAGGGGGCCGAGGAAGAGCTGTTGGACGCGGCGTTGCTCATCAACGAGCAGCATATTCTGGACCTGCGGGAGGTCATGCGCCAGCACATCTGGCTGGCCCTTCCCATGGTGCCCGGCTGTGTCTTCGGCGACCCCTCTCGGTGTCCCGCGTACCAGCGTCGTCTGGAGGAGATGCGGGCCGTCCACAGCGACCTGGAGGACGCGGACGAGGTCGCGAGCGTCGATCCTCGTTGGGCGGCCCTGTTGGAGCTCCGCGGCCGGCAGTAGCCCGGAGCTGGACTTGGTCTGTCGAAGTTCGGAGCGCGAAGGAGAACCCAGCCATGGCCGTACCCAAGCGAAAGGTGAGCAAAGGGCGTCGAGGCCGTCGTCGGGCCCACCACGCCATTGGAATCCCCAAGCTGGTTCGTTGCCCCCGTTGCGGCGAACGGATCATGCCCCATCGGGTCTGCCCCTTCTGCGGCACGTACATGGGGCGGTTGGAAGTGATCGAGATCGAGGAGGAGTAGGCCCACACCGCACCGGACCTCGGGTCCGTCGTCTTCGGGTGTCCGTTGGACGTGGTCCTCAGCCCGGCTTGTGTGCAGTGGCCTGCCCGTGCCGCTGCCCGCAAGCCGGTTCTTTTTGGAGGTGGAGGAGATCCTGATCCATGACCCGATTCGTCTATCGCGAGGCCCGTCTTCCGGGGCTGGCCTTTCTCTTTCCGGGGCAGGGCAGCCAGCACGTGGGCATGGCCCGGGAGCTGGCCGAGGCCTATCCCGCGGCCCGAGCCGCCCTGGAGGAGGCCGATGCCGTGCTGGGGTTCGAGCTCAGCCGGCTCTGCTTCCAGGGGCCCGAGGATCGGCTCACGGACACGGTGAATGCCCAGCCGGCCCTGCTGGCCGCCAGCGTGGCCGCCCTGGCCGCCCTGCAGAGCGAGCTGGGCGCGCTGCCGGTGCCCGGCCTGGTGGCCGGCCACAGCCTGGGGGAGTACACCGCGCTGGTGGCGACCAACAGCATGGCATACCCCGACGGCCTGCTCCTGGTGCGGGAGCGCGGTCGGCTCATGAAGGAGGCCGGCGAGCGCGCCCCGGGGATGATGGCTGCGGTCCTGGGCCTGGATGAGCCCACGGTGGCCGAGATCTGTGCCCAGGCCGCGGAGGCCACGGGCGGTGTGGTCCAGGTGGCCAACGACAACTGTCCGGGCCAGGTGGTGGTCTCCGGCGATCGGGCCACCCTGGAGCGGGCGATGCAGGCCCTGTCCCAGGCCGGTGCCCGGAAAGTGGTCCCCCTGGCCGTGAGCATCGCGGCACACAGCCCGTTGATGGTGCCCGCCGCGGAGCGCCTGGCCGCGGCCATCCGAGCTACCCCCATCCATGCTCCCGTCGCGCCGGTGCTGGCCAACACCACTGCAGAGCCCCTGGCAGAGCCCGGGGCCCTGCGCCAGGAGCTGGTGGCACAGCTCACCGGGAGCGTGCGCTGGACCGCCTCCATGCAGCGGGCCCTGGCCCTGGGGATCGACACCTTCGCGGAGATCGGCCCCGGCAACGTCCTCACCGGCCTGGTCAAGCGCATCCACCGGAAGGCCCGACGTTTCAATGTGGCCGATCCCCAGGGAGTGCAGGCCCTGGCCGAGTGGATCCGGGAACGTTTGGGCAGGTGAGCCCGGCCTCCGGGGCCACCAGGAGGCGGGAAAGGCCCTGGCTGGAGGCTCGGCGGGCCCACCTGCCGGGCCGGAGATGTGCCCTGCCGGGGGCGTTTTGTGTGGGTTCCGGTTGACAGTATAATAGACCTGATAATAGACCTGAACCATAGACCTGCGGGCATCGGCCGGGCGATAGTCCGGGGGACTCCCCGGGGCCCTGGGAGGAGCCTTGGCCCGGGCCATCTGCCCTTCCAGGGTCGGGTGTAGGGTGCCTTTTCCTCCGGAGATCGCGAACAGGCAGAGACCGCGGACGATCGGGGCACCGGGCATGGGGTGGATCGGCACATCCAGGATTCTGTAACATCGTCACATCACATCCAACTGGGGGAGAGCGTGGTGGAGCTCACG
This sequence comes from Caldilineaceae bacterium, assembly GCA_026989655.1. Classification (GTDB taxonomy): domain Bacteria; phylum Chloroflexota; class Anaerolineae; order Caldilineales; family Caldilineaceae; genus JALSIX01. The sequence continues at coordinate 70,232 of JALSIX010000006.1, forward strand.
GACAAGGTGGCACTGGTCACCGGAAGCAGCAGCGGCATCGGGGCCGCGATCGCCAGAGAGCTGGCCGCCCAGGGGGCCGCGGTGGCCGTCCACTACCGCAACAACCGTTCCGGCGCGGAGGAGGTGGCCCAGGCCATCCAGGCCCAGGGGGGCACCTGTGCGGTCTTCCAGGCCGACGTGGCCGATGTCGACCAGGCCCAGGCCCTGATCCAGGCCGTCCAGGACGCGCTGGGCCCCATCCAGATCCTGGTGAACAATGCGGGGACCACCCGGGATACCCTGCTGCTCAGCATGAGGCCCGAGGACTGGGAGCGGGTCATCCGGACCAACCTGACCAGCGTCTACAACGTCACCCGGCCGGCCCTGCGGGGCATGCTCCGCAAGCGCTGGGGCCGGATCGTGAACATCACCAGTGTGGTGGGGCTGAGCGGCCAGGCCGGCCAGACCAACTACGCGGCCAGCAAGGCCGGCATCATTGGCTTCACCAAGAGCCTGGCCCGGGAGGTGGGCAGCCGCAACATCACCGTGAACGCAGTGGCGCCGGGTTTCGTGCCCACCGCCCTCACCCAGGTGCTCACGGAGGAACAGCAGGCCCAGATCCGGGCCAATACCCCCCTGGGGCGTTTCGGAACCCCGGAAGAGGTGGCCTACGCGGTGGCCTTTCTCGCCGGCGAGCGGGCCGGGTTCATCACGGGGCAGGTGCTGTGCGTGGATGGCGGCCTGGTGATGGCCTGAACCATGTCCGGTGATGATCCGGGGAGAGCCATGGACGAGTGCAACCGGGAGATGGCCCCTTCTGTCCCGGCTCAGGAGGCCGTGCCCAAGCCGGTTCCCGCCCAGGACGGGGAGCCGGGCTCGGGTCGGTATCGCTCCCTGCCGCCGTGGATGATCCGGGAGCGGCGAAAGGCCCGACAGGCGGCCCTTCAGGCCCTCTACGAGATCGACAGCGCAGGCCATCCTCCGGGCCGGGTGCTGGAGTATCGGCTGGCAGCCGTCCGTCTCTCCCCCGAGGGTGCCCGTTTCCTGCGCTGGCTGGTAGCCGGCGTGTTGGCCCATCGGCAGGATCTGGACCGGCTCATCGCCCGCTACGCGCCGGAATGGCCGGTGGACAAGCTGGCCATCGTGGACCGCAACATCCTGCGCATGGCCATCTTCGAGCTGGCCAGCCCCGAATCGGACGCACCGCCCAAGGTGGTGATCAACGAGGCCGTGGAGCTGGCCAAGACCTTCGGCAGCGACAGTTCACCCCGGTTCGTGAACGGGGTGTTGGGCTCTGTGTGGCGGGATCTGGATGCCCAGGCGAGCTCAGGAAATGCCTCCGCTCGGGGCGAGAACACGAGCTAAGCCACCATGGACAGCTTCTTCGGCATCGGCCCCATGGAGTTGGTCTTCATCCTGATCTTCGCGCTCATCTTCCTGGGGCCGGAGCGGCTTCCCCAGGTGCTCCGAGAGGTGGTGGTCTTCCTCCGCAAGGTCCGAGCCCTCTCCGACGAGATCACCTCCCAGCTCAACCAGGAGCTGGGGGACCTCCAGGAGCTGCGCGACCTGGACCCCCGCCGCCCTCTCCAGGACACCCTGCGCAGCGTGACCCACCCCCCGGAGACCCGACCACCCCGTTCCAGACCGGCCCCATCGGGCTCCTCCGGCCCCTCGGCCCAGGAGGGCCCGCCCCCCCCGGAGGATCCGGGCCGAACCATCGCACCCCCCCAGGCCAACCCGGGCCGACCCGAGACCGGGCCCACCGCGTCTGACCCGGTGGAGGAGGGGCCGGATCTCGACGCCGGGATCGAGACGACCCCGGCCCCCAGGGCCCAGGTAGAGGCCCAGCAGGTGAGTCAGGGCGACCTGACCTCCCCGGCCTCCGCGCCCTTCCTGGCCGAGGAGCCCACCCAGTCGGCCCACAGCGACGGGCACGCCGACACGCCCGAGCCACCATGACCAGCCAGAACCCTCCCGCGGAGTATCGCCCCGAGCTCGACCCCATCGAGGAGAGCCGAATGGGGCTCCTGGACCACCTGGCCGAGCTGCGCATGCGGCTCATCCGGGTGGTCGTCGCCCTGTTGGTCGGCACGCTCATCAGCCTGCTCTTCGCAGAGCGCATCCTCCAGTTCATCACCGAGCCCGTGGGCAAGACCCTGATCGCCATCGGCCCCACCGACACCATCGTCGTCTTCTTCAAGGTGAGCTTCGCGGCCGGCGCGGTCATCGCGATGCCGATCGTGGTCTACCAGTTGGTGGCCTTCATCGCGCCGGGGCTCTACCCCCACGAGAAGCGCGCCCTCTTCCTGCTCCTGCCCGGCGTGATGCTCCTCTTCTTTGCCGGCGCGGCCTTCGCCAACTACGTCATGCTCCCGGTGGCCGTGGGCTTTCTGCAGACCTTCCTGGGCACGGTCATCTCCCAGGAGTGGACCATCGACCGCTATGTGACCTTCTTCACCCGGATCGTCTTCTGGATCGGCGTCGCGTTCGAGACCCCTCTGGTCATCGCGTTCCTGGCCCGCATCGGGATCGTCAGCGGCCCCAAGCTCCTGGGCTACTGGCGCCAGGCCATCGTGGTCATCTCCATCCTGGCCGCGATCATCACGCCCACCGTGGATCCGGTGAACATGGCCATTGTCATGGTTCCCCTGATCGTGCTCTACTTCCTGGGCGTGGGCCTGGCCTATCTGCTCTACCGTCCCCGGGAACCCCGGGACTTCTCGGCCGAGGACTTCGGCCTGGGGGATTCCTGAGCCCGATCCCCGTCGCCCGCCAAGCATCGGAAGGAAGGGGACTTCTCCATGGCCAAGATCCTGAGGTGGGGGCTGCTCTCCACCGCGAACATCAACCAGGCCCTCATGGGGCCCATCCACGCCTCGGAACGGAGCGAGCTGGTGGCCGTGGCCAGCCGCGAGCGGGAGCAGGCCGCGGCCTACGCCCAACGTTGGGGGATCCCCAAGGCCCACGGCAGCTACCAGGCCCTGTTGGACGACCCGGAGGTGGACGTGGTCTACATCTCCCTGCCCAATGCCCTCCACGCGGAGTGGACCGTGGCCGCGGCCCGGGCCGGGAAACACGTCCTCTGCGAGAAGCCGTTGGTCACCGCCCGGGATCAGATGGACCGGGTGGAGGAGGCCGCAGCCACCTACAACGTGGTGGTCTTCGAGGCCTTCATGTACCTGCATCACCCCCAGACGCAACGGGCCCGGGAGCTGGTGGCCCAAGGGCATCTGGGCCCGCTCCAGACCATCCAGAGCTGGTTCCACTTCTACCTGCCCCCAGAGGCCAGCGAGAACGTGCGCCTGCAGCCCCACCTGGCCGGTGGCTCCCTGTGGGACGTGGGGGTCTATCCCAACAGCCTGGCCATCGTCATGGCCGAGCCGGAACGCCCCCAGTGGGCCATGGCCTCCCAGCTCCTGGGCGAGACCGGTGTGGAGGTCTCCATGCGGGCCCAGATCCACTTCACCCGCGGTGTGGTGGCCCAGATCTCGTCCTCCTTCCGCACCCCCTTCCGAGAGGGTGCGTACCTGGTGGGGGAGGAAGGGGTGCTCTGGATCCCAGAGCCGTGGAAGCCCGGACTGGCCGGCCGGGACGCGGTGATGACCCTGACCCGGCGGGACGGGTCCGTGGAGGAGCTGATCACCCCCGGGGTGGACCCCTACCTGTGTGAGGTCCAGGCCATGGAACGATGTGTGCTGGACGGCGCGCCGCCGGTGGTTCCCCTGGATCTGAGCCGCCGTTTCCTGGAGAGTATCCTGGCCCTGTACGGGGCCGCGAGCACCGGGAGCCCCCAGCCCATCCGGCCGGCCTAGGCTTCTCCCTAGGGGTTCCATGGACCCCGATCAAGGGGGTCCCCACGTTTTTCCGCCTGGAGCGGGTCGGGGCTATACTTGTTCTGGGCGCGAGGACCCGTCGCCCTGGAACGGCAGGTGCACAGGAGGAGAGCCGTGCCTGAATCCCCCTATCCCATGGTCTCTGTGGAGGAGGCCCTGGCCACGGTGTTGGCCCAGTGCACTCCCCTGGATCCCGTGATCCTTCCCCTGGAACAGGCCCTGGGCCACGTGCTGGCCGAGGACGTCCGTGCCCGGGAGCCCCTGCCGCCGTTTCCGGCCTCGGTGAAGGACGGCTACGCGGTGGTGGCCGCGGACGGCCCGGGCGAGTACCCGGTGGTCGGCCAGGTGGCCGCGGGCCAGGTGGCCGATTTTCGCCTGCAGCCGGGCACAGTGGCCTACATCACCACCGGGGCCCCCCTGCCCCCGGGCGCGGACGCGGTGGTGATGGTGGAGGAGACCGATCCCCTGCCTTCCCAGGACGAGATCCCCCGGGTGCGTATCCGGGCCCGGGTACGGCCCGGCGACGATGTGCGCCCTGTGGGGGTGGATGTGGCTGCAGGCCAACAGGTGTTGGCAGCCGGGGAGCGCCTGGGGCCCGCGGAGATCGGCCTGTTGGCCACGGTGGGGGCTGCCCAGGTGACCGTCCATCCTCGCCCCCGGGTGGCGGTCCTCTCCACAGGGGACGAGCTGGTGTCCCCGGAGCGGGCACTGGGGCCTGGCCAGATCCGGGACAGCAACCGCCCCATGCTCCTGGCCGCGATCGCGCAGCACGGCGGCATTCCCATGGACCTGGGCATCGCCCGGGACGATCAGGCCGACCTGGAGCGCCATGTGCAGCAAGGGCTGGCCCAGGCGGACATCCTGCTCAGTTCCGGGGGCGTCTCCATGGGAGACCTGGACCTGATCAAGCCCCTGTTGGAGCACTCGGGCACGGTCCATTTCGGCCGGGTGCGGATGAAGCCCGGCAAGCCCGTGACCTTCGCCACCGCGGAGGTCCAGGGGAGGAGGCGCCTCATCTTCGGCCTGCCGGGCAATCCGGTCAGCAGCCTGGTGACCTTCTACCTCTTCGGCGTGCCGGCCATGCGTCGGCTGGCCGGCTGGCCGGATCCCCATCTGCGCCGGGTCCACGCCCGACTGGCCCAGCCCCTCCGGCTGGACCCCCACCGGCCCGAGTACCACCGGGCCACCCTCCACTGGGATCCCGAGGGGCGGGCCTTCGTGGCCGTCAGCACCGGGAGCCAGGCCAGCAGCCGGCTGCTCAGCATGCGTTCGGCCAATGCCCTGCTGGAACTGCCCCAACAGGAGGGCGAGCTGCCCGCGGGGAGCTGGGTGTCGGCCCTGTGGATCGGAGCGTGCTAGAGGAGGCCGTCCATGGCTGAACTCACCCATCTGGACGCGGAGGGCCGGGCCACCATGGTGGACGTGGGCCCAAAGCCCGAGACGGTTCGGGTCGCGGTGGCCCGGGGCGAGGTGCGGATGGCCCCGGAGACCCTGGCCACCCTCCGTAGCGGCCGGGTTCCTAAGGGAGATGTGTGGGCCGCGGCCCGGATCGCCGGCATCATGGCGGCCAAGAAGACCCCGGAGCTGGTTCCCCTGTGCCATGCCCTGCTGCTGGACCAGGTGGCCCTGGAGTTCGAGATCGACGAGGCCCACAGCCGGGTGGTGATCACCGCGACGGTCCGTTGCACGGGCAAGACCGGCGTGGAGATGGAGGCCCTCACCGCGGTCTCCGTGGCCGCGCTGACCATCTACGACATGGCCAAGGCCCTGGAGAGGACCATGACCATCGGTCCCATCTACCTGGTGGCCAAGGAGGGAGGGCGCTCTGGGGCCTGGCGGCGTCCGGAGGGGCCGGAAGGAGAAGGCAAGGCGTGACCATGCAGGTACGGCTGGTGCTGTTTGCGGGACTGCGCCAGGCCGCCGGCTTCCGGGAACGGACGGTGGAGCTCCCCAAGGGGGCCACCGTGGCCGATCTCCTGGCCACCCTGGATCCGGCCCTCGTCCGGCGGACCTTCTACGTGGCGGTGAACGAGGAATACGCCCACCGGGACACCCCCCTGGAGGAGGGCGACGAGGTGGCCCTGCTGCCGCCTGTCTCCGGCGGTGGGGCGGGATCCGCCCGAGGTCCTGGGGGCTGCCCTCTCGGATGTGGGCGTCGCCCTGCCGAGGATGACCGGGAGCGGATCGCATGACCCCAAGGAGGAAGCTGTTCGAGATCACAGAGGAGCCCCTGTCCCAGGACGACATCCTGCGGCGGGTGGCCCGGCCCGACTGTGGCGCGGTGGTCACCTTCGCGGGGACCGTTCGTGGACAGACGGTCCAGGAGGGGGCCGTGCGGGAGACGGACTTCCTGGTCTACGAGGCCTACACGGCCATGGCCGAGAAGATGATGGCCCGGATCGGCCAGGAGGTGATGGAGCGTTGGCCCCAGGTGAAGGCCGTCAGCATCCTCCACCGGGTGGGACGCTGTGAGATCGGGGAGCCCACGGTGCTCATCGCTGTGGCCACGCCACACCGAGACGACGGCTGCTTCGAGGCCTGCCGCTATGCCATCGAGCGGCTGAAGGCGGTGGTTCCCATCTGGAAGCAGGAGAACTGGGCGGACGGTGAGGTGTGGGTGGAGGGCCCCCGGCAGCCGGAGCTGGACGTGGGCTCCTCGGACGCGGCGGGCTGACCGGGCCGGTGGCCGGGCGGCGCTCCACGGTCGGCTGCCGACAGGACCTCGCTGGAACCGGCGCGTTCCGTCCACCGTTCCAGGAACGGAGCGCGCCGGAATCCAGGGGTTTTTCGAGGGCCTGATTTGACAGGACGCGGCCGACCATGCTAGTATGGGGCCGTGCATGGCCCTATGGGGTTCCGCCCACTGCAGCGTGGATTCGGACCGTGGGGCGCTGTCCTGGATACCTTAACAGCACAGTCGACTGCTCGGAGTGGATGCAGCCGCCGCTGTCGGCCTGTGGGGTCGGCAGAGGAACTTCCCGACTCCCCGCCCGCCACGTCTGGCCCTCTGCCAGCGTGGCTGGGCAAGGTCGCCCCACGAAACCGGAAGTGGGGGCACACATCCGGCAACGGGTGTGTGACTACAACCGCAACAGAGAGCAGTCCCGCCGGCGCCGGATACGGCGCCTGGTAAGGGGTGAAAGGGTGGGGTAAGAGCCCACCAGCGGTTCCCGGCAACGGGGCCGGCTAGGCGAGCGTGCGACCGGGAGCAAGGCGAGTGGGTTTTGCGCCGGATGTGAATCTGGTGTAAAATCTCGTCGCAGCGGTGCGGGCGAGGTCGGGTCACACCCGACAAGCCACAAACCGCCAGGGGCTTCGTTCTCAAGGCAGAGCCCCTGAGACAGATGGCGGCAGGCCGGAGATCCGGCCCACAGAATCGGGGGTACATCCACTCCGAGTGGGGATCCCTCCCAGGGAGGGAGCAGGGAGGTCGTCGGGCGAGCCGTCTCTCCATCGCCTTGTCCCTCCTCGCCGTGATCCGGGCCCGGTTCGCTGTGACCGCAGCGCCTGTCGGCGTCCGACAGGGGGCCACCGGCCGGTTGCATCCGTGCCGACGTGGCGGAACTGGCAGACGCGATAGACTTAGGATCTATTGCCCGTCAGGGCGTGGAGGTTCGAATCCTCTCGTCGGCACCTGAGCCGGGTATACGGGCCCGTGGCCTAGTGGGAAGGCGCCTCCCTTGCAAGGAGGAGATCGTCGGTTCGAATCCGACCGGGTCCACCTTTTTGGGCCGGTGGGCTGGGCCGGAACGACGGTCGGTGCACAAGCAGGTTCATAGTCAAGCGGGCGTAGTTCAGCGGTAGAACGTCTCCTTGCCAAGGAGAAGGTCGTGAGTTCGAATCTCATCGCCCGCTCCTCTGGGGCCGACCGTTCGGGTCGGCCCTTCTGCCGAGGTAGCTCAGTTGGTAGAGCACGGCACTGAAAATGCCGGTGTCCCCAGTTCAAGTCTGGGCCTCGGCACCTCTTTCTGCCATCGGGGTCGGTGGGGGATCGTCTAATGGCAGGACTACGGACTTTGGATCCGTCAATCAGGGTTCGAATCCCTGTCCCCCAGCTGCGAGCCGGGGTGGGCCAGCCCTCCCCGGTCCTCCCCCACCCTCATGGGTGACCGCCGACGCCGAATGCAGGCCCTTGTGGCGCCTATAGCTCAATGGCAGAGCGCTTGATTGTGGATCAAGAGGTTACGGGTTCGAGCCCCGTTAGGCGCCCCTGAACACCCCACCGGAAGATACGGTGGGGTTTTTCGTTGGCCCCCGTTCAGGTCCGGGGGGTGCTTGCCCGCGGCAGGACCCGAGACAGCACGGACATCGCCAGGGAGGCTCCTGGAGAGCAGGATGCCCTCTCCATGCCGGAGCATGGCCGTGCCGCACCGAGGGACAGGGAACGGGGCGATGTGGAACGCGATGCTCCCAGCTCCCGGACCTTGTTGTGAGCCCTGGGGCCTCCTGCTATACTGCTCCGTGGAGACAACGGAGCTCGCTCTCCCCGCTCTGGCGGATCATTCCGGCGTGTGAAAGGAGCCAGCATGTCCCCGGCCGGTCCACAGCGTCGAAGCGTGCGTCCCGCCCTCTGGGGGGTGGCCTTGCTGGTGGTGGCGCTCCTCCTGGCCGCACCCCTGTACGCCCAGGAGGACGAGCCCCCGGGGGCGTCGGACCCACCGCCTGCCCTGGAGGGCGCTCGGCGGGCCGTGATCCGGGTGGAGGCCTTCGGCGGCTTCATGGAGCCCGAGGGACTTCGTTCGTCCCGACAGGGCTCTGGCTTCATCCTGGACCCCAGCGGCCTGGCCGTCACCAGCAGCCGGGTGGTGGTGGGCGCACCGTTCATCAAGGTGCGCCTGGCCGATGAGGACCGACCCCGCCAGGCTCGGCTCGTGGGCTATGCGGAGTGCGCGGACCTGGCCCTCATCGACATCGCGGGGGAGGGCTTCCCCACCTTGGACTGGTCTCCAGGGCGCGTTCGGGCGGGGGACCCGGTCTATGCGGCTGGATTTCCCCTGGACGGCCTGGACCTCAGCCTGGCCTCCGGTGCTGTGGTCAGGCCCCGGACCCCTGCCGACACCCCCTGGGCCTCGGTGAGCCAGGGGATCGTGCACGATGCTCCCATCGACCCCGGAAGCACGGGCGGCCCCCTGCTGGATGCCCAGGGCAGGGTGGTGGGCGTGAACCACGCGGATCGCCTGGAGGCTGGCCCATCCCTCGCCATCTCCGGAGAGCTGGCGGCTTCCCTGGTGGAGAGGTTGTCCCAGGGCCAGGCGGTCCCCGGTCTGGGCATCAACGGCCAGGCCAGGATGCTGGAGGACGGCAGCCGGGGCATCTGGGTGGCCTCGGTGGATCCGGGCTCTCCGGCCGAGGGGCTGGGTCTGGAGGCGGGCGATCTCCTGTTGGCCATGGCCGGGATGCCCCTGGCCGCCGATGGCACCAAGGCCATCTACTGCGACCTCCTGCGTGGCCGTGAGCCCGGAGAAACCCTGGGCGTGCGGGTGTTGCGGACCGCCACCGGCGCGCTTCTGGTGGGCCAGGTGGGCGGACATCCCCTCCGGCCGGCCTCAGCCTCGGCCCGGATCGCCCTGGAGGGCGTTGTCTCCTCTGGCCCCGAGAGCCCGGATACCCCGGAGAGCGGCTACGCCGCGTACACGGCCGTCACCGACGAGGCAGGGATCATCCGGGTGGAGCTCCCCGCGGCCTGGTCCCATGTTCGCGGGGTGGCCTGGAAGGAGCAGGAGGTTGAACTGGGATACTCCCTGGCCGCTGCCGCCGACCTGGACGCGTTCTACAACACCTGGGGCGAGTCCGGGGCCTTCATCGGTGTCTCCCAACGTCTGGCCCAGGAGTACTCGCCGGCCGAGTACCTGGACACCATCGACCTGGCCGGGGTCTGTACCTACGACCACCGGATAGAGCTGGGCGATGGCCCCTGGGCGGGCTATGTCGACCTCTGGACCGACTGCGGAGACGCGGGGAGCACCTTTGTCAACATCGCCCTGGCCCCTCCAGGACGGGGCTTCCTGGTGCTGGTCCAGATGGTCATGGCCCAGGGGGCCAAGGACATGGACGCGTTGGACCACCTCCTGGCCACCCTGACCGTGGCCCTGGACAAGGAGGAGCCGCCGGAATCCGCCCCGTTCGATCCCCGGGAACAACTGGAGCTGTCCGAGTACGAGACCGCGTTCGACCTCTTCCAGGATCCGGCCCTGACCCTCCTGGTGCCCACAGCGTGGGACGACCGTCGCAGCGAGCCCTGGATGCTGGATGGCCGGCGGGTGGGGCAGAGGTTCTACTTCGCCCCGGATGTGGAGGGTTTCCTCACCTCCTGGACCGTGCCGGGCCTGGCGGTCTACGTCTCTCCTACCCTGGCCCAGGTCTACACCCCCACGCAGATGTTGGATGCGTGGACCTACGAGGAGAGCTGCACCCTCGAGGACCGTTTCGAGTACACCAACACGGTGGGCGGCCGCACCTACCAGGGGGCCATGGCCATCTGGACGGAATGTGGCGGCCAAGGCACGGTGACCAGCGTGTTGGCCGCGGCTCCGCCCGCCAACGACCATCTGGTCCTGGTCGTGGTCCAGAGCGTGTCGTTGATCGATGTGGAGGCCCTGGAGGTGGGGATCACCAGCTTCTATGTGCCCGATCCCCGGGCCGCCCTCCGGGCCTCTGCTCCTGGGATCGCCGCGGCCCAGGTGTATACCTCGGTCCAGGCCTGGGACGGTTACCTGGCTGTGGAGGTGCCCATCGCGTGGGGGGAAGTGGCCAGCGGTCTCTGGACCCGGGAGCCAGGCCAGCTTCCCCGGGGTGTCCGGCTGTCGGTCGCGCCGGATCTGGAGCAGTACCGGCGGGGCTGGTCCGCACCCGGGCTGATGCTGGCCGTGGTCCCCGATCCGGAGACGGCCCGGGAGGCGGTGCGGGACGCGCTCCGCCTGGACGAGTTCTGTACCTACGACGACCGCTACCCGGTGGAGCGGTCCAGGTACTCGGGGGAATACGACCTCTGGGTGAACTGCGGGAATACAGGGACGGTCTGGGCGGTGGCATGGCTGCGTTTCCAGGAGGGCGCCGGCCCGACCGCGGTGTTGGCGGCCTCTATTCCGGATGGCCAGGCCTTCCAGGCCTTTGAGCACGCCCTGGCCACCCTCCAGGTGGACTCGGAGCAGGAGCTGGAGGCCCTCATGGCCCGCCTGGCCCGAACCGAGGCCCGCCCGGCATTGGGCCCAGAGCTGGCCGTGGGCCCCACGGCCACGGTGACGGTCCGGGCCCTGAACGTCCGGGAAGGGCCCGGCACGGACTACGAGCGGGTGGGGGTCGTGTCCCGAGGCGATCGGGTGCGGGTGATGGGCCAGGTGGATGGATGTGCCTGGCTGAAGGTGGTGGTGGACCGAGGTGTGGTGGGCTGGATCGCGGGCAGCCCGCGCTTTGTGGCCCTTTCCCAGCCCTGCGAGGCGATTCCCCGTGCCCAGCCGCCCATCCAGCCCCAGGACGGCCCCCAGGGCCTTTCCGGGGCAGGCAACCCGGATCCCCATCCAGAGCTGGGCTGCTATCTCTTCGAGAATCGGCTGGAGGCCGAGGTGGCCGTGACGGTGGTGCGGCCGGAGGACGGCTGGACAAAGGCCTTTTCCCTGGCCCAGGGCACTCGGCAGGAGGAGTGCTTCGAACCGGGCCGTTACACCTACACCCTGGACGCTCCACCCCCCTGGACCACCGCGGAGGGCGAGCTGGACGTCCAGCCCGGAGATCGCTATCTCTTCCCCATCCGAAGCCCGTAGTCCGGCCCCCTCCGCGGGGACCCTTCCTCAGCGTAGGACCACCGTGCCCTTGGGGGTCTGGATCACGGCCACCAGGGCCGGTTCCGGGCCGGGCAATATCTCCAATACCACCCCCAGTGCCTCCAGCATGGGGCGGATCGCCTCTGGAGACGGGTGTTCCCCCCGCAGCGATACCATCTGGCAGCCCTGGGCCGCGGTCTGGGCAGGATGGACCGTGCCGGGCTCCCATTCGATGAGGAAGGGGACCAGGCCGTCCCCGGGTGGGGGCCAGCCCCGTTGTCCGTGGGCCATGGTGGAGCGCCAGGCGATCCGGGCCCCATCGGGGGTGAGCCGGCTGCCTGCCACGATGGGGCCCGGATCGTAGCCTCGGGCCCGGGCCTGGGCCACCGTTGCCTGGATGTCGGGGGTGGCCACGGCCCAGGTGCGGAGCCGAGGCATCTGGAGCTGATCCAGGCCGAAGGGACGGGATCCCTCGGGTGGGGGCTGGGCAGGATCCGGCCCGATGATCTCCAGGTAGAGATCGGGCCCCAGGGCCAGCAGTGCGTTGCGGCTGCCCATGCCCGGATGGCTGCCCCCTGGGGTGGGGAGGACGCCGAAGGTCCTCTGGATGTGGTCCGTGGCCTCCTCCAGATCGGGCACCGCGTAGACCAGGTGGTCGGCTCTCAGTTCCATGGGATCTCTCCTCCTGGAGTGGGGCGCCCCGCGAGGCGCTGCCCGGATCGGCGGCGATCGGGTTGCCCCCGATCCGTCGACGCATCCCGAGACCAGTCCCCCCCATGCCCCATGGTGCAGGGCGGAGGGCCAGAGGCCCGAGTTCCGGAATCGAGGCCCGTCGCCCGGGGTCTCCGGTTCGAGAAAACCGGGCCTGATGGGGTATAATATATCGAACGTCCGTTTCAGAACAAGCCGGATACCCCCCTGAGCGGTGAGACCGTCCATGAGCAACGAGGAGACCCGCGGCAACGGCAATCGCCCTTTGAGTGAATCCCCTGAGGATGGCCGTCTTCACTCCAACGGCCGCTTTGCCCGCTACGTGGAAGAGGTGAGCATCGAGGACGAGATCCGGGCCGCGTTCCTGGACTACGCGGTGAGTGTCATCGTGGCCCGGGCTCTCCCGGATGCCCGGGACGGGCTGAAGCCCGTACATCGGCGCATCCTCTACGCCATGCACGACATGGGGCTCCGGGCCAACGGCCCCTACAAGAAGAGCGCCCGGATCGTGGGGGAAGTGTTGGGCAAATACCACCCCCACGGCGACAGCGCGGTCTACGACGCCATGGCCCGGATGGCCCAGGACTTCAGCCTGCGCTACCCCCTGGTGGACGGCCAGGGCAACTTCGGCTCCATCGACGGCGACAGCCCCGCGGCCATGCGCTATACCGAGGCCCGGCTCACCCGGCTGGCGGAGGAGATGCTCCAGGACATCGACATGGACACGGTGGACTGGATGCCGAACTTCGACGACAGCCTGGAGGAGCCCGCGGTCCTGCCGGCCAAGCTGCCCAACCTGTTGGTGAACGGCTCCGCGGGCATCGCGGTGGGCATGGCCACCAACATCCCCCCCCACAACCTGGGAGAGATCGCGGACGCGGTGGCCTACCTCATCGACCACTGGGATCGGCGGGAAGAGGTGGCCCTGGACGAGCTGATGCAGTTCGTCCAGGGGCCGGACTTCCCCACCGGCGGGCTCATCCTGGGCGTGGAGGGCATCCGCCAGGCCTACGCCACAGGGCGAGGGCGGGTCCTGGTCCGGGCCCGCACCCAGGTGGAGGAGACCCGGGGCGGCCGTTTCCGCATTGTGGTCACCGAGATCCCCTACCAGCTCAACAAGTCCACCCTGTTGGAGCGCATCGCCGAGCTGGTCCGCGGGGGCAAGCTGGACGGCATCAGCGACCTGCGGGACGAGAGCGATCGCTCGGGCATGCGCATCGTCATCGAGCTCAAGAGGGGGTGTTCTCCCAAGAAGGAGCTGAACCGGCTCTTCAAGTACACCCCCCTCCAGACCACCTTCGGTGTCAACAGCCTGGCACTGGTGGACGGGGAGCCCGTGCCCCTGAGCCTCCGCAAGGCCCTGCTGGTCTACATCGAACATCGCATCCATGTCATCACCCGGCGCAGCCAGTTCGAGCTGGCCAAGGCCCGGGAGCGGGCCCACGTGTTGGAGGGCCTGCGCACCGCCCTCCAGCACCTGGACCAGGTGATCGAGACCATCCGCAACGCAGCCAGCGCGGAGGAGGCCCGCACCCAGCTCATGGACCGTTTCAGCCTCTCCCAGGTCCAGGCCCAGGCCATCCTGGACCTGCAGCTCCGACGGCTGGCAGCTCTGGAGCGGCAGAAGATCGAGGAGGAGTACCAGGAGGTGAAGGCCCGCATCGCCTTCCTGGAGGACCTGCTGGCCCACCCGGCGAAGATCCGGGACCTGATCCGGAAGGACATCCTGGAGCTGAAGGAGAAGTACAGCGACGAGCGACGTACCCACATCGTCCCCCATGCCAGCGGCGATTTCCGGGAAGAGGACCTGATCCCCCAGGAGAACGTGCTCATCAGCTACAGCGCCGGAGCCTACATCAAGCGCACCCCGGCCTCCGCGTTCCGGGCCCAGGGACGGGGCGGTCGCGGGGTCAAGGGCATGGCCACCCGGGGCGAGGACGAGGTGGTGGATCTGCGCTTTGCCCGGACCCTGGACCACATCCTCTTCTTCACCGACCAGGGACGGGTCTACGCCAGCCGGGTCTACGAGCTCCCCGAAGGGGGACGGACGGCCAAGGGGGTCCACATCGCGAACGTCCTCTCCCTGCAGCCCGGGGAACGGGTCACCACCATGCTCACGGTGGCGGACTTCCAGCAGGCCGAGTACATCACCCTGCTCACCCGGCGAGGCCGGATCAAGCGGGTGGAGGCCGCGGCCTTCGCGAATGTGCGGGCCAGCGGCCTCATCGCCATGAGCCTGGATCCGGAAGACTCCCTGGAGTGGGCTCGGCTGACCCAGGGAGACCAGGAGTTCATCGTGGTCACCCGGCTGGGGAAGGCCCTCCGTTTCCACGAGACCCAGGTCCGGGCCATGGGGCGCACGGCTGCCGGGGTCTGGGCCATTCGCCTGCGGGAAGGGGACGAGGTGACGGGCTTCGACGTGGTGGAGCCCGGCGGCGATCTCCTGGTCCTCCACGAACAGGGATGGGGCAAACGGGTTCCTCTGACGGAGTATCCCGTCCACAGTCGCTACACCCAGGGCGTGTGGACCACGGACCATCGGCGCCTGGACCAGGTGGGGCCCATCGTGGCCGCCCGGGTGGTCCACGACAAGGACCAGATCACGGTCATCACCAGCCAGGGGATCGTCCTGCGGACCCGGGTGGCGAGCATCAGCCGCATGGGCCGCAGCACCCGAGGGGTTCGGATCGTGAACCTGGCCAAGGAGGACGCGGTGGCCGCCCTGGCCGTGATCCACCACGAGGACCTGGCCCGCCGACCGGAGACGACAGAGTCCGGGGCTCCGGCCCGACCTCCTGAGGCCGTGCCCGTGGAGTAGTCCGCCGGCCGGCCCTCCACGGACGCTCCAGGACCCGACACCGTCTCGACCGCCGTCGTCTGGACGGCCCGCTGGCCTCTGGATCTCCCATGGTGCCGAAGCCGAACCTGCGCCGTTTCCTCAGCGAAGGACCTGGCCTCCAGCTGGAGTTCCTGCCGGAGCCCACCCCCGACCGGATCGCGGAGACCCTGGTGGCCTTCGCGAACACCGCAGGGGGAACGGTGGTCCTGGGCGTGGACCCCGAGGGCGCGGTGGGCGACCTGTTGCTGGACGAGGAGGTGGCCGGCGCGTTGCGGGCCGCGCTCTCCCTGTGCCTGCCCCCGGTGGTGACCCGATGGCACCAGGAGGAGACCCCGGCCGGACCGGTGGTCATGCTGTGGGTGCCCCGGAGCAACGAGGTCCACCGCCTGATCGACGGCCGGGTGGTCATCCGGGCCGGCCGGGAGAACCGCACCCTGAAGATGGCCGAGGAAGACCGCCTGGAAGGCCGCTTCGTGGGAGAGCTGGAGCTCCAGCCCGTGCCAGGGACCTCCTTCGAGGACCTGGACGGGGATGTCATCGAGGAATACCTGGAGAAGCGGCAGCGGCGTAGCCCCCGCAGTGCTCCTCTTCCCACCCCCAAACTCCTGCGCCAGATCGGCGCGCTCACCCCAGACGGCACCCCCACGGTCAGCGGGCTCCTGCTCTTCGGCCGGGAACCCCAGCTCTACCTGCCCCACAGCCGGGCCATCTTCGTCAAGTTCGACCATGTCCAACCTCGAGGGCCGGAGGGCACCCTGGGCCACGGCCGTCGGGAGGAGATCGTGGGGCCCCTGGCCCGGATCATCGAGCGGGCATGGCGGGTGACCTGGGAGGAGATGGACAAGGCCGCGGTGGTGAAGGGCCTGGAGCGGGAGGAGGCCCTGGAATACCCGGAACAGGCCGTCCGGGAGGCCCTGGTGAACGCGGTGGCCCACCGGGATTACCGGCTGACAGGGCGGAGCATCGAGATCCGCATGTACACGGATCGGCTGGAGATCCTCAGCCCCGGCGGCCTGCCGGCCCACATCACCCTGGACAACATCGTGGACGAGCATTACAGCCGCAACCCCCGGATCGTGAACGGGCTCTTCCAGTGGGGCTACATCGAGGAGCTGGGCCTGGGCGTGGATCGCATGATCGAGGAGATGGTCCAGGCCGGCCACCCCCCTCCGGAGTTCGACGCCACCCCGGACCGGTTTGTGGTGCGCCTCTACAATCGACGGGACCCGGCCCGGGTGGTCCCCCGGTGGGAACAGAACATGAACGAGCGCCAGATCAAGGCCATGGAGTACGTCCAACGCCACGGCGCCATCACCAATCGGGAATATCGGACCCTCTGCCCCCACGTGAGCCCCGAGACCCTCCGCCTGGACCTGGCCGACCTGGTCCAGAAGGGGCTGCTCATCAAGGTGGGCAGCAAGCGAGGCACCCGATACATCCTGAAGTGAGGGGCTGGGGCCCGACATGGCCCACCGGGGGGCAGGCCACCCCGGCCGCCGACGTTCCGCCGAGCCATGTCGGGCTGCTGGGTTCAGAGGAACTGCTCCGCCTCGGTGGAGCCGGCCAGGGCCGCGGTGGAGGCCCGCCCACCGGTGGCGGCCAGGAGCACCCGGTCGAAGTACCCGGCTCCCACCTCCCGCTGGTGGCGGGTGGCTGTGTAGCCCTGGTCCTCCGCGGCGAACTCCGCCTCCTGGAGCTCCACGTAGGCCTGCATCCCCCGGTCCCGGTAGCCGCGGGCCAGGTGGAAGGTGTGGTAGTTGAGAAGGTGCCAGCCGGCCAGGGTGACGAACTGGAAGCGATAGCCCATGGCCGCCAGCTCGCGCTGGAACCGGGCAATGGTCTGTTCGTCCAGGTAGCGCCGCCAGTTGAACGAGGGCGAGCAGTTGTAGGCCAGGAGCTTGCCCGGGTACTCCCGGTGGATGGCCTCTGCGAATCGACGGGCCTGTTCCAGGTCTGGGGTCTTGGTCTCGCACCAGAGCATGTCCGCGTAGGGCGCGTAGGCCAGGGCCCGTTGGACGGCCACCTCCATGCCGTTGCGGATGCGGAAGTACCCCTCTGGCGTCCGCTCCTCCAGGACGAACGGTCGGTCCCGCTCGTCCACATCCGAGGTGATCAGGGTCGCGTCCAGGGAGTCGGTGCGGGCGATGAGGAGGGTGGGCACGTCCATCACGTCCGCGGCCAGGCGAGCCGCCTGGAGGGTGTGGATGAAGGTGGAGGTGGGCACCAGGACCTTGCCGCCCATATGGCCGCACTTCTTGGCCGAGGCGAGCTGGTCCTCGAAGTGGACGCCCGCGGCCCCGGCCTCGATCATGGCCTGCATGAGCTCGAAGGCGTTCAGGGGGCCACCGAAGCCGGCCTCCCCGTCGGCCACGATGGGCACGTAGAAGTGGGAGCCGTCCCGTCCCTCGACGCGCTCCACCTGGTCGGCCCGCATGAGGGCCCGGTTGAGCCGCCGCACCAGGTGGGGCCCGCTGTTGGCCGGGTAGAGGCTCTGATCGGGGTAGGTGTGGCCGGCCAGGTTGGCGTCCCCGGCCACCTGCCAGCCGCTCACGTAGAGGGCCTGCAGACCAGCCTTGACCATCTGGACCGCCTGGGCGCCGGTGACCGCGCCGAAGGTGGCCACGTAGGGCTCTCGGTGCAGGAGCTGCCAGAGGCGCTCGGCCCCATGTCGGGCCAGGCTGTGCTCCAGGGGGATGGAGGGGCGCAGGGCGATCACGTCCTCCGCGGTGTAGTCCCGGCGGAGGCCCTGCCAGCGCGGGTCCGTGGCCCAGCGCCGTTCCAGGGCCCGGGCCTGTTCCCGCAGGCGTTCGGCATGGGTCTGGGAATGTCTGTCTGTGCGGTTCATGGGTACCCTCCGGGAAGGCAGATCCGGCCAAACGCGCGAGCCGTGGGGCCCCAGGAGGCCCCCGGCCCTTTCTCATTCCAGGTACTCGTACGCGATGTGGGTCAGGAACTCCACGAAGTCGTCGTCCAGGACCAGGCGATCCAGGATCTCCGCCGCGTCCCGGTAACGTTGGTGCCCCGGGCCACCCAGGCGGGCCAGCTCCTGGGCCCGGATGGTGCGGTACAGCTCCCGGGTGATGGGCCGGCCGTCGTCCATGCGGACGCCGTGCTCGATCCACTGCCAGATCTGGGAGCGGCTGATCTCCGCGGTGGCGGTGTCCTCCATCAGGTTGTAGATGGCCGCGGCCCCGTTGCCCTGGAGCCATGCGTTCAGGTACTGGAGGGAGACGTCCACGTTCAGTCGCAGGCCCCGTTCCGTGACGGTGCCTCCGGGCACGTGGATCGTCCGCAGGTCCTCCCCGGTGACCTGGACGTCCTCTCGCAGTCGTTCCTTCTGGTGGGGCCGCCCCTGGAGCCTCTCCTGGAAGATCTCCCGGACCAGGGGAACCAGATCCGGGTGGGCCACCCAGGTGCCGTCGAAGCCGTCCGCGGACTCCCGTTCCTTGTCGGCCCGCACCTGGGCGAAGGCCTGCTGGTTTACCTGGGGGTCCCGACGGCTGGGGATGAAGGCCGCCATGCCGCCGATGGCGTGGGCGCCCCGGCGATGACAGGTGCGCACCAGCAGCTCGGTGTAGGCCCGCATGAAGGGCACGGTCATGGTCACCTGGGCCCGGTCAGGGAGGATCCGGGTGGGGTCTCTGCGGAACTTCTTGATGATGCTGAAGATGTAGTCCCACCGGCCCGCGTTCAGGCCCGAGGCGTGTTCCCGGAGCTCGTAGAGGATCTCGTCCATCTCGTAGGCGGCCAGGATGGTCTCGATGAGCACGGTGGCTCGAAAGGAGCCCCTGGGAATCCCCAGATATTCCTGGGCGAAGACGAAGACGTCGTTCCACAGGCGGGCCTCCAGGTGGCTCTCCAGCTTGGGCAGGTAGAAGTAGCAGGCGGTGCCCTGGCGCTGGCGCTCCTGGGCGTTGTGGAAGACGTACAGACCGAAGTCGAACAGGCTGGCGGAGATGGGCGCGCCGTCCACCTGGAGGTGCTTCTCCACCAGGTGCCAGCCCCGGGGGCGGACCAGCAGGGTGGCGATCTCCTCCTTCAGCTCATAGCGCTTGCCCCGCTCTGGGTCGTCCAGACGGATCCGACGGCGGACCGCGTCCACCAGGTTGATCTGGCCCTGGATGCAGTTGGCCCAGGTGGGCGCGTGCGCGTCCTCGAAGTCCGCCATGAAGACGTCCGCGCCGGAGTTCAGCGCGTTGATCATCATCTTCCGGTCCACAGGGCCGGTGATCTCCACCCAGCGGCGCTCCAGATCGGGGGGCGCCGGGGCGACCTGCCACGCGGCCTGTCGGATCTCCTGGGTCTCCGGCAGGAAATCCGGCAGCTCGCCCGCGTCCAGCCGGGCCTGCCGGGCACGGCGATGTTGGAGCAGCTCCTGGCGTCGTCCTTCGAAATGTCCGTGGAGCGCGGCCAGGAAGGTCAGAGCCTCTGGGGTGAGGATCCGGTCCTGGCCGGGCACGGTCGGTCCGTTCACGTGGACCTGGGCTCCTGGGTGGCGGGTGGCCATGGTGTTGTACCTCCTTTCCGCGAGGATGGCGCGGGGGCGACCGAGAGACCGACGCCCCTGAAAACGGCGAAGGGCCCCCTTCCACCGGGAAGGAGGCCCTTGAGGGAGCACCCAGGCCGCTACACGGGGGGCTCGGCGCCTTCCGGTGGAACGGGTCGATGGCAGGCCAGGCCGAATACGGCCCGGCGCGCCGGGACCTCGGCTACCTGCCGGGCTGCCGGAAGGGAGGCCCACCACGCGGCGAGCTGTTGCAGACGATCCGGGGGGGTGATGGGGCGGATGCGTTGCATGGCGTCGCGCAGGGTCTGGGTGTCCATAGCGTTGCCGCGTCCACGCCCGGGCAGGGCCTGGAGGGCGGTGGGTGGAGCTTCCGCTGGGCTGGATGTGAACTGTCCTGAGTCAACCAGAGGGATGTTCTCGTTCGGTTGCAGACCGGTCTCCTCCTGGAGCAGCGCCCCAGGAGGGCCGGGGAAAATCCCGGAATAGTACTAGAGGCCTATTGTACAAAAGGCCTAGATAATTGATAGTAGGGACAAGTGGTCATGCCCGGAAAAGACCCATATTGCGTACGCCAATGGGCGGAGTTTCGGCCTGGCCGTGCGCGATGCTTCCCCCGGGATCCCCCTTGGACGGCAACTCGGTTCTCGCACTCTGGCTGGACAGAAAGGAGTCGACCCCAATGCGCACCATCCGAGTCTTCCTGGCCGACGATCATCAGTTGGTTCGCCAGGGCCTGCGCTCCCTGTTGGAGATGGAGGACGATATCCTCGTGGTGGGCGAGGCCAGCAACGGCGCCGATGCGCTGGAGAAGATCCAGACCGGGCTTCGCCCCCATGTGGTCCTCATGGACGTCCACATGCCCATCATGACCGGGATCGAGGCCACCCGGCGTCTCCAGGTGATGATGCCCGAGGTTCTGGTCATCGGCCTCACCGCGTCGGAGGACGATGCCACCATCGCGGAGATGCTCAAGGCCGGCGCGGTGGGCTACGTGCTCAAGTCGGCCGCGGCCAGCGATCTGGTGAAGACCATCCGCCAGGCCCGGGCCCAGCGTTCCGCGCTGGCCGAGGACATCCTGGAGCGGGCCAACCGCTACCAGCGTCAGGAGCAGCAGCAGGAGCCCACCCCCCAGCGTCGGCGGAACATCCACCAGCGCCTGACCCGTCGGGAGATGGACGTCATGCGGGCGCTGCTGCGGGGGTACACGAACAAGGAGATCGCCCGGGAACTGGTCATCTCCGAGCGGACGGTGCAGACCCACCTGAGCAACATCTTCAGCAAGATGAACGTGAACAGTCGAACCGAGGCGGTCCTGGTCGCGTTGCGAGACGGGTGGGTGACCCCCAACGGGAACGGGGTCTAGGGCCGTCTTCTGGGTCCAAGGCCCAGGGCGAACCGGGCCGAGGAGCGGTTCCCGGGGTTTTCCATCGGCCCTGGGGGCGGGCCGCCGCAGGCGCAGCGCCGTGGGCTCCGAGCGCGCAGCGGCCGTACTCCGCCACTCCGTGGGCAGACGCAGAGAGGCACGGCGATGAGCCGTGCCTCTGCGATCTTCCCGGCTCCCCGGGTCAGGCCAGGTTGCGGGCCACCAGCTCCGCGATCTCCTCGGGGTGGTGGGCCACCTGGGCGCCGGCCGCTCGGAGGGCGGCGATCTTCTCCGCGGCGGTGCCCTCGCCGCCCGCGATGATCGCGCCGGCATGGCCCATTCGCTTGCCCGGCGGCGCGGTCTGGCCGGCGATGAACGCGGTGACCGGCTTGGTCATGTGCTCGGCGATGAACTGGGCGGCCCGCTGTTCATCGGTGCCGCCGATCTCCCCGATCAGCACCACCTGTTCGGTCTGGGGATCTTCCTGGAACATCTGCAACACGTCCAGGAAGGAGGTGCCGACGATGGGATCGCCACCGATGCCCACGGCCGTGCTCTGGCCGATGCCCCGGGCCGTCAGCGCGTAGACCACCTCGTAGGTCAAGGTGCCGGACCGGCTGACGATCCCCACGTGGCCAGGGGTGTGGATGTGTCCGGGCATGATGCCCACTTTGGCCTGGCCGGGGGTGATCAGGCCCGGACAGTTCGGGCCGATGAGGCGGGTGTGGGTGGTCTCCAGGTAGGCCCGAACCCGGGCCATGTCCAGGGCGGGGATGTTCTCCGCGATGCAGATCACCAGCTGGATGCCCGCGTCTGCGGCCTCCAGGATCGCGTCGGGGGCGAAACGGGCCGGCACGAAGAGGATGCTGGTGTTGGCGTCCGTGGCCTTCACCGCCTCGGCCACGGTGTCGAAGACCGGGACGTTGTCCACGGCCCACTCGCCGCCTTTGCCCGGGGTGACGCCGGCCACCACCTGGGTGCCGTACTCGATCATCTGTCGAGTGTGGAAGGTGCCTTCCCGGCCGGTGATGCCCTGGACCACCAGGCGGGTCTCCTTGCCAACCAGGATGCTCATGGGATGGGCTCTCCTTTCGCTGCGGCAACGGCTTTCTGCGCGGCGTCCACCAGGGAGGTGGCCGTGAAGATGGGGAAGGCCGCTTCCTGGAGCATCCGTCGTCCCTCCTCCTCGTTGGTTCCCACCAAGCGGGCCACGAAGGGCACCTGAGGTCGGACCGCCTCCATGGCCTGGAGCAGGCCCTGGGCCACCTCGTCGCATCGGGTGATGCCGCCGAAGATGTTGACCAGGACGGCCTTCACCCGAGGATCGCCCAGGATCAGGCGCAGGGCCACCGCGACCTGTTCGGCCCGGGCGCCTCCGCCGATGTCCAGGAAGTTGGCCGGGCTGCCGCCGTAGAGCTTCACCACGTCCATGGTGGCCATGGCCAGCCCCGCGCCGTTGACCATGCAGCCGATCTCGCCATCCAACTGGATGTAGCTCAGGCCATGTTCCCGAGCTTCCCGCTCCGCGGGGGTCTCCTCGTCGGGATCCCGCAGCGCGGCCAGATCCGGGTGCCGGGCCAGGCCGCTGTCGTCCAACACGATCTTGCCGTCCACGGCCAGGAGACGCTCCTGGCCGGTGATCACCAGGGGGTTGATCTCTGCCAGGGTGGCGTCGTTCTCCACGAAGGCCTGGTAGAGCCCTCGGGCGATCTGGGTGAAGGCCCGGACATGTTCCTTGGGCAGGCCGATGCCGAAGGCCAGGCTGCGGGCGTGGTAGTCCTGCAGGCCCATGAGGGGATGGGGGCGGACGGTGACGATCTTCTCGGGCGAGCGGGCGGCCACCTCCTCGATGTCCACCCCGCCTTCGCTGGAGGCCATCACCGCGATCCGGCGGTGCTGGCGGTCCAGCACCGCGCCCAGGTAGAGTTCGGCGCGGATCTCCGCAGCTTCGTCCACCAGGACCTTGCGCACCGGCAGCCCCTTGATCTCCATGCCCAGGATCTCGCGGGCCACCGCCTCGGCCTCCTCGGGTGTGTGGGCCAGACGGATGCCTCCTGCCTTGCCCCGGCCGCCGACCAGGACCTGGCTCTTGATGACCACGGGCCTGCCCAGTTGGGCCGCGAGGGCTCGGGCCTCCTCGGGGGTGGTGGCCACCTCTCCCTCGGGGATGGGGATCCCGTACCGGGCGAAGATCCGTTTGGACTGGTATTCGTGGAGCTTCAACGTTCTCTCCTTTGGAGCGTGGTGTTGGGTTGCGGTGGATCTGCCAACAATCTTTGCCGGTGATGGGGACGACTGCTATGGATTATAGTGCCCCTGGCGAGGGCCTGCCAAATTGGGCCCGTTCAGGCGGTGGAGCACCTCCTCCAGGAAGCGTTCCATCCGGGCATGGTGGGATCCTCGCCAGTAGACCTGTCCGCACTGGGTGCAGCGATGGAACTCGTCGTAGTAGAGCCGGGTCAGGGGTTCCAACTGTTCCAGCACGGCCTCCTTGGCCACCGGCTCCATCACCCCGTTGCAGCTCAGGCAGCGGTGGAAGGGGGCGATCTCCGGGCCCAGGGCGTAGCGATGGAGGACCTCCATCAGCTGGGCGGTGGGATCCAGGGAGCGGAGGCAGTAGCCGTGGACCACCACGCTCCGCTTGAGCAGGCCGCGGTCTCGGCTGAGGAGCACCCGCCCCTGGGCCGCGGCCGTGTGGGCCAGGGCTGCATCGTCCCACGCGTTGCTGTAGAGGGCGTCGAACCCCAACATGCGCAGGTACGCGGCCAGGCGTCCCAGGTGGGTGTCCAGCACGAAGCGAACGGGCCGGGGCAGGGGGGGACGCAGCATCGGACTCCCCTCTGGCAGGGGAAGCCGATGGAAGGGCGGGTACACCCCCACCCGATCCCCGTGTTGGACCTGGTAGTCGAAGCCCACGGGGCGCCCATCCACCAGGATCAGCTCCACTTCAGGGTGTGGGGGCCCCAGGGCCTCGATGCGGTCCTTGACCGTGGCTCCGGCCTGAAAGGTGTGGGGGAAGGCCACCTGGCGCCGGCTGGGCGGCAGGAAGTCGTTGAGCTCCGCGTAGAATCGAAAGACCGCGGTGGGCATGGCACCATAGGGGGCGTGGCCTATCCTTGCCGTGGGCGGGGCCGATGGCTCTGGGGACCGTGGTCCCGCTTGTAGACCAGGAGGGTGCGGACGAACTCGATCACCACCACGCCGTCCTGGTTGTAGCCGATGGTCCGCACTTTGACGATGCCCATGTGGGGCCGGGAGCGGGACTCCCGCTTCTCCAGGACCTGGCTCTGCGCGTAGAGGGTGTCCCCCTCGAAGACCGGCGCGGGGAGCCGGACCTGTTCCCAGCCCAGGTTGACCGCGTTCTGGGAGACATCGGCCACCGAGAGGCCCGTGACCAGGGCCAGGGTGAAGGTGGAGTCCACCAGGGGGCGTTCCCACTCCGTCTGGGCCGCGTAGTGGGCGTCGAAGTGGATGGGGTTCGGGTTCATGGTGAGCAGGGTGAACCAGACGTTGTCCGCGGCCAGGACAGTGCGCCCCAGCGGGTGTTCGTACACGTCGCCCACCTGGAAGTCCTCGTAGTAGCGGCCGCTCATGGCTCTCCTTCCTGGGTGCGGGCGGTGAGCTGCTCGGCCCGGGCGCGGAACGGGGCCATCTCCACCACCCCATGGGTCAGGCGGGCCTCCTCCGCGGCGAAGGCCAACAGGTGGCTTTCCAGGGAGGTCCGGACATCGGTCAGGGGGGCGGTCTCCCCCCGCAGCACCTGGAGGAAGGCCCGGAAGGTCCCCCAGTCGCCCCCGCCGTGGCCCCCTCCCTGGGTCTGGGGAATGGGGATCGGCTGGGGCGTGCCCCCGTGGGGATGGAGGACGATCTCAGAGGGGTTGCCGAAGCGGGCGCGGAGGGTGGCCCGGGTGCCGTCGTAGCGCATGGAGCGGTGTTCCTCGTTGGAATGGCCGTGCATGACCAGCACCACCGAGGTCCCCCCTTCCAGCTCCATGGAGACCACCTGGTGGTCCACCACGTCGTTGTCGCAGCGGTAGACACAGCGGCCGTAGGGTCCGTCCTCGATGGCCCGTCGACGGCCCTCCCAGGTCAGGTCGTCGGTCATGGTGATGAAGGGCCAGACCGGCGGCGCGGTCTCTCCCGGCTCCAGGGCGCGAGGACCGGGCAGCAGCCGGGCATCCAGGTAGATGCCGAGCGCGGAGAAGGGGCACTGGGCCTCGATGGGGCAGCCGTCGGTGCAGCGCTCCGGGATCTCGGGGCCCGCGTTCTCCGGCCGGAAGTGGATCAGGGAGCCCACGGAGGAGAGACGGACCACGGGCCGTTGCAGATTCCACACCAACAGGTCCAGGTCGTGGCAGCATTTGGCCAGGATCATGGGGCTGGAGAGCTCTGCCCGGCGCCAGTTTCCCCGGACGAAGCTGTGGGCCATGTGCCACCAGGCCACGTTCTCCCGGTGCTCCACGGTGACGATGTCCCCCAGCTCGCCCGAGGTGACGATCCGGTGGAGGGTCTGCCAGAAGGGGGTGTAGCGGAGCACATGGCAGATCTGGAGGATGCGGCCGGTGCGCTCCGCGGCCTGGACCAGGCGCACACAGCCTTCCAGGGTGTGGGCCATGGGCTTCTCCAGGAGGACGTGGTAGCCGGCCTCCAGCGCGGCCACGGTGGGCTCCACGTGGAGCTGGTCCTGGGTGGCGATGAGGATGCCGTCGGCCATCTGTCCTCGGCTCAACAGCTCCTCCCAGCTCTCGAAGCAGCGGTCGTCGTCCAGGTCGTGGGTCTCCGCGAACCGCTGCCGACGGATGGGATCCGGCTCGGCCACGGCGACGAAGCGGACCTCCCCGGGGTGGGCCAGGGCATAGCTGCCGTACGCGTAGGCGCCTCGAGCGCCGGCACCGATCAGGGCCAAGGTCACGGGTCGGGTCATGGGGGTGTTCCTCCATGTGGGATGGGAAGGGGCGGCAGGCGCGACACGTGGGGCCGGTACAGGAGTCGGCGTCCCGTATCGGGGGGCGACTCCCCTCTTCAGCTCGGTCCTTCACGGCCGGGGGGTATCCGGACGTTGTCCCTCAAGCCGATGCATCCACGGGCGCCATGCCACGAGCAGGGGGGCGGGGGCGACCCGGTTCCCCCTGGCCGCACCCCTCGCGTCCTTCCAGGACCGATGAGGAGGGGGGTGCCCGGGTTGGGACGGCGCGAAGGGCAAACACAGAAAAGGCCGATGGAAAGCCATCGGCCTTCTGGTGACCCACCGAGGACTCGAACCTCGAACCCGCTGATTAAGAGTCAGCTGCTCTACCAATTGAGCTAGTGGGCCCCTTGCCTCTCCAAGTATACCGCACCTGTTCCTTTCGGTCAAATCGACGATGGATCTTTCGACCCCGATCTCGCCGTGCTCGCGGCCCACCCGGTCCGGGCGGTGTCCTCCTTCCCCCGGCGTCCTCGGTCTTCAGAGCTGGATCACCAGCCCCTGGTTGGGGGCCAGCGGCAGCTCGGCCAGGGACACAGGGCCCTGGGTGCGCATGTCCGTGGACACCCGAATGGTTCCCTGGGCCCCCAGGTGCCGGAAGTCCAGGAGATGCTCCGCCTGGCCGAAGTTCAGCACCATCAGGAAGCGTCCTGTCCCGTGTTCCCGGAGGTAGGCGAACACCGATGCCGGGTGGGGGACGGCCTCCACGGCTCGGTAGCGTCCCCGGTGCAGGGCCGGCTCTGTCCGGCGCAGGCAAGCCAGGGCCTGGAAGAGGCGGAGCATGGAGGTGGGGTTCTGGGACTGGACCTCCACGTTGCGGCTGGGGAAGTCCGCCGCCAGGGGCAGCCAGGGTTCCACGTCGGGGGCACAGAAACCGGCGTGGGGGGAGTCGTCCCACTGCATGGGCGTACGGGCCGGGTCTCGTCCCACCAGGTGGGCGATCTCTGGCTGGTTCAGGGCCCGGGGGTCCTGCATCTGCGCCAAGGGGATGGGCACGTCCTCCATGCCCAGCTCGTCCCCGTAGTAGCAGGTGGGCGTGCCCCGCAGGGTGAGGAGGAGCATCTGGGCCACCCGGGCCTGGGCCTGTCCCAGGCGGCTGGCCACTCGACTTCGGTCATGGTTCCCCAGGACCCAGTTGGGCCAGGCTCCGGCGGGCAGGGCGGCCTCGTAGGTGTCCACCAGGCGGCGCACGGCCTGGGCCTGCCAGGGGGTGTCCAGCAGGTGGAAGTTGAAGGGCAGGTGGCACTCGTCTCCGTTCTCTCCGTAGTAGTTCACCAGATCGGGGATGGGCAGGTAGATCTCGCCGATCATCACCCGTTCCCGGCCGGTGTTCCGGGTGAACGCGTCCATCACCGCCCGCATCCGACGGATGATGGGGTGGACCTCGGGCCGGTTCTGGGTGTGGATGTGGAGGAGGCCTTGGTGGGGGTCCACCCCGTCCCAGTCCGGGTTGGGGGGCTCGTCCCGGAACTCCGGGTCCTTCATGAGGAGCCAGAGCACATCGACTCGGAAGCCGTCCACCCCCCTGGCCAGCCAGAAGCGCATGACGTCCAGCATGGCGGCCAGGACTTCTGGGTTGCGGTAGTTGAGTTCCGGCTGCTCTTTCAGGAACTGGTGCAGGTAGAACTGGCCCGTGGCCTCGTCGTAGGTCCAGGCGGGGCCGCCGAAGAAGCTGCGCCAGTTGTTGGGCGGGAGGGGGCGGTCCGGGCTGCTGCCCGGGGCCGGGTCTCGCCAGATGTACCAGTCCCGTTTCGGGTTGTCCCGGCTGCTGCGGCTTTCCAGGAACCAGGGGTGCTGGTCCGAGGTGTGGTTGGGGACCAGGTCCAGGATGAGCTTCAGGCCCCGTTGGTGGCAGGCGGCCAGGAGCCGGTCGAAGTCCTCCAGGGTGCCGAAGATCGGGTCCACGTCGGTGTAGTCGGCCACATCGTAGCCGAAGTCCGCCATGGGAGAGGGGTAGATGGGGGAGAGCCAGATCGCCTCCACGCCCAGGGAGTGGACGTAGTCCAGCCGACGTTGGATGCCGGGCAGGTCGCCGACGCCGTCCCCGTCGGTATCCTGGAAGGAGCGAGGGTAGATCTGGTAGATCACGCCCTGTTGCCACCAGGGCCCACCGTGGTCTCGGCTCACAGGGTCTCCTCCTTCAACATGGCCCGCAGGCGGGCCCATTCCTGGTCCAGGACGGCCCGCACCCCCTGGATCACCCGGTCTACCGGCACCTCCTGGGTCTCGCCGGTGCGTCGGTTGCGCAGCTCCACCACGCCCCGTTCCAGGCCTCGGCCGCCCACGGTCAGCCGGACGGGGAGGCCGATGAGGTCTGCGTCGTTGAACTTGACCCCGGCCCGCTCGTCCCGGTCGTCGTAGAGGGTCTCGATGCCGGCCTGGGTGAGCTCGAAGTAGATCCGGTCCGCGGCCTCCACCACCTGGTGGGCCTTGGCCGTGCCCAGGCCCACCAGATAGACGTGGTAGGGTGCGATGCTCACCGGCCAGATGATGCCGTGGGGGTCGTGGTTCAGCTCGATGACGCTGGCCATGAGCCGTCCACTGCCGATGCCGTAGCACCCCATGACGATGGGTCGGATCTGGCCGTCCTCGTCCTGGAAGGTGGCGCCCATGGCCTCGCTGTACTTGGTGCCCAGCTTGAAGATGTTGCCCACCTCCACGCCCCGCTCCGCGCGCAGGGGGGATTCGCAGACCGGGCACGCGTGGCCCGGGGCCGCGGCCACGATGTCCGCCACCCGGTCCGCGGTGAAGTCTCGGCCGTAGTTCACGTTCCGGTAGTGGGTGTCGGGCTTGTTCGCGCCGGCCACCAGGTTGGGGCTGCGGGGGATCAGGTCGTCCACCACCACCAGGACATTCTCTCGCCGGATGCCGATGGGGGAGCCGTAGCCGGGTTCCGCGCCGATGGCCCGGATCTCGTCCGGGTGGGCCGGGCGCAGGCGACGGGCCTTGATGGCGTTGGCCAGCTTGGTCTCGTTCAGGTCCATGTCTCCCCGCACCACCGCGAAGACGAAGCGCTCCTGGGTGGAGCCGTCCTCCGCCTGGATCTCCGCCACCAGGAAGATGGCCTTGGCGGTCCTGCTCTCGGGGACGCCCAGGAACGCGGCCAGGCCGGCGATGGTGTCCACCCCGGGGGTGGCCACCTCTTCCAGGGGGAGGGGCGCCTCGTCGGGTGGGGTGGGCTTCAGGAAGGTGGCCACCTGGCGGTTGGCCCTGTAGCCGCAGCGGTCGCAGAGGATGATGGTGTCCTCGCCCACGGGGGTGAGGGCCATGAACTCGTGGGCCATGGTGCCGCCCATCATGCCCACATCGCTCTCCACCGCGATGGCGTCCAGGCCGCAGCGGCGGAAGACGTTGAAGTAGGCCTGGTAGACCTTGGGGTAGTAGGCGTCCAGGTCCTCGAAGGAGGCGTGGAAGGAGTAGCCGTCCTTCATGGTGAACTCCCGGACCCGGATCAGGCCGCCTCGGGGTCGGGGCTCGTCCCGGAACTTGGTCTGGATCTGGTAGAGCATGAAGGGGAGCTGCCGGTAGCTGTCCACCATCTGGGCGGCCAGGTCGGTGATGACCTCCTCATGGGTCATGCCCAGGCAGTAGTCCCGACCGTTCCGGTCCTTGAACCGGGCCATGTCGTCGCCGATCTCGTACCAACGGCCGCTGCGCTTCCAGAGCTCCGCGGGGTGGACGATGGGCATGGTGATCTCCTGGCCGCCGATGGCGTCCATCTCCTCCCGCATGATCTGTTCGATCTTGTGCTTGACCCGCTGTCCCAGGGGAAGGAACTCGAAGATGCCCGCGGCCACCTGGCGGACCATGCCCGCGCGGAGCAGGAGCTTGTGGCTGGGGATCTCGGCCTCGGCCGGATCCTCTCGCAGGGTGCGGATGAAGAGCTTCGACATGCGCATGGCAGCAGACTCCGTTGAAGATGGGAACGAGGGGGCGAGGGGCCCAGAGGCGCCGCAGCCAGGGTGGCCGCGGCCAAGGGCCTGGACATGCAGGGGCGGTCCCGGTCCCTGTCCTCAGGGCTGGCTTTCCGCGGAGGCACGGATCTCGTAGTCGTGGGTGATGGTCGCGACGCCGGACAGGGTGGCGTGGGCCCCGCAGTACTTCTCCACGCTGAGGCGGATGGCCCGCTCCACCCGCTTGGCGTCCAGGCCGTCCCCGGTGACGATGTAGTGCATGTGGATCTGTCGCCAGGGCCGAGGCCACTCCTCGGCCCGTTCACCGCTCACCTGGACCTCCACGTCCACCACGGGCTGGCGCTGTTTCCGCAGGATGGTCACCACATCCACCAGACTGCAGCCGCCCAGGCCCAACAGGAGCATCTGCATGGGGCTGATGCCGGGACCGTCTCCGCTGCTGATGACCGTGCCCCGGCCGTTGGCATCGATCCCGATGAAGGTGCTGTCCTCCACCCATTTGACCCGCGCCGTGCTCATGGGAATCCGCTCCGAAGGCTGGTGAGGACGGGGACGAGAGCCGCGTCTGGGATGTGGGAGATGGGCTCCTCGGGACCGACTCGTCCCCTCTGCAGGCATCCCGGGCGTCCGACCCCAGGGGGCTCTCGACCGTCCTTTGGGTATTTGCCGGCACTTCAAGTATACTGAAGCACACCGGTGGCAGGATTTCTATCTTACCACCACCTCGAGTCGGATCGAAAATCCCATCCCGCGGATGGGCCTGATTTCCCAGCGGGCCATACCCTCCCCACCGGAATCGCGGCCGAGAGAACCCAAAAGGAGATGGAGCCATGGCAGGTGAGAAACAGGGGTACCAGGACAGGCCTTGGTTGCAGCACTACGAGCCCGGGGTGCCTCCCCAGATCCAGTACAACGGGGAGTTGCTCCACGAGCTGCTGGACGCGGCCGCGGAGCGGTACCCGAACCACATCGCGGTGCGTTTCCTGCTCAAGTACCTTCCCCTGGGCATCGCCATCCAGTCTCGCCTGACCTATCGGGAGCTGGGGGAGGCGACCCAACGCTTCGCCACCGCCCTGCGCAATCTGGGCCTGCAACCCGGAGACCGGGTGGCCATCATGCTGCCCAACAGCCCCCAACAGGTCATCGCCTTCTTCGGCGCGCTGCGGGCCGGCTGCACGGTGGTGAACACGAACCCCATCTACACCTCCCGAGAGCTGGAGCACCAGCTCCAGGACAGCGGTGCGGCGGCCATCGTGCTCCTCAGCCCCCTGACCCAGCGGTTGGCCCCCATCCGGGAGCGGGTGGATGTCCGGCATGTCATCGTCACCGACATCCCGGATCCCCTGGGCTTCCCCTTCAAGCGGCTGGTGGAGAAACAGGTTCGGGCCAGCGGCACCATGATCGACGTCCCCCCACAGCCGGGGCTCCACCGGTTCTACGACCTGCTCCGGGCCAGCCCGCCCCAGCCCCCGGCAGTGGACGTGGGCCCCGAGGACGTGGTCCTCTTCCAGTACACCGGGGGCACCACGGGTGTGCCCAAGGCGGCCATGCTGACCCACAAGAACCTGGTGTGCAACGTCCGCCAGTTGGAGGCGTGGATGCCCGATCTGGAGTACGGGGGCGAGAAGACTCTGGGAGCCATCCCCTTCTTCCACGTCTACGGCATGACGGTGGCCATGCTCTTCGCCCTGGCCACGGGCAGCGAGCTCATCGTCATCCCGGATCCCCGGCAGACAGAGCATGTGCTGGAGGTGATCCACCGGGAGAAGGTGACCCTCTATCCGGGCATCCCCACCATGTACACCGCCATCGTGAACCATCCTCGGGTCCAGGAGTACGACCTGCGTTCGGTGAAGGCCTGCCTCTCCGGCGGCATGGCCCTGCCCGTGGAGATCCAGCGCCAGTTCGAGCAGATCACCGGCGGCAAGCTGGTGGAGGGCTACGGCCTCACCGAGACCTCACCGGTGGTGTGCGCGAACCCCATCAACGGCCTGCGCAAGGAGGGCAGCATCGGCCTGCCCCTGCCCTCCACCGAGGTGGCCGTGGTGAAGCTGGAGCCGGATGCCGAGGGGGTGTACGAGGCCGTGCCCCCAGGCCAGGAGGGCGAGCTGGTGGTTCGCGGTCCCCAGGTCATGAAGGGCTACTGGGGTCGCCCGGACGAGACCGCCCAGACCATCGACCCCGAGGGCTGGCTCCACACCGGGGATATCGCCAGGATGGACGAGGACGGCTTCTTCTACATCGTGGATCGGAAGAAGGACCTGATCATCGCCAGCGGCTACAACATCGTGCCCCGGGAGGTGGAGGAGGTCCTCTATCAACACCCGAAGGTCCAGGAGGCCGTGGTCGCGGGCGTGCCGGATCCTCGGCGGGGAGAGACCGTCAAGGCCTACATCGTCCTCAAGGAAGGGGTGACGGCCACGGTGGAGGAGATCGTGGCCTTCTGCCGGGAGAACCTGGCCCCGTACAAGGTCCCCCGGATGGTGGAGTTCCGCAGCGAGCTGCCCAAGAGCCAGGTGGGCAAGATCCTGCGCCGGGTCCTGGTGGAGGAGGAGAAGGAGAAGCTGGCCCAACAACAGGATGAGACAGGGCAGGGTTGAGCCATGGCCGCCGAGATGACCCCGCCGTTCACGTGGGCGGACTACCAGGAGGCTGCGGCCGCCATCCAGGCCCACACGGAGCTGCGTCCCCGGGTGGGCCTGGTGCTGGGCAGCGGCCTGGGCGCTCTGGCCGACCGGATCCAGGATTCGGTGGCCATCCCCTACGACCGGATCCCCCATTTCCCCTGCAGCACCGTCCACGGCCACGCCGGGCGCCTGGTCCTGGGGACCCTGAGCGGACAGCCTGTCTGTGCCATGCAGGGCCGCTTCCACTTCTACGAGGGCTACACCCCGCAACAGGTGACCCTGCCCGTGCGGGTCATGCGCCTCCTGGGGGTGGAGACCCTGATCCTCACCAACGCGGCCGGCGGCATCAACCCGGGCTACCAGGTGGGCGACCTGATGATCATTGTGGACCACCTGAGCCTGGTGGCCATGGCCGGGCACAACCCCCTGCGGGGCCCCAACCTGGACGAGTTCGGCCCCCGGTTCCCCTCCATGACCCATGTCTACAGCCCCCAGCTCCGCCGCCTGGCCCTCCGGGTGGCCCGGGCCCAGGGGCTGGAGCTGCGCCAGGGCATCTATGCCTGGGTCGCGGGCCCGAACTTCGAGACCCCCGCGGAGGTTCGGCTGTTGCGCCAGCTCGGCGCGGACGCGGTGGGCATGAGCACCGTCCCCGAGGCCATGGTGGCCCGCCATGCCGGCATCCACGTGTTGGGCATCAGCACCATCACCAACATGGCCGTGGACGAGCTGGACGTCCGCACAGAGCCCAGCCACGAGGAGGTGTTGGAGACCGGGCGCCAGGTCCTTCCCCGGCTGTCCCAGCTCCTCCTGGGCATCCTGGAACAGCTCTACCAGCCCGACCCCACAGGGCCGGATACCACCTCGGGCCCATGACCACAGCAGGGGGCCGGCCCCATCTTCCCAGGACCCCCTGCCGGGGTCTCCTCACAGGGCCGCGGCGGGCTGATCCACCCGCAAAGGCCAGCCCGCCGCGGGGATCCCCACCTCCCCTTGCCCGGGTTCCTCCTCAGGCCGTAGCTGTTTGACGAAGTCGATGTGGGCCGGCTGGCGCACGAAGCCCAGCCGCTCGTTGATGGCCTGGATGACCCGGTTGCCGGCCTCGTTCCAGGTGCGCAGCTCCCGGGCCCCATACGCCCGGGCGAACTGGATGGCCCTTCCCTTGAGCGCGCTGGCCACCCCCTTGCGGCGGTAGTCCCGGTGTACCCCGGTGATGTAGACGGTGAGCACCCGGGGATCGGCCAGGTTCCGGTGCAGCGCGGTGACCCCCACGTATCGGCCCTGGTGGACGGCCACAAACCATCCTTCCAGCAGGACACCGGGACGCCGGGAGAAGCGCTGCCATTCCTCGAAGGTCATCTCCGTCACCGGCCAGGGATAGGGGATGTCCTCGTCCACATGGCACTCCAGCTCGAACAGCTTCCGGTCCCGCTCGGGATCGTCGGCCAGCTCCTGGACGGTGCGGATCTCGATGCCCTCCTGGGCCAGCTTGCGATCCAGCCCCTGAAAGGCGGCCAGGTCGGCCCGTTCCAGGGGCAGACGGTACTCCCACACCCGCATCACCTCCTGAAAGCCATGGCGTTGGACGAAGTCCAGTCCGTCCGTCGCGTCCTCCCGGACCGTGGTGAGCAGCGCGAGGGGCTCCACGGGTTCCAGGGCCTCCAGCATGTGTTGATAGAGGGCCGTGCCGATGCCCCGTCCCCGGAATGCGGGCAGGACACCCACTTCGAAGCGGAACTTGCGGGGATGGTACATCCACGGTGTCTGGAAGTAGTAGCCCAGGCCCACCGGACGACCGTCCACCTGGGCCAGGTAGCGCCCCCACCGGGTCCGAGGCGGCTGGATGGCATCTCGGTTTTGCATCTCCTCCACGGTCATGGGATACTCCGGCCAGACGGCGTTGCGCACGGCCACCGCGTCCCTGTAGTCGCGTTCGGTGCCTCGAAAAGGCCGCAGGGTGAACATGGTCTCTCCTCCTGGCTGTGTCCATCGGGGTTCTGTCCCCAGGGGACAGGGTCGTTTGCCCATGGGAATGGGACAGCTCCGGACATGGACTGGGTGGTCCGTCCGGACGGGGAAAGCGGACCGGCCCCAGCCGCGGTCGCGGCCGGGCCGGCACCGGCATCTCTCGGCGGCTCTGTTGTCCAGGAGGAGGGACTCAGCCGTAGAAGAGGTCGTTGTGGGTGACCAGGGCTCGGAGCCCCGGGTTGAGGACCTTGCGTCGCAGGATAGGGGGCAGCACGAAGGGCAACTGTTCCTGGCGGACCACGGCCATCAGCTCCATCCAGAGCCAGATGGGCAACAGGTCTTCCAGGGTCGGTTCGCCTCCGTCGCTCTGAACGCCGTTCATGGGGACACTCTCCAGGGCCGGACAAACCTCTGCAGGTCGTCTGGGGCTATCCTATCAGGAACGGTCGGAGGATGTCAAGGGCCTTCACGCCGGGGAAAAGCTGCATGAAAAGCGGCGTCGGTGTCGGGAAAGCGATAGATTTTCCGGGGCATCTTCGGGAGGACGAGGTCCGTTTCCCCTCAGGCTGTATTGGGGCCCTTCCTTTCTGCTATCATGGCGTCCGTGTTGGAAGGGCGTTTCGTGTCTACAGGGAATGGCCGGTCCCCTCGGGGCCGGAGGGACGACGTCCCGAAGAGTTTTGAAAGGGGGAACACCACATGAAAGGTCGTCAGCATCCACGGGGCCGCTTCGTGTTGCTGGGGGTGGGGATGGTCGTGCTCCTGTTCCTGGGGGCCTGTGCCGGTGGGGCACCGGAGGCCCCGGCCCAGGAGGGGGCGCCGGCTCAGGAGGCCCAGGAGGAGGCGCCGGCCGGGCCCACCGTCGTGGAGGTGTCGTTGACGGAGTTCGCCATCCAGATGCCCGCAGAGCTCCCCGCGGGCCCCATCCGCTTCGAGGTGAAGAACGACGGCGCGTTCCTCCACAACATCCGGATCGTGGGCCAGGGCCTCGACGTGGCCCTTTCGTCCGACCTGACCGGCGGCCAGAGCGGCACCCTGGAGGTGGAGCTGCCGCCCGGCACCTATCGGGTCTACTGTCCGGTGGGCAGCCACGCGCAGCGGGGTATGGACATGACGCTGACGGTCACGGGGGGGTAGGCCTGGGCGGTCCTCCGCGGGGGTGCAGCCTCCGGGGCATGGACGGGGGGCGCCCCCGCGGGTCGGGCTCTGTGATTGCAGTGAGGGTTTTCCGTAGAGGGACTGGAACATGCTCAACCGACGATTGCTTGGACGCCACGGCCTGGTGGCCCTTGTGTCCTTTCTGCTGACGCTTCCCTTCTGGTTTGGTCGCCTGAACTGGGATCCGGAGATGCGGCTCTGGCGTGCCGTGGGGGACAGCGCGGTGCTCCTCCTCTTCTTCACCCTGGCCATCGGCCCCCTGGCCCGTCTGTGGCCCCCCGCGGCCCGGCTGGTCGCCTGGCGCCGGGAGACGGGTATCTGGTACGGCCTGATGGCCATCCTGCACAGCCTGCTGATCCTCAACGGGTGGGCGCGCTGGGACTGGCTTCGGTTCCTGGGGTATGAGTTCATCCCTGTCCTGGGCCGAACGGCCCGGATCGAGCCCGGATTCGGTCTTGCCAACCTGGTGGGGCTGGTGGCCGTGCTGTTGACCCTCCTCCTGGTGGCCACCTCCTCGAACTGGGCCATCGACAGGCTGGGGGCCTCCGCGTGGAAGTGGCTTCAGTACGGGGCCTACACGGTCTTCTACCTGGTGGTCCTCCACACCGTCTACTTCCTGTTCATCCACTACACGGTCTCCTTCCATCGGCCTGTGCCACCG
Source organism: Caldilineaceae bacterium (assembly GCA_026989655.1). Lineage (GTDB taxonomy): Bacteria > Chloroflexota > Anaerolineae > Caldilineales > Caldilineaceae > JALSIX01. The sequence goes on from JALSIX010000006.1 coordinate 106,515, forward strand.
GAGCCCAACTGGTTCCGGATTCCCTTCCTGCTGCTGGCGGCCTCCATTCCCCTGCTCCAGATCGCCGCGTTCCTGCGGACGGTCTCCCGTCGTCAGCGTCCCCTCACCCGCAACCCCTCCCCGGCCTCCAGGGCCTGACACAGGGCCCTGGAGCAGGCCTCTGCCGGCCCTCTGCCTGGTCGACCTGCCGCGGCGGGGGCGTCCCTGCCCCAGGGGAGGCTGCCGGGTCAGGTGCCTGTGCCTGTCCTCGGTGGCTGGCCTCTGGGCTGCGGAGCATGGCCCTTCCCCGCGACGATCGTCCTCCCCGGTCCCACCCTGGGGAGAGGCCCTCTCTCCAGGGTGGTCCGGGCACGGCCGCGCCTTGTCCACGATCTGGGCCGATCTCCGGGTCCCCTGTCCGGGTTGGCGATCCGCACCTCCCCCCGTTAGAATGGTGGCGATCTGCTTCCACCCGATGGGGTGGGGAGATCCCGGATCCACCACCTCGGCAGAGGACGCACGGTGTTCGAACTGGTCTTCCTGGGGACGGCGGCCTCGGCTCCCTCCGCGGAGCGGGGGCTCTCCTCCGCGCTGGTCCTGGTGCGGGAGCACCGCTTCATGATCGACTGTGGTGAGGGGACCCAGCGCCAGATCCTGCGCAGCGGTCTGGGATTTCGGCGCCTGGACAAGATCCTTCTCACCCATGGCCATCTGGACCACATCCTGGGCCTGGGTGGGTTGGCCAGCACCCTCGGCCGCTGGGAGGCCCTGGAAGCGCTGCACATCTGGGGTGGGGAGCCGGCCATCCAACGGGTACATGCCCTCATGGAGGTGGTCTTCGGGCCGGGCAACGTGCCTCGAGCCGGCATCAGCCTCAATCGGCTGGAGCCCGGGGTGCTCCACGAGGATGCCCACTTCAAGCTCACCGCCTTCCCGGTGATCCACCGGGGCCCCGGCTGTTTCGGCTTTCTCTTCCAGGAGCACACCCGACGCCCCTTCGACGTGGCCAAGGCCGAGGCATTGGGGGTTCCTGCAGGGCCGGTGCGCCGGGATCTGGTGGCGGGGAAGGCCGTCACCCTGGAGGACGGCCGGGTGATCCGGCCGGACGACGTCCTGGGCCCGCCGGTCCCCGGCGCGAAGCTCTGCTTTGTGGGCGATGTGGCCCGTACAGGGCCCCTGCACAAGATCGTGCGGGGAGCCGATCTGCTGGCCATCGAGGCCACCTACCTGGAGGAGGACCGGGCGATGGCCCGTCGGCACGGCCACATCACCGCCCAGGCCGCGGCTCGGCTGGCCCGCAACGCAGGGGTCAAGATGTTGGTGTTGCACCATGTGAGCCGCCGTTACCGCACCCAGGATATCCTGGCCGAGGCCCAGCCGATCTTCCCCAACACGGTGGTGGCCAGCGACCTGGAGCTGTACCGGGTGCGGAAAGGACGTCCCGTGGAGGTGGTGCGGCTGGGTCGGTAGGGCCCCGAGGGGCCCCGCCTGGGCCGTGCCCGTGCGTCGGCCTCAGGAGCTGCCCTCCAGCCGATGGTAGATCTCGAACCAGTCGGGCAGCTCCCGGGCCCGTTCCCGGGCGCGCAGCCGTTCCTCTCGGCGTCGCCATTCCACCAGGCGGCGGAAGATCTCCTCTCGCACCGCGTGGGGGTTGGGCACGCTGTCGAAGGTGAACTCGCCTGCCTGGGCCGCGGTCCGGACCACCACGTTCCCGTAGTTGAAGATCTTGTGGATGGGGTTGGGCATGTGCAGGGTCACGTCCTGGACCTGGGCGAGCTCGGCCTCTCGACGGTGTTCCTTGAGCCCCAGGGGCCAGCGCTCCACGTCGATGATCCGGTCTCGGGTGAGCTCATAGGTGTCGTTCCACCAGTCTATCCCCAGGTAGATGACCCAGAGGAGCAGGGCGAAGAAGGTCAGTCCGGTGGCCAGGGTGAGCCCCAGGGAGACGGCGGAAGGCCCCAACCACCCCGTGAGTCGACTGATGGCGACCTCCAGGGTCAGGACCCCGGCGACCATCAGGGTGATGAGCAGGGGAACGAAGATCTTCGGCACCAGGACCATCCAGTGTTTGCGCCACACCACATGGTCCACCGTCTCCCAGCTCTTGAGTCGGCTCTCCACCATCAGGTAGTCCCAGATCCGCTGCCACAGGGAGCGCCCCTCGGTCTCCGGCGCATGGGTGACGGCCTCGTAGGCCCGAACCCGGCTGGGCAGATCCAGGGCCTGTCCCAGGCGTCTCTCCAGCTCGTCCTGGATCTCTGCCCGGCTCTCGGCCCGGTAACGGGCCAGTCGCAGGGTGCGCCAGCGGAAGATGGTGGCCTTCAGGGCATCTGGGTGAGGGACCCGATTGAAGCGGATGGCCTGGGTGGCCCCGGCCGTCTGGACCAGGAGTGTCCCGTATCCCAGCAGCCGTCCCCAGAAGGCCCGGTGGACGTCCACCTGTTGGATCTGCTCCAACAGGGCTTCCCGACGATGCTCGCTGATGAAGACCATCTTCTCCTGCTGGATGATGCGCTGGTTGGTGACCACGAAGAAGTCGTTCAGGTAGTCCACCACCCCCCAGAGGACCCCCACGAGCAGCAAGAACCCGGCGGATGCCAGGGTCCAGAAAATGGACCGGGTGAAGAGGATCAGGACCAACATGATGGGGCCTGCCAGGAGGAACATGGAGCCCAGGACGCGCATCTTGAGGAGCAGCTCCAGCCAGTGGCGGTGATGCAGGGTGACCACGAACTCGCCGGGGGCCAGCCAGGGGTAGCTCTGCCGCTGTCGAGCTTCCTCCGGGGCGCTGGCCAGGTGTCTGTGGATGCGCAGCTTGGACCTCAGTTCCCGATCTCGGGGCGCCTCGATCTGGAGGTAACGCTGGAAATCCTGCCAGTGCAGCCGGAGCCAACAGCTCCCGGCCTGGGCCTCCACGGTCCAGGGCACGTTGATGGAGGCCACCAGGGCCTCGTCGTTGAAGTAGATGGGGGCCTGCACCGGTGTCCGGGGGCGGGCGTTGTCCATGTCCATGCCGCTCAACACGGCCTCCCCCCTGTACAGGACCCACAGGCTGTCTCCCAGGTCGCCCTGGAGGATGAGCAGGTGCCGATGGGGGATGTAGATATGGCTGCAGAAGCCGGCCAGCTTGCGGAGGTCGGCCTCCTCGTAGCCCTGGAAGATGTCCCCGGCCCCGGTGGACAGGGCCTCCCAGGGGGTGAGCTGGCCCCGCGGATCGGCCATGTGAGGCCAGCGTCGGGCCATCTGGCGGATGGTGGCCCAGGGAACCTGGTAGAACTGGCTCGGTGTGGTGACCTGGGCGATGTGGCCGTAGCGATCTCCTCGGTGTCCTCGGAGCAGGCCCGGAAAGCCACAGGCGTTCCCCGTGCCCAGCCACAGGTTGTCCTCGGGCTGGAGGCCCTGGAGGCGGCGCAGGTGGACCTGGCCCCGGTGGATCAGGTAGAGATGCTGGGCCGGATCCTCGGGCCGGTACAGGACCTGATCCCGGTCCACGTTGCGGAGGACCACCTGTTCCGCCAGGTAGCCCAGGGTGATGCGGTCCACCGGGCCGGTCAGGGGAAAGGTGCGGAGGCGTTGGACGATCCCCCAGGGGATAAAGGCGCTGCGGGCCTGGGGATAGTGGAAGAAGAGGTTGTCGAAGGCCTGCACCGGGATCCGCCACGCCTCCACCGGGGTGACCGCGACAGCCGTGCAGGTGTGGGTCCGCTGCTCGTAGACCAGGCCGAAGCGGTCCAGGATGTAGCCCCCGGAGACCTCCCGATCCACCACGACCACCGGGTTCGAGGGCGCGGCCGTGGTCCTGGTGCCCCTTCCGGGAACCTGCCGGCGGATCCGGACGGTGCCCGAGGTGATGACGGTGACCGCCTGGAAGGCCTCGCCCTGGGTGAGGAGGGGATCGCCCGGGGCAAGGAACCTGCGCTCGGCCTGGGGGAGCAGCAGGTCTGCCCGATCCTCCAGGGGGACATCCGCCATGAAGGGGGCTGCGTTCAAGAAGGTCTCGAGAGAGGAAGCGCGCATGGGCCTTCGACGGGTGGCCTGCTACAGGTGGGCGCGGATGGCCTCCGCGACCTTGCGGTTCATCCCCGGCACCGAGAGCAGCTCCTCCAGGCTGGCCTGACGAATGCGCTCCACATCGCCCCCGAAGTACTGGAGCAAGGCCTTGCGGCGGGCAGGACCGATGCCGGGGACCCGGTCCAGGGCCGAGCGGACCTGCCCCTTGCGGCGCAGGGAGCGATGGTAGGTGACCGCGAAACGGTGGGCCTCGTCCCGGATACGTTGGACCAGGTAGAGGGCCTGGCTGCCTCGGGGCAGGCAGAGGGGGGTGGAGCGGTTGGGCAGGTAGATCTCCTCCCGGCGCTTGGCCAGGGCCACTACAGGGACCCGATCCTCCAGCCCCAGCTCCTCCAGCACCGCCACCGCCACCTGGAGCTGACCCGGGCCGCCGTCCACCATGAGCAGGTCGGGCAGGAGCCGCCACTGCGCGTCCTGCCCTCGCCCTCGGGTGCCTGGGGCCTCGGCCGGCTCCTCCACGGCCCGGCGGAAGCGGCGATACAGCACCTCCCGCATGCTGGCCAGATCGTCCGGCGTGCCGTGGGCGCCCCGGCCCCGGACCTTGAAACGCCGATAGGCGGACTTCTGGGGAACCCCCTGGACGAAGACCACCATGGAGGCCACGGTATGGGTCCCCTGTAGGGTGCTGACGTCGAAGCACTCGATCCGGCTGGGTGGGTGGGCCAGCTCCAGGGCCTCCTGGAGCTGGGTCAGGGCCAGGGTCTGGCGGTGGGAGTCCGCGGCCCATTCCGCCTGTTGGACTCGAAGGGCCTCCTGGGCGTTCTGGATGGCCAGCTCCATGAGCCTGCGTTTCTGGCCCCGCTGGGGCATGCGCAGCTCCACGGCCTTCCCCCTTCGGCTGCGAAGCCATTGGGCCAGCAGGGCCGCGTTGTCCGGCAGATACTGGACCAGGATCCGAGGTGGGATCACCGCGGCCGCGTGGTAGAAACGCTGGATGAAGATCCCGACCAGGTCGCCCAGGGTCTCGCCTCCGCTCTCCGCGACCTCGGCCCCCTGGAGGACGAAATCCTCCCGGCCCACCAGGCGTCCCTTGCGCACGAAGAGCACCTGGACCACCGTGTCGCCGCTGCGGGGATCCTGGGCGATGGCCACCACATCCTCGTCGTCCCGGGTGGTGCCCACCACCTGTTGTTGCTCGACGATGCGCCGCACCGCGCGGATGCGGTCCCGGTAGAGGGCTGCCTGTTCGAAGCGGAGTTCCTCGGCGGCCTGTTCCATCCGGGCCTGGAGCTGGGCCATCACCTCCTCGGTCCGGCCCTCCAGGAAGTCCATCAACCCCTGGATGACCTCCCGGTATTCCTCCCGGCTCTGGGCGCCGATGCAGGGCCCTCCACACAGCTTCAGATGGTAGTAGAGGCAGGCCCGGGTATCCTGCCCGGTGATGGTTCGATGGCAGTCCAGGTAGGGGAAGATCCGCCGCAGCGCGTCCAGGGTCTGGGTCACCGCCCGGCTGCTGGCGAAGGGCCCGAAGTAGCGCGCGCCGTCGTCCTCCATGCGCCGGACCCGTTCCACCTTGGGGAAGTCGTCCTGCCAGCGGATCTTGATGTAGGGATAGTGCTTGTCGTCCTTCAGCATCACGTTGTACCGGGGCTGGTAGCGCTTGATCAGGTCGTTCTCCAGGACCAGCGCTTCCAGCTCCGTCCGGGTCACCCACCAGGTGATGTCCCGGACCTTCTCCACCATCTCCTGGATCCGGGGTGTATGCCGGGCCGACGGTTGGAAGTAGCTGCGCACCCGGTGGCGCAGGACCACGGCCTTGCCCACGTAGAGGACCCTGCCCCGGGCATCCTGCATGAGGTAACATCCCGGCGCGTGGGGAAGCTCCTGTAGCTTGCGGCGGACTTTCTCGGGCGGATGGTGACGCATGGTTTTATTGTAACCCAGATCGGACGGGAATGTCACCTGTGGTCCTGGCGGGGTGTGTGGGGACCGCGAGGGGGTCGAGGACTGATGCATCCGGCCTAGAGCACCTCCCGGTGGTGTGGGTCCAGGATGTCCCGGACCATATCTCCGGCCAGGTTGATGCTCAGGATGAGCCCGGCCAGGGCCGCGCCGGGGTAGAGG
>JALSIX010000007.1 GCA_026989655.1 Caldilineaceae bacterium
TCCGGGACAGCCCCAGCCCCTCTTCCCTCCCCTCACTCCCTCATCCAGGCCATCAGCACCCGGTCTGGCACGGCCTTGGCCATGCAGCCGTCCGCGCCCGCGGTCTCCGCCTGGGCCTGGAGATCAGGCTCGTCCTCGCTGCTCAACACCAGGATCCGCACCCGGGGCCGCGCGGCCCGGATCGCGGCCACCAGCTCCAGGCTCTTCTGCCCGGGCAGGTGGTAGTCCAGGAGCACCACCGCGGGCGCCAGGTGCTGGACCTGGGCCACCACGTCGTCGCTGCCGTCGGATTCCATCACCCACGCCACCGTGGGGATGCGCTCCAGCAGGCGACGCAGGCCCCGCCGATAGACGGGGTTGTCGTCCACGATGAGGACACCTTTGGCCTGGGTCGACGACGGTGAGGCTGCCATGGTTCGTTGTACCGGAGATCCAGGGTTCCATGGACGGTTCGGGGGAGTCCCTCCATGGAGGAAACGGATCGGGGCCCGGGAACACCGCTTCGATTTTCGTTGGCGAAACGAGAAGGCTGCACGGGGAAGGACGGCCGGGGCTTCACGTACAGTACCATGGTACGGGATCCCCCGGCCGGGCACAAGGGGAAAATTCCTAAGATCGGCCTTGGGAATTTTCCGAAGATGGGGCAGGAGGGAGAGGGCCGGGCGCCCCCCGAGGCGGCCTGCTGCGGGGGGGGCGGGGGCAGGATCAGAGCCGGCTGCCGTCGTCTGGGGGCAGGAGGCCCAGCCGACGCGCGCGGAGCACGGCCTCGAACCGGTTGCGGGCCTGGAGCTTGCTCCGGATGCTCTCCAGGTGTTTGCCCACCGTGCCCGGGCGAATGCCCAGCTGCCGCGCGATCTCCTGGTCCTGGAGCCCGGCGGCCACCAGTTCCAGGATCTCCTCCTCCCGGGCGGTCAGGCGCGCGGCCTCGGCCCGCTGGAGCCACGATAGCTGCTGCGCGGTCCACACCGGAAGGCCCTGGGCCACCCGATGGATGGCCGCCCGGACCGCGTGGGGCGGGTCGTCCTTGTCCAGGAGGCCATAGGCCCCGGCCGTTGCGGCCCGGCGCACCCAGGCCGGCCCCCCGTATTGGCTGAGGAGGATGGCCCGGGTGGGGGGGAGGCAGCGGATCTCCCGTACGAGCTCCAGCCCCACCTCTGGAGCGGATTCCCGGACCCCCTCGTCGGCCCGCAGGCGCAGGTCCACCAGGGCCACCGTGGGGCGGAGCCGCCGGATCTGCCGGAGGCCCTGGGCCGCGTTCGTCGCGGCGTCCAGGAGGCGAATGGCCGGATCCTGGGCCAGCTCCTGCTCGATCCCCCGGCGGAAGAAAGGGGAGTCCTCCACCAGCACCACCGTGATGGGCGCCGGGGGCAACGGAGATGTTCGCGGCGGCTCCGACATCATGGCTGCCTCCTCCACACGCTCATGGGCCCGTCGGCAGGGTCCATGGGGCCTCGGTCCGACGGGGAACACACAGGCGGATCCGGGCCCCTGTACCGGGCTGGCTGTGGATCGCCAGGTTGCCGCCGACCTCCTGGGCATGGGCCTGCATGATCTCCAGGCCCATGTGGCGGCGCCGCTGTCCCAGCCCGGACACGTTCGCGGGATCGAATCCCTGTCCGTTGTCCTCCACCTCCAGGCAGGAGGTGCCCCGGTGGACGGCCAGACGGATCGTCACCCGGTCGGCCTGGCCGTGGATCAGCGCGTTGTTCAGCGCGGCCAGGAGCACCCGGTAGAGGGCCTCCTTCACCCGGGGCGGATCCGCCTCGTCGTACTCCGAGCAGTCCAGCTCGATCCGGGCCCGGGGGTAGAACTGTTCCATCCGTCGTGCCACCCAGGGCAGCACCTCGCCCAGGCTCTGCTGGGACCAGTCCATGGGCTTGGTGGTGTCCAGGATGGCCCGCATCTCCTCCACCAGGCGGTGCAGCGCGCGGGCCGCCTGGTCCCGGTCCTGTTGAGCCTGCGGATCGTCCAGGGGAAGGCTTTCCACCAGCATGCGCACCCCCTGGAGGTCGGACAGCACCCGATCGTGGAGCCGATCCGCGATCCGATGCAGCATCTGTTCCCGGCTGCGGCGCAGGGCCTCGGCCTCCCGGGCCTTCCGTTCCGTCTCCCGGAGGAGCTCGCCGTTGCCCAGCGCGTAGACCAGGCCCAGGGGAAAGACCACGCCCATCGCGATGAGGACCTCGTAGGGCACCAGGGGCCAGCCCGTGAACAGGAAGGGGAGCCACCACAGGCCCAGGAGCCCTCCCACCAGGATGCCCACGATCAGGAGCAGGGCGTGGGTGGCCTTCCGCTCGGTGGGACTCCACCGACGCCGTATCTCCGGCCATGTCCGCAGCACCAGCCCGCTTCCCAGGGCCATGCCCAGGATGCCGTAGAGGAAGGATCCCTGGAGCATGGCCAGGAAGATGGGGCGGGCCGGGGGGCCGTTCGGGACGGCCAGGAAGCTGGTCATGCCCATGGCCAGGGGAGGCAGGTAGAGCCCGACCAGCAGCCGTAGACGGCGCCCTGTCAGAGTGTGGGGGCGCGCGTACACCCACATGCTGTGGAGCACCATCACCCCGCTGAGCCCCGGCACGGGCAGGACCACCAGCGAGAACAGATAGGAGCTGGGAATGGGGGGGCCGTCGAAGCTGTCCATGGCCCACAGGAAGTGGACCATGGCCACGGCTGCCAGGATGGTCATCCAGCCCAGGACGCGACGGTGGGTGCGCCGGCCGGTGTGGACCAGGACCCGGCCGGCCCACAGGGTGGTGAGGATCATGGCATAGGGCAGCCCGAAGACCACGGCGAAGACGTCCCCGCTGAAGATCCGAGCCGGCTCCAGGATCTCCAGAACCCGGTCCCCCCGTTCCACCACGTAGCGGACCGGCGTGCCCGGGGCCAGGGTCCTGTAGATCTGGGGGTACCGGTCTGGGGCCTCCCCCTGGATGGCGAGCAGGTGGTCCAGCGCGTGGAGCTGAAAGGGCGCGGACCCGGTGACCCGCCAGGGGAAGAAGCTCACATAGTAGGGCGGATCCATGGTCAGGTCGTGGATCCAGAAGAACCCCCCATAGGTCTGGCCGATGTGCCGGGCCACGCCGACCAACAGCCCCGTACCCCACACCAGGAGCACCAGGGCAGCCAGGTCGAACAGGCGCGGGGTCGGATCCTGGCGCCACCCTTGCCACAGACGAGACGAGCCCAGAACACGGGACAGAGGACCCATGGAACCGAACCGACAAGGTACCGACCCAGAGGGCACGGCCATCCGGGTGCCACAGCGGAGCGGTGCATATCATTTCGCAGAGAGCAGTCTTCCTGACATCATATCATGCGTCCTCCGAGGCGACCAGGGCATTGGTTGGAAAAAAGCTGTACAGAGCCTACCCTGTGCCTACCCCGGTGGACTTCTCGGGGATCGGCCTGGCCCCTTCCGGCCCTTCCACGCGCAGGCGGGCAGGGAACGCTTCCCTGCCCGCCTGCGGGGTCGAGGAACCCCCGGGTCGTGGGTTCCGATGGCCTGTTCCGCTATGCCCGGCCGGGGCTCACGGCCGGATCCGCCAGAACATCTCGCCCTGGAGCGTCGCGTCCTCCGCCGCGTCCACCAGTTCGCCCTCGCAGTCATAGGCCATCAGGTCGTAGTGGCCCGCGGTCAGCTCCAGGACCACCGTGTCCCCGGGCTCCAGGGGTTCCTCCAGCCGGTTGGTGGGCTCCTCCGTGCTTTCCGTGGGGGTCACGTACACCGTGCAGACGGGCGCTTCGCTCTCGTTGGTCACGTCCAGGGAGACCTGCACCAGCTCCTGGGGGGTCTCCACCCGGGAGATCAGGGTGAAGCGGCTGGGGGCATCGCCGTAGGAGGTCACCTGGACCGTGTAGCGGCCGGCCGGGGCATCCGCCTGGCCCACCAGCTCGTTGGCGCTCAAGGTGGTGCTGGATTGGTAGATCGGGCTCTCCCCCCGTTCGTCCACCAGCTCCAGGGTCAGGTCCAGGTCCGCGGTGCCGTCCCCCACCAGGAAGACGGACACGAACGCGCCCTCGGTCTCCACGGGGAACAGGAAGAACGCGGTCTCCCCAGGGGCCACCTCACCGGTGCGCACGTCGTTGGCCTCCAACACCGGCGGCGTCCCCTCGTCCAGATACCCCACCTGGAAGGGCACCGGGGCCCCCTCGTTGTACACGGCCACGTAGTAGGTGCCCTCCACGGGGGTCACGAACACCGCCTCGGCCACCGCTTCCAGGAACAGGCTGCTGGAGGCCAGGTTCCCGAGCCGGGGGCGCAGACCCACGTCGAAACCGAGGGCCGCGTCCTCGTCATCGCTGGCCAGCGCCACCCGGATCAGGCGACCGGCCGGGGCCTCGAACCGATAGTAGCGTGTCTCCCCTTCGCGGATCTCCCCCTCCAGGAAGGTGCCCTCCTCCAGGGGGGTGGGCGGGGTTCCCTCCTGGCCGGTGATCTCCAGGGTGAAGGGCACCTCCATGTCCTCCATCGACGCCCGGTTCACGGTGATCAGGTAGCGGCCCGGGAGCACCCCGGCCAGGGAGACCTCCTCCAGGGGGACATCCACCCCCAGGCTGGAGCCTTCGACCAGGGGGGACACCAGGGCGTCGGCCACGGTCAGGTCCAGGTCGATGTCCTCGTCCTCCCAGGTGAGCGTCACCGTCAGCTCCTCGTAGAAGCTATCCAGCTCCAGGACGTAGATCCAGCGATCGATGCCCTCCACCAGGGAGTCCTCGATGACGTCGCCCACCTGGTAGATCTCCGGCGAGGGGCCCAGGAGCACCATCGCGATGACCGCGGCCTCCGTGTCCCAGGGTTCCATGGTCACCGTGAACTGGCCGCCATCGGTCCAGAAGAGGGCCATGGCCAGATCGGTGGGGTCGGCGACGTTGCTGCCGAAGACCTCCACGTTGTCGTCTCCCTCCACGGTGATCCCCACGGGCTGTTCGCCCTCTTCCGGCGCCGCGACGACGAAGACCGGCATGGGGTAGGGGAACTCCGGGATCTCCAGCGTCCCGTAGCGGGGGGAGCGCATGGAGCTCAGGAGCACGGCCCCGCCCAGGTGCAGCAGACCCGGTTCGTCGGCCTGTCGCCCCATAGAGCCGATCATCCCCATCAGGGCAAACCGCACCTCCCCGTCCTCCTCCGCGGCGACGGTGAGTCGATAGGTGCCCTCGGTCAGGTCGATGGGCGCGCTGTCCAGGGCCTCCAAGGTGTCCTCCGCGATGATCTCCCCCTGGTCGTCCGTCAAGGTGGCCCGGAACCCCGTGGGATCCCCTTCGAAGACCGAGAGGAAATAGAGGCCGTCGATGGCCACCGCGAACCGGTACGTCGCGGCCTCGCCCGCGTCCAGCTCCACAGAGGTCATCTGGCCCAGCAGCAGCGGGGCCTCCTCCTGGGCCTGCGCCGGCGCGGCCACGAGGCCGACCACCCACGCCAGCAACAGCACCCATGCCAGCACCGAGGTCAGGGATGGGTTTCGACGGTCCATGGTTCACACCTCCACCAAGTCTGGATCCAGCGCGAAGGAGCGTTCACCGAAGCCCACCTCCGGTGGTGTCCGCACCACGCGGCTTCCGGAGGGGCTGGTCTCCAATGTAGGTCCGGCCTGTCTCAAGGATCTCTCGTCGCCGGGGCAGGGCTTCCGTCGGGCCCGGCCTGCAGGTGGATCTCCACCTCGTGGCCGCACACGTCCACCACCCGCACGGCCACCCTCCTTCCCGGCACCAGCGGGTACTGCCCCGACACCTGCGCCACCTTCCCCCGGGGGGCGTCCACCAGTCGGGCCCGAAAGCACCGCCCGTCGTGGTCTGGGTCCACGAACACCGCCTGCACGGCCTCTCGCCAGTCCCCGGGTCCGGCCTCTCCGCGGCGGGCCAGCAGCTCGGCCAGGTGGGGGCAGAAGAAGCCGTTGACCTCCAGGCGGGGGCCGTCCTCCTCGGCTCGCAGGCCCAGCCGGACCGTGGGCTTGCCGCCCGGTGTGGGCGACGCGCCCTCCATCCGGTGGACCTCCACCCGGAGGGGACCTTTTACCCGGGCCAGACGGCAGAGGGCGGTGCGGATGGCCGTCCAGTTGCCGTCACAGCCCACCCAGGGGCGCCCCAGCTCCTGGGCCACCACTGCGGCGGTGCCCGAGCCCAGGAATCCGTCCAACACCGGGTGGCCGGGCTCCGTGGCCGTCTCCAGGATGCGGCGCAGCAGGTGTGTGGACTTCTGGGTGGGGTAGTTCGCGTCCTCGCCCGGCACGGTCCCCAGCCCCGGCACGTCGTCCCAGATGTTGTCCACGGCCCGGGTCACCACATAGCGGTCCGGCCCACAGGCCTCCAGGTAGTATTTTATCCCGATGTTCCCGCCGTTGGAGGCGTAGATTCGGCGGGTCTTCTTGTCCACCACGATCTCTCCGCCGTAAGGCGCGTAGAGCCGTCCCTCCCGGTGCAGGGCCAGCAGGCGCTCGAAGCTGTAGGTGCCCGGATCCGAGGTGCGGAAGAAGCCCCGCTCGTCCTCCATGAAGCGGGCCGCGGCCTGGGCTCGGGTCAGGAGGATCCGCTTCCGAGGCGGGTGCCACACCGGACGGGCATTGGGGCGGCGGGCAACGATGTGGATGCTGTGGGCGCTGTAGGGGAAGTAGCGGGCATGGACCTTCGCGCCTCGGGCCGTCTGGCTGCGCCAGGTGACGGTGTTCAGGAGGCACTCCGGCCCGAAGATCTCCTCCAGCAGCAGCCGGAGCCGCGCGCCGCTGCGGTGGTCGCAGTGGAGCCACAGGGTGCCGTCGGGGTGCATCAGCTCCCGGAAGAGGAGGAGCCGTTCGGCCATGAACTGGAGGTACTCGGCCTCGTCCCAGGTGTCCGGGTACTGGAGCTGGGCGGCCAGTTTCGGGCTGTGCCGCCGCCGCAGGCGGATCCACCGGGTGTGGTCCCGGCCGGAGTTGTAGGGCGGATCCAGGTAGATCAGCCGGAAGTGGCCGGCATATCCCTGGCTCAGCAGCCAGGCCGCGGCGTCCCGGTTGTCGCCGTGGAGGAGGAGGCCCGAGGGGGCGGCCGGGGGCGCGTTCCCCAGCTCCAGGCGCTCCACCAGGGCGGCCTGGGGAGCGGTCACTTCCACGGCCAGGCATTTGCCCGGCCACTCCAGCCGGACCGCTCCCGGCGGTGGGGTGGCCTGGAAGCGGAACGAGGTCTTGGAGCAGGGTTCTGGCCGGTCGGGGGGCTCGCACATGTTGCCGGCTCCTGGCTCTGGGAGCGGGTAGGACGGTGTCGGGGCGCGCTCCCCGCCAATGCCAGAGACCCGGCAGGCCGAGGGAGGTCGGCGCGGCCGGGTCTCTGGCCGTTCGGGGAAATGGCGGAGGAGTTCGCCGGGGCAATGGGTCAGCCCAAGGCCGACTCCCCGCCGCTCATGGCGGGCACGATGTGGACCTCGCTGTCCGCTCGCACCCGTTCTCGGACGCCCTTGGGGCTCACCACGCCGTCCACGGCCACGCTGAGCCCGGGCTTCAGCTCGCCGTCCTGGAGCACCCGGGCCGCGAAGCCCGGGTAGCGGCCGTCGATGGCCTGGATCAGCGCCAGCACCGTCTCTCCAGGGACCTCCACCTTCTCCTGGCCCTGGGTGAGGGAGCGCATCAGGGGGGGAATCCAGACCGTGGCCATGGCTCACGCAGGCTGGGTGCTCTCCTGGGCCTGTTTGGCCAGGATGGCCTCCAGCAGCCGGGCCGGGTTCATGGGCAGCTCGGTCATGCGGACGCCGATGGCATCGTAGATGGCGTTGGCCAGGGCCGCGGCCGGCGGCACGATGTTCACCTCCCCCACTCCTCGGACCCCATAGGGGTGGCCGGGGTTGGGCACCTCTACGATGAGGGTCTCGATCATGGGCAGGTCCAGGGCAGTGGGCATCCGGTAGTCCAGCAGGCTGGCGTTGAGCAGGTGGCCCTCCCGGTCGTAGACGTACTCCTCGTTCAGGGCCCAGCCCACGCCCTGGGCCACGCCCCCCTGCATCTGCCCTTCCACATAGGCCGGGTGGATGGCCTTCCCCGCGTCCTGGGCAATGGTGTAGCGCAGGATGGTCACCTTGCCCGTCTCCACGTCCACCTCCACGTCCACACACTGGGTGGAGAAGGCCGGGCCGTACTTCTTGCCGTAGACCTCTGCCTCCACCATCACCGGGGTGCTCCGGCGTTCGATGAGCTTGGCGGCCTCGTCGAAGGTCACCCGGTTCTCCCCCGCGGAGAAGACCATCTCCTCGTACACCACCTCCTCCGGGGAGACCCCCCAGATGTCCGCCAGGCGCTGGATCATGGCGGCCTTCATCTTCTGGCCCAGCTCGTACGCGGCCAGGCCGGTGCCGAAGGTGGTGCGGCTGCCTCCGGTGACGTCGTTGTAGGAGACACAGTCCGTGTCCACCACCCGGATCTTCACCTTCTCGTAGGGGATGCCCAGGGACTCGGCGAACTGCATGGCGATGGAGGCCCGGGTGCCGCCGATGTCCGTGGAGGCCTCGTTCAGGGTCACGGTGCCGTCCGCGTTCAGGACCGCGGTGGCGCTGGACTTGCCGCCCCAGTTGCCCCAGTAGCCGGAGGCCACCCCCCGGCCTCGGCCCCGGCCTCGGCCCTCCAGCGGCGCGTTGTAGTGTTCCGAGTTGCGGATGGCCTCCACCGTCTCCAGGTAGCCGATCTTGGGGTGGGGGAGGCCGTTGGCCATCCGATCCCCCTCCTTGGCACCGTTCTTGAGCCGGAACTCCAGGGGATCCAGCCCCAGCTTCCGGGCCAGCTCGTCCACCACCGATTCGGACGCGAAGGCCGCGTTGGTGCCCCCGGGGGCCCGGTACGCGGAGGCCCGGGGGCGGTTGACCACCACATCGTAGCCGTCGATGCGCACGTTGGGGATGTTGTAAGGGGCCAGCAGCACCACCGCGCCGGAGCCCACCGGGGAGCCGGGGAACGCGCCGGCCTCGTAGACCAGCTCTGCCTCCGCGGCCACGATCCGGCCGTCCCGGGTGGCCCCCATCTTCATCCGGATCCGGGAGCCCGAGGTGGGCCCTGTGGCCATGAGCACCTCGGCCCGGGACATGACCAGCTTCACCGGCCGGTAGCCGGCCTTCCGGCTCAGGAGCACGGCCACCGGCTCCAGGTAGACGGTGATCTTGCCCCCGAAGCCGCCGCCGATCTCCATGGGCACCACCCGGATCCGGGAGACCGGGATCTGGAGGATCTCCGCGACCTGGCTGCGGACGCTGAAGGAGCCCTGGGTGCTGGTCCAGATGGTGATCTGGCCGTCCTGGTCGTAGAGTGCGGTGGCCATCTGGGGCTCGATGTAGCCCTGGTGGACCGTCTGGGTGCGGAACTCCCGCTCCACCACCAGATCCGCCTGGGCAAACCCCTCCTCCACGTTGCCCAGCTCGTAGCGGAAGTGGGCGGCCACGTTGGTGGGGCGGTTGCCCCGCTCGCCCATCTCGTCCGTCCGCAGCTCCTCCAACAGGATGGGCGCGTCCTCGGCCATGGCCTCCTCCAGGGTCATCACCGGAGGCAGGACCTCGTAGTCCACCTGGATGAGGGAGAGGGCCTCCTCCGCGATGTGGGGGCTGACCGCGGCCACCGCGGCCACGGGATGGCCATGGTAGAGGACCCGACCGTGGGCCAGGACGTTCTCGCTCAGGTAGCGCAGGTTGATCCCGCCCTCCCCCAGATCCTCGAACCGGTCCTCGGCGGTGGGCAGGTCTGCGCCGGTGACCACGGCCTTCACCCCGGGCAGGGCCTCGGCCTGGCTGGTGTCGATGGAGCGGATGCGGGCCCGGGCGTGGGGGCTGCGCAGCACCTTGCCGTGGAGCAGATCCGGGAAGCGCACGTCCGCGCCGTAGAGGGCCCGTCCCGTCACCTTGTCCACGCCGTCCGGGCGGATGGGCCGGGTGCCGATGACCTTGTACGAGGGCTGGGGCCGAGAGCCGTTGCCCGAGCCCTCACCGCGGATGGGGTCCAACTTGGGGTTCGCGCCCATCATGCCACCTCCGTGGGAGTCGTCTGCGCGGCCTGGAGCGCGGCCGCGGTGTCCAACACGGCCCGCACGATCTTGTCGTAGCCGGTGCAGCGGCAGAGGTTCCCGGCCAGCCACAGGCGCACATCGTGCTCGGTGGGGCTCGGGTTCTCGTCCAGGAGGGCCTTGGCCGCGACGATGAACCCGGGGGTGCAGATGCCACACTGGAGCGCGGCGTGCTCCAGGAACTTCTGCTGCAGCAGGGTGAGCTCGCCTCCGGGGGCAATGCCCTCGATGGTCACGAGCTCCCGCCCTTCCACCTCCGGCGCCAGGACCAGGCAGGCGTTGACCAACACGCCGTCCAACAGCACGTTGCACGCGCCGCAGTTCCCGTTGCCGCAGCCCTCCTTGCTCCCGGTCAGCCCCAGCTCGTCCCGCAGGACCTCCAGGAGGGTCTGGCGGGGTTCACAGAGGAAGGTGATCTCCTCCCCGTTGATGGTGGTGGTGATCATTCGTTTCTTGCGCTCAGGCATGGCCGTTCAACCTCCCCAGTGAGTCCACGGTCTTGGTGCCCCGGGCCCGGTCGATGGCGATGCGCAGGGCCCGGGCGGTGAGCACGCCGGCCAGGTGTTTCCGCTGCGCCACGGTGCCCCGCATGTCGGTGATGGGCCGGGCCGCATCCCGGGCGATCTGCGCGGCCCGAGCGATGCTCTCCTCCGTGACCGGCTGGCCCACCAGGGCCTGGCCGGCTTCGGGCACGTAGAGGGGGGTGGGGGCCACCGCGCCCAACGCGATCCGGGCGGCCTGGACGGTCTGGCCGTCCGGGCTCAACACCACGGACGCGCCCGCGCCCACCACCGCGATGTCCATCTCGTTCCGGGGGATGAAACGCAGGTAGGCCGCGCCGAAATGGGCTGGCGGCACGGGCAGACGGAACCCCACCAGGAACTCGCCCGGCCGGAGGACCGTCTGGCCGGGGCCCACGAAGAAGGCCTCCAAGGGGATGGTCCGGGTACCCTGGGGCCCGGCCACGTGGCACGTGGCCGAGTGGGCGATCAGGTTGGGGACCGAGTCCGCCGCGGGAGAGGCGTTGCACACGTTGCCCCCCAGGCTGGCCCGCCCCTGGATCTGGATGCCCCCGATCAGGGTGGTGGAGTCCAGCAGCGCGGGATAGTGGCGGCGGACCACCTGGGAGCGGCTGATGCGGTGGCAGGGCACCGCGCCGCCGATCCACAGGCCCGCCGCAGGGTCGTAGCTCAGCTCCATGAGCTCCGGGATGGGCTTCACATCCACGATCAGGTCGATGGACCGGTGGCCCTCCTTGAGCTGGGCGATCAGGTCGGTTCCCCCGGCCAGGGGAGCGGCCCGGTCGCCGTGCTCCGCCAGGACGGCCACGGCCTCCTCCACGCTCCTCACCGGGACGTAGTCGACGGCCCGCAAGGCAACACCTCCTTTTTCCAGAGAGACGACGATGGCTCGCGGTGAGCCAGGTTGACCAAACCGGTTTACTCCCCCAAGGCAACGCAGGGGTATGGATCCTCGGATCCGGAGAGGGGCGTCTGGGCCTGGGTCGGTGATCTCCCGCAGACGAGGTCGAGCGCCTCGGCCCAATGATACCACAAGGCCGGGAGGCCGGGAAAATCGCCGTGGGATCCTGGACGAGCCCTCCCGTCCTATCCCGGAGCGCTCTGGGATCTCCGGTGGGTTCGCCTTCCCAGGGCCGAGAAGGGGGGTGGGCGTCTCCGGGAAGCGGGTCTGCGTCCGGGGCGGAGGGGCCGATCGCCGATGCGCCCTCGGTGGATGTGGCGCATTGGCCCCCGGGGTGACCAGGAGCCCCATGTCCGGTTCCCTCCTCGGTGCGGGGAGGGGATCCCCCCTTACCGATGATGCTGAAACACCCAGCCTCGGCCTGGCCAGGAAGCCCACAAGGTGCTATACTGGCAGATGGCTTACCCCGAGCTTTCCCCGTGTGGCCTGCACCGGGCCTGGGGCTGGGAACCCGTTGCCCGGTGTGGCGTTGCCCTGCCCCGACGAGGGATCCTGGTGCGGCTGGTCTACCTCGGTCTGGCCTATGCTCTGGGAGTGGCCTTGGGCCACGGTCTCTGGCAGGCGGGCCTCCTGGGCTGCGGTCCGCCTGCTGCCAGCTGGCTTCTGCCCCTGGTCGGGATCCTGCCGCTCCTCTTCTGGCAGGGGAGGGGCCCGTCTCGCTCGGTGCCTCCCCTGCGTTGGCCCCGGGCCGCGGGCTTCGAGCCGCCCACCCCCGGCCCAGGATGGGGCGTGGTCCTGGCCTGTGGGTTGGCCCTCCTGGCCGGCGTCCTTCGCTACGGAACCCGCCCTCTCTTTCCCTGTCGCCTTCCGGGCGATCTGGCCGCCTACAACGCCGTCGGCCAGGAGAGCACCCGGGTTCCCCCGGTGCGCCTTCAGGGCTATGTGGACCGCTACCCCCTGCACCGGGAGGGGCGCTGGGAGCTGGTGCTCCAGGTCGAACGTCTGGCCTGGGGAGAGGGGGAGCGGGCGGTGGCCGGCCGAGTCCGGCTGTTGACCCGCTCTCCCGGGCCTTTCGAGTACGGCCAACCGGTCCAGGCCACCGGGATCCTGGTGGAGCCCCCGCGCTTTCCCGACTTCGACTACCGCTCCTACCTGGCCCAGCGTGGCATCCACAGCCTGCTCCAACGGGCCCGGGTGGTGCCTCTCGCGGGGCCGCCTCGGGGCTCGGGATGGCTTCGGGGGCTCTACGCCGCGCGGCGTCGGGGCGAGGCGGTGCTCCAGGGGCTGTTGCCCGAGCCCCATGCCGCGCTGGCCAATGGCATGTTGTTGGGCGTGGAGGCCGGGATCCCGGCCGGGCTGTACGAGCAGTTCAACCGGACCGGCGCCAGCCATGTGATCGTCATCTCCGGGAGCAACGTGGCGGTGGTGGCCGGTGTGCTCATGGCCCTGGCCGCTCGCATCCTCGGCCGAGGTCGGGCCCTGTTGCCCACCCTGGCCGGCATCGGGATCTACGCGCTCGCGGTGGGCGGCGATGCCGCGGTGGTCCGGGCGGGCCTCATGGGCGGTCTCTTCGTCTTGGCCACCGGCCTGGGGCGGCGCTCCACGGCCCTGGTGAGTCTGGTGGTGGCCTGCGGCACCATGCTCCTCCTGGATCCCCGGACTTTGTGGGACGTGGGCTTTCAGCTCAGCGCCGCGGCCACCGGGGGCCTGATCCTCTTCGGCCCCCGGTTGGACCGGGCCGTGGGGCTTCTGGGGCATCGGCTGGGCGGGTTGTGGAGAGCCCGCGGCCGGGGCAGCGAGCCCGACCCGACCGCGGGCATGGGGGTGGCGTTCCCCTCCCTGTTCGGGGTGCTCCGGGAGGGGGTCCTCCTCACCCTGGCCGCGAACCTGACCACCCTGCCCCTCATCCTCCACCATTTCGGCCGCCTGAGCCTGGTCAGCCCGTTGACGAACCTCCTCATCGCGCCGGTGCAGCCCCTCATCATGCTCTGGGGGGGCGGGGGGATCCTGCTGGGCCTCCTGGGGCTGGAGCCCCTGGCCCAGGTCCTCCTCTGGGTGCCCTATCTCTGCCTGGCGTGGACGGTGTTCTGGGTCCAGTGGACCGCGGCGCTGCCGGCTGCGGCCCTGGACGTGCCCCGCCTGGGCTGGCCCGGGCTCCTCCTGGCCTATGGGGGGATCGGGATGCTCCTGTGGCGGCCCCGGGGGTGGAGAGGGCGCCCGCGCCTTCCCGGGCGTTGGCTCCAGGGAGCGGGCCTGGCGGTGGGAGGGGCTGCTGCAGCCCTGCTCTGGATGGCCGTGGCCCAGGGCCCCGACGGCCGTCTCCATGTGATCTTCCTGGACGTGGGCCAGGGGGATGGGATCCTGATCGTGACCCCCAGCGGGCGTCAGGTGCTGGTGGACGGTGGCAGCGATCTGGATCGCCTGTCCCGGGAGCTGGGGGCGGTGATGCCTTTCTGGGATCGTTCGCTGGATCTGGTCATCGCGACCCACCCGGACCAGGACCACACCGCTGCCCAGGAGGGGCTGCCGGCCCGCTACCGGATCGACCGGGCCGTCCAGAGCCAGGCCCTGGTCCACCATCCGGACAGCCAGGCCTGGCAGGCCGCGATGGCCGGCGCGGGGGTCCCTGTCGCGGCCCAGGGCTTGGGGGGGTGGATGGACCTGGGGGATGGGGTGGCCCTGTGGGTCCTGTGGCCGCCTCCGGAGCTTCCGGAGGCCTTCGACGCGGAGGAGAAGAACGACCGGTCCCTGGTGATGGTGTTGGTCTACGGGGCCTTTCGCCTGCTCTTGACCGGGGACGCGGAGGTCCCCACGGAGCGGGCCCTGTTGGCCCGGGGGCTGCCGGTGGGCGCCACGGTGCTCAAGGTGGGGCACCACGGCAGCCGGACCAGCTCGTCGCCGGCGTTTCTCCGGGCGGTGGGGGCTCCGCTGGCCGTGATCCAGGTGGGGGTCAACCGGTACGGCCACCCTCATCCCCAGGTGTTGGAGGCCCTGGCCGGCCGGGCGGTCCTGCGCACGGATCGGGATGGCCGCATCCATCTGATCACGGACGGCCAGGCCCTGGGGGTCCTCACTCCGGGGGGGGCGTGGTCTCCTCGCTCCGGAGATCGTAGCGGGGCAGGGCCACCGTGAAGGTGGTTCCCCGGCCGACCTGGCTCTCCACCCAGACCACGCCGTGGTAGCTCTCCACGATCTGTTTGACCACCGAGAGCCCCAGCCCGGCTCCGCCGAAACGCCGGGTCGCGGAGCCGTCGATCTGGTAGAACTCCATCCAGATGTTCTCCTGCTCCTCGGGGGGGATGCCCACGCCCTGGTCGCTGACTGCGATGAAGACCGCGGAGGGCTCGGCCACCTGGGCCTGGATCCCGGGATGCTCGCCCAGCCACACGCGGATGCGGATGGGGCCTCCGTGGGGGCTGAACTTGATGGCGTTCTGCACCAGGTTCTCGATGGCCTGGGCCAGCCGGCCCGGGTCGGCCCAGACCAACGGGGCCGGCCCGTCGGGGGCCGGGTCCGGACATTCCAGGACCAAGGGGTGGGTCTCTGGGGTCCCCATGCCCTCCTGGAAGGCCAGGTCCTGGGCAGCCTGGGCGCCGGCCCGGACCGCGGCCACCACGTCCACGGGCTGGCCCTCGTGGCGCTGGAGCTGTCGTCTCTGGAGGGCCAGGATGTCGTTGATCCGTCGTGTCAGCTCCTGGGCCCGGGTGGCCACGATCTGGAGCAGCTCCTTCTGCTCGGGGCGCATCTCCCCGGCGTCGCCGGCCAGGAGCAGGTCGGTGTAACCGGTGATGATGGTCAAGGGCGTGCGGAGCTCGTGGGACATGTTGCGGATCATGTCGCCCTTGATCCGGTCCGCCTGCTGGAGCCGGTGGTAGGCTGCGGCCAGCTCCTCGGCCCGTCGGCGTTCCAGGGCGAACAGGTGCATGGTCTCCAGGGCCACAGCCACCTGATTGGCCAGGGTCTGGAGCAGTTCCACGTCCGACTGGGGATAGAAGTCGTCGGGGTCCCGGCGGCCGAAGAGCCAATAGCCCAGGATCCGGTCGTCCAGCTTCAGGGCGATCACCAGCCGCACCCACTGGAAAGGGGCGGGGAGCCGGTCCTCCTCCAACAGGTAGAGGCCCGCGTGGCGCTCCAAGCGGGACCGGGTGGCCGGGTCCAGGGGCACGGGCAGCCGTCCGGAAACGGCCTGGGTGTAGAGCCATTCGGCCCGTTCGTCCGTCTGGCGGTAGAGCGCGGACTGGCGGACCAGGAGGCTGGGCAGGAGCTGGGCCTGGAGGAGGTGGGCCAACTTCTCCGGGCGCAGGGCCCGTGGGATCTCGTTCGCGAACTGCTGGACGATCCGCTCCGGCTCGTAGCGGGTTCCATAGGCCACCCAGCGGACGGCCCGCATGAAGGGCTTCTGGACCAACAGGGCCAGGACCAGGAAGAAGGCCGAGACCCCCAGGGCCAGCCCCAGGGAGCGGGAATCCAGGTCCACCCATTCGTTGATGATCAGGAAGAAGAGGACGAAGGCCGTCCCGTAGAGGATGAGGAAGCTGTACAGGGCCAGGGCCTGGTTGGCCCGGACCTCGATGTTGCCCAGGCGATGTTTGTAGATGGCGTAGATGTAGACGAAGGGCAGGGCGGAGATGGAGAGGGTCACCAGCCCGGTCACCACCACCCGGGGCGGTTCCGCGCCCAGGAATGTGGGCACGATCCAGAAGAGGGAGGCCGGCAGGAGGGCCAACATGGCGCCGGAGAGCATGAAGATCACGCCGGTCCGACTTTCCCGGGGACGGGGGCGGACGAACCGATAGAGGAGGAGGCAGAGCCCGCCCAGGATCCCCAGGAGGAAGCCCAGGAAGCTGTAGGGCCCTGTGATCCCCCGGGCCACGCTGAAGCCGGTCAACACCAGGGTCAGGACGTACAGGACTCCGAACCAATGGCGGTGGCGGCGCTCCCATCCGGGGAAGACCAAGGAGGTGTGCAGGTGGAGGTAGACGGGCATCAGGAGCCAGGAGAGGAGGGTGGTCATGTAGACCGAGCCCAGGGCCTGGCTGGCCGAGAGGTTGCCGGTGGCCAGCCACATCCCGGTGAGGTAGTTCATGGCCACCAGGAGCTGCCAGCGTAGATCCCGGGGTCGGAAGAAGAGCAGGACCACGGTGCCGGCCATCCAGAAGGCCAGGAAGGGGATGAACCCGGCCAACCGCCGCACCCGAGCACCGGGTGGGGGCTCGGGCAGCGGCCAGTCCACGGTGAGCACCTGGTCGCCTCGCTGGATGGTCAGTCGGGCCACGTCGCCGGGCCGGAACCGGCCAAAGGGCACGTAGCCCAGGTCTCGGTTGTAGTCCTCCAGGGTGCGGGGAGCCGTGCCGTCGGCCCGGGCAATGGCCAGGATCCGATCGTTGGGTTGGAGCAGCCCTTGGGTGGCCTGGCACCACGTCTGATAGCTCGAGTCCTGAGCCCCGGGGCACCCCTCCCGGACGTCCACGATCTGCCACTGGCTGTTGTAGTCGAGCCCTGGGTAGGGAACCAGGAGGATGTGGCCCAGGCTGTAGATCAGGCCCAGGGCCAGGATCACCGTGGCCAGGAGAAATTCCAGCCCCCGGAAGTGTCGCTGGAATAGAGGTCGAGACGTAGGCGCCATAGGGGCCTTTCGGTTTGGGCGGCGATGGGCTGTCTCAGGATGGGACCCCGGCCATGGCCATGAACTGCTCGGCCAGGGAGGGGGCCAGGCGTTCCAGGAAGGTGAGGAACGGGCGGAGTTGGCTGGCCAGCAGATCCTCCAACGCCTCTGGGTGGGGGAGGGCGAGCTCGGCCAGCAGGTCGTGGATGCGACGATGGCGTACGCCCAGCTGATAGGCGCAGTAGGCCAGGGCCCCGCAGCGGACGAGGATCTCCTGGGCCGCGGCCAGGGAGTCCGGATCCGCCTCGGCCCGAGCCCTCAGCGCCAGGAAGCGCTCCTTCTCCGGATAGTCCGCGGTGAGGGCGTAGAGCAGGACCAGGTTGTTGCGCCCCTGGGCCCAGTCGGAGTTGGCCGGGGCCTGGAACGCGTCCTCCAGGTCGTCGAAGACCTGGATGGCCTCTCCCAACAGTTGCCCCACTCGATACAGGGCTTGGCTCACCTGGGCCGAGGCCCCGCCCAGGAGAGCGCCGATCTCCAGCCCCGCGCCGTAGAAGGGGGTGCTCTTGGCCTGGACCACGGCCCAGTAGGCCTCCTCCCCCTGGAGGTTGCGCACGTCCAGCTCCTGGCCTGCGGCCGTGGCCAGGGACATACGGGCCAGGGCCTGGGTGGCCGCGGCACGGCGGGAGGCGGGCACGGGACACCGGTCCATCAGCAGGTGGGCCGCGGCCTGGAGGGCCAGGGCCAGGTTGGCCGTCCGTCCCGGCCCCATGGTCACGTGGGCCCCTTCCGGCTCCTGGTCCAGCATGTCGTCCACCAGGATGATGTTGATCTGGGTGCAGGCCAGCGCGGCCATGGCCGGGTGGGTGTCCTCCATCCGGCCACCCACCGCGCGGGCCCCGATGCCGGGCAGGAGCCAGTCCAGCTTCCGCACGGGGCCCTCCTCGGGGAAGAGGATGTCCACCTCGGGCCAGGTGGCCATCTCGGGCAGGGCCAGGATCTGCTCACGGATGATGCGGTTGTCCAGTGTCGACGACATGGATCGAGGTCTCCGGAAGGGAACGGGGCGGTGGCTGGGCACAGGGTTCGCGGGCTTCTGGCGCTATTGTACCCCAGGGCGGCTGTAAGGAGCAAACCGCTATTTGCCAGAAATTTCGCGAAAACGTCAAGTGGAGAGCCGGGGCCGTAAGGCAAAAGGGCCCAAAAATTCAGGTTCCCTTCTGGGGCGCGCGAAAAGGAACACCCCCGTGGCCTGGACGGGGGTGTTCCGAGGGGTGGAGTCGAGAGGCGGATGGGCTACACGCGCCAGCCCACCCAGTTGGTTCCGGGCTCCAGTTGGGTCATCTCCACGGCCACACGGATGTCCTCCGGCGAGGCCTCCTGCCCCAGGCGGCGGAGCATGGCGCTGGTCTCGTCCTGGCCCTCGTGGAGCATCTGCTGGAACTCTCGGATGGACAGGGTGTTCTTCATGGGTCACCTCCTGGGTAGTGGACGTTCACACCGCGCATCCATCAGGTCTCGGCCCTATTCTATGCCGGCGACACGGGCCTGGGAATAGGCACTCGTACCCAATGTGGGCGGCCGGGAGCGGACCCGGGGGTACTCCCCGGGGGAGGCGGCGGTCGGCGGTACCGGGTTCAGCCGGGCTCCTGGCCGTCGTCCAGGAGGCGTTGGAGCTCGTAGAGGCGGTTGAGGGCTTCCAGGGGGGTCAGGTTGTCGATGTCCAGCCGGCGCAGGGCCTGGACCGCGGGATGGACCTCCGCGAAGAGGCTCACCTGGACCGCGGCCACCTTGCCTGGGGGGGCCTCGTCCAGGACCAGGTCGCTCAGGCGGCGGGGGCCGGCCATGCCGGAGCGCTCCAGCTCTGCCAGGATCTCCTGGGCCCGTTGGATCACGGCCCGGGGCAGGCCGGCCATCTGGGCCACGTGGACCCCGTAGGAGCGGTCCGATTTGCCGGGCAGGATCCGGTGGAGGAAGACCACCTGGTCGCCGGTGTCGTCCACGGCCACGTGGTAGTTGATCACGTGGGGGAGCCGTTCGGCCAGATCCGTGAGCTCGTGGTAGTGGGTGGCGAAGAGGGTCTTGGCCCGCAGCCCTGGGTGGTTGTGGATGTACTCCACCACGGCCCAGGCGATGGCCAGGCCGTCGTAGGTGCTGGTGCCCCGTCCGATCTCGTCCAGCACGATCAGGCTGCGGTGGGTGGCGTGGTGGAGGATGTTGGCGGTCTCCACCATCTCCACCATGAAGGTGGACTGGCCTCGGTGGATCTCGTCGCTGGCGCCGATCCGGGTGAAGATCCGATCCACCAGGCCGATGCGGGCCGACTCCGCGGGCACGAAGGAGCCGATCTGGGCCATCAGGGTGATGAGGGCCACCTGGCGGAGATAGGTGGATTTCCCGGACATGTTGGGGCCGGTGAGGATGTGGATGGCCTCCCGGGGCGTCAGGCGGGTGTCGTTGGGCACGAAGGGGATGTCCCGGGCCACGGCCTCCACCACCGGGTGGCGGCCGGCCACGATCTCGATATCCAGGCCCGGGTCCACCTGGGGGCGGACGTAGCGGCGGGCCAGGGCCACCTGGGCCAGCCCGGCGAAGACATCCAGCCGGGCCAGGACCTGGGCCAGTCCCAACAGGCGTTCGGCGTTCTGGGTCACCTGGGCGCAGAGTTCCCGGAAGAGCTGCTGTTCCAGCTCCAGACGTCGTTCGTCCGCGTGGAGGACCTGGGATTCGTACTCCTTGAGCTCGGGGGTGATGTAGCGCTCCGCGTTGGTCAGGGTCTGTTTGCGGATGTACTCGGGGGGGACCTTGTCCCGGTGGGCGTGGGTGATCTCGATGTAGTAGCCGAAGACCTTGTTGTAGCCCACCTTGAGGCTCTTGATCCCCAGCCGTTCCCGCTCGCTCTGTTCCAGATCTGCGATCCAGTTCTTGGCATGGCGGCTCTGGGCCACCAGGGCGTCCAGCTCGGGGCTGTAGCCCGGCCGGATGAAGCCGGGGACGTTCAGGGTGGCCGGCGGGTCCTCGGCCAGGGCCGCCTCCAGGGTCTCGGCCAGGGGTCCACATGGATCCAGGGCCTCGGCCAATGTCTGCACCGCGGCCCTCTGGGGCTCGGAGGTCGGGGGGAGGGCGGCCAGGCCTTCCTCCAGGAGGGCCCGGAGCTGGGGGATGCGGCGCAGGACCTGGCGGATGCCCACCAGATCCCGGGGCAGGCCGTTGCCCAGCGCGACCCGATGGGTCCAGCGCTCCAGGTCACCCAGCCCCCGGAGCTGCTCCCGCAGGTGCAGCCGAGCCTGGGTCTGGTCCACGAAGAACTCCACCGCGTCCAGCCGGGCCTGGATGGCCGGGGCGTCCACCAGGGGCTGGCCCAGCCAACGCCGGAGCAGCCGCCCCCCCATGGGGGTCAGGGTCTCATCCAGGACGCCCAGGAGGCTGCCGTGGACCTGGCCTCCCCGGAGGGTCTCGGTGAGTTCCAGGTTCCGCCGGGTGAACTCATCCAGGACCATGAACTCGCCCAGGGTGTAGCTGTGCAGGCGGCGCATCTGCTCTGCCGCGGCCGGCTGCATCTCCCGCAGATAGACCAGGACCGCGGCCGCTGCCCGGATGGCCTGAGGCCATTCCTGCAGGCCGAAGCCATCCAGGGTGGCTACCTGGAAGTGGCGGCGCAGGGTCTCCGCCGCGGTCTCCAGCTCCACCTGCCAGGGCTCCACCTGGGAGACCTGGATCTCCAGGGCCTGGACCAGGCTCTGGAGGTGGGTGCCCTCCAGGGTTCCGTCGGCCAGGATGAGCTCGCTGGGCTGCAGGCGACTCAGCTCCTCGCCCACCCGACGCTCCACGGCCCGGGGTTCTGGGTCCTGGACCTGGGTGGCCGCGAACTCGCCGGTGGTGATGTCGCAGTACGCGATGCCGGCCGCGGTGCCCCGGGGATGGAAGGCCAGGGCCACCAGGTAGTTGTTCCGATCCTCCTCCAGCAGGGCCGGTTCGGTGACCGTGCCCTTGGAGACCACCCGCACCACCTGCCGATCCACCAGGCCCTTGCCCGGTTCGCTGACCTGTTCCGCAATGGCCACCTTGTACCCCGCCTGGATCAGTTTGGCCAGGTAGGTCTCCACGCTGTGATAGGGGACACCGGCCAGGGGAACCCGCTGGTTATGGCCCACGGGACGGCTGGTCAGCGCGATGTCGCATACCTCCGCCACGATCTTGGCGTCCTCGTCGAAGGTCTCGTAGAAGTCGCCCAGGCGGAAGAGGAGGATGCAGTCGGGGTACTGTTGTTTCAGGGCCAGATACTGGCGGCGCATGGGTGTGGCCATGGCTGTATTGTAGCCAGGAGGGAGAACGAAGGGCAAATCGCCACGACCGCTTCGGTGGGGTCGGTGGGGGGCAGCGATGGCCCCTGCTGCCGTCCGGTCCGGCCGAGGGGGCGTTCAGGGGGCAGCGCCCACAAACCGGACCCGGGCATTGGGATCGCCGTAGAGGGTGTAGGCCAGCCAGGTGGGGTTGGCGGGCTGCCGTCGGCGCACGGCCATGCGGGCCTGGTGGAAGGCCCGGCCCAGGGGCTGTCCGGCCCACAGGGCCTGGTAGAAGCTCCGCGCGAAGAGCGGGGCCAGCTCGTCGCTGATCTCCCACAGGCTGCCGACAAAGCCGGTGACGGCCACCTGGTCGATGAGCTGCTCGGCCCAGCCGCCCAGCCCGGTGAGGGTGAAGCCCAGCCGCCCGCTGTGGCACGTGTTGAAGAAGATCAGGGGGTGCTCCTGTCGGAGCCCCCGAGCCGTCAGGGGATTCAGATCCCGGGGCATCAAGGGGCCGTCCTCCAACAGGATCGGGGATTCCTGGGCGTTCTCCGGCGCGAAGTGGCCGTGGGTGGCCACGTGGATGAGCTGGACGCCGCCCTCCCGGGCCAGGGCCAGGACCTGGGTCCGCCGCCGCAGGGGTTCCGGCACATGGATGCGCCGGCGGGCCAGCTCCTGGAAGTAGGCCTGTTCCTGCTCCACGAAGGCCAGGTCCATCTCCGGCGCGATCAGGCGAGCCGCCCGGATGGCCAGCTCGGGCCGCAGCCCCTCCCCGGCCAGCCAGCGGGTGACCTGGAAGGCACCGGCCAGGAAGTCGCTCTCCTGTCCGGTGTCCGGATCCATGGGATAGCACAGCTCCCAGGGGATCCAGGGTTCATCGCTGGTGATGAGCAGGCTCAAGGGCCGGCCCTCCTGCTCCTGGGTGGCCTGGGCCAGCTCCCAGATCCGCCAGTACTCCTGCTTCAAGGCCTCTGGGAAGAGCGCGTCGTAGAGCTCCCATCCCAGGCCCTTCAGTTCGGTCAGCCACATGTCCTCCTCTTCCGGGGAGTGGCCGTCCGCCGGGCGGCGGGCCCGTTGGTTGAGGGCCTCCACCAGGGAGGCAAAGTAGCCGGCCGGGTCCGCCAGTTCGGGCAGTTCGACCGAGCCCACGTCCTCCCAGTGGTAGCCCAGGCGGGCGTAGGGCGCATGGAGGATGTAACGGAGGGTGCGCCCGTCCCGGCTGCGGACCACCCGCAGCTCCACGTCCGTGGGCGGGGGCGGTGTGTGGGGAAGCGCGATCTCGGTGGGGCCTCGGACCATCCGGGCGGTGGGCCGCGCCGGGGCGGATGCCGTGCGGGTGGATGGGGGAGCCGACGAGAGCACCCGGGTCTCCACGATGAAGGTGCCCACGTTTCGCCCCCGGTGGTAGAGGTCCACGGTGAGGCGGCGGGGCCCGGCCCCTGGGCGGCTCAGGCGGAGCAGGAAGATGGCCGGCTGGGAGTCTGCCTGCGCGTAGACCGCGATGGTGCGGCTCCAGATGCCGGTACGCTCCACGAAGTCCGGCGTGATCAGGCGGACCTCCACCATCTCCGGCTCGGCGGGGTCTGGGAAGTGTACGGTCACCCGTCCCGACACCCGGCTGGTCGCCTGGGGGGCTTGGGTGAGCTGGACCAGGAGCAGGTGCTCCTGGGCAGGGTCGTCGGGGATGGTCTCGGGAAAGTCGACGTGGGTGTGGAGCGGGATGGCCCGGGCCTTCTCCTCCCGCTCCTGGGGTGTGGAGGCCTCCTCCGGGGGGCGGGCCTCCTCTTCCCGGAGGGCTGCCCGGGGAACGAGCTCATCCGGGGGGCCTTCGGCCAGCTCGGCCAGCCGGAGGGCCTCGTCCGCGGACAGGGTCACCACCGGACGGGAGGCCTCCGGGGCCATGTGCTGGACCCACAGGGGGTAGATCCAGGGCACCACCGGGTCCAGCTCCAGCAAGGCCTCCAGGAAGCGGAGGACTGCCCGCCCTCGGGTCAGGGCGTCGGGGGCCGAGCGCAGAGCGGCGGCCAGCCGGTGGCGCAGACGGTCGAGCTGTTCCCGGGCCTCGGGCGGGAGCTCGTTCCAACGGGTGTAGAGCTCCAGGAGCACGCCGGCCAGGAGGGGCTCCAGCTCCTCGGGCACCGGGTGCAGGGCCCGTAGCTCCGCGCGCATCTCCGGGAGGGTGGACACGGCTATGCCTCCGTCAACATCCGGACCAGATCCGGCCAACGGCTCACCCGAAAGTCCAGCCTGTCGTAGGCGGGGCTCACGGGCCGCCCTCGAGGGGGCAGGTAGATGGCCAGCCCATGGGCACGCATGTGGTCGGTGACCGGGTCCTGGAAGCGGCGGCCCTGGGCCACGTTGGCCACGATGGGCGAGAGCCCGGGGGTGGTCAGTTGGGCCAACACCCGGTCCACGGCCTCGGTCACCGCGTCCAGGGCCTGGGGCGAGCGGGCCTGGCCCCGCAGGGTCTGGAGGGCCCGCTGGGCCTGTTCGAAGAAGTCCTGCAGGTCGCGGTAGTCCGGGTCGCTGAAGGCCAGGGTGTAGGTGGCTGCCTGGAGGAGGGCGCGGCCCACCATGGGCTCGTCTCCGTGGGCGTCCACCGTGTCCACGAAGGCCCGGAGACGCTGGGCCAGGGGTTCCATCATGCCCAGGGCCAGCGCGGACTGGGTGATGGTCTGGCCCGACTCCGCGTAGCTGTATCCGTAGAGCTCCACCAGCAGCTGGGCCAGCTCCCGGGGAGTGCGGTCTGGGCGGTTGTTCAGTTCGTTGAGGATGAGGGTGTACTGCCAGCCGGGCATGGGTTCCACCTCTTCGCTGGCCACCAGGTAGTTGGCCGCCCGGCGGAGCTGATACGCGACCGAGGCCATGGCCATCAGGCAGGCGTCCATGCCGATGATGTCCACCGGTTGGCCGGTGAGGGCCTCTGCCTCCCGGAAGGCCTGGGCCAGCTCCGCGTTGTCCAGGAAGTCCTTGCTGGTGTCGTCCGCAGCGATCCAGCGTCGCTGCACCTCGGGGGACGCGCTGCGGACCTCGTTCACCAGCCGGTGGACGGTGGCCCGGAAGAGCGCGGGGCGCCTCCCCCGGGCTCCCAGGCTCCGCACCCCGGCGTAGATGTCCTCCTCCTTCCAGCCCCCGCCGTGGTTCCAGAGGACCACCAGGTAGTGGTCCGCGGGGTAGTTCTGCTGGCCCCAGACGATGAAGTCCCGGAGGGTGTCCGGATCGCCGGTGTTGGTCTCCGGGATGGTGTGGACCGTGGGGGCCTCTCCTCTGCCCTGGATGACGATCCGGTAGCTGCGATCCTGTTCGCTCACCGTGTCGAACTGCACCAGGGCCTGGACCCGATCGGTGCTCCCCGCGGTGCGCATCTCGGTGATGTCCGTGTACCCGGCGCTGGTCATCTCCGCCAGGATCTGGGTCCATCCGCTCTCGGTGGGGAAGCGCAGGCCGTTGTCCCCGGCCATGTAGACCATCAGGGTCCAGCGTCGTCCACGGACCTGGATCCCGTCGGAGGGCGGCTCCACCGGCCCTTCGTCCCGGGGAGGTTCCGGCGGAGCCGGGGACGACTCGTCCGGGGACGTCGGGGCCGGCTCCTGGGAAGGGCTTTCCCACAGGCGCAGGAGATCGTGGATGAGCCGGGACAGGCGGGCCAGTAGGGACATGACGCGGGCTCCCGAATGGAATCGGCCCGGTTCCGTGGACCGGTGGGCGGGTGAACGGGCCAGGGGGTGGATCCGGCACGCGTCCATTGTACACCATCCAGGCAGGCCGGCGAAACCGGTTCCCGGGGCCAGGAAGGCGAGCTCCTCCGTGTCCTCTCCGGCGGTGGGGGTGTGCATCCGCAGCGGCGCGCGGGCGGTGGCTCCACGTGTATTTCTATTTCAGCGCCACCGAATTTGACACCGCCTTCGGGATGGATTATACTTTGCCCGCATGTGCTCTGTGCCTACTTGGACATGGCGCATTCGTCTAGGGGCCTAGGATACCGCCCTCTCAAGGCGGAGACACGGGTTCAAATCCCGTATGCGCCACCCACCAGAGCCTCCGGAGCGATCGATCCGGAGGCTCTGCGCGTTTGGAGGGCCTGTGCTATACTGCCAGGGCAACCGTCTCGGTGGAGGTGTCCGGGCCG
This sequence comes from Caldilineaceae bacterium, assembly GCA_026989655.1. Classification (GTDB taxonomy): domain Bacteria; phylum Chloroflexota; class Anaerolineae; order Caldilineales; family Caldilineaceae; genus JALSIX01. The sequence continues at coordinate 25,442 of JALSIX010000007.1, forward strand.
CCTCCATCCGCCAACCGTCCCAGCCATCGGACCGTGCCGCCGCCATGTCTGATCTGGATCCCACCCGAACGGGCCGGCCCCATCCCCTCTCCCGGACGTCGCGCCCATGGGCCGGCATGTGTGGCCTCTCCGTGGGCCTGGCCTGGATGCTCTGGTTGCTCCTGGCCGGATGTGCCTGGAGCGAGCCACCGCCCACGCCCGATCCCGGGGAGCCTTTCCGTCCCGGCCTCCGTGCCCAGGATCGGTCCACGGCCCTGGCCTGGGAGACCTTTCCCCGCTACGATCTGGATATCCGCCTGGCCGACGACCGCAGACTGCTCACCGGGACGGGGCAGATCCGGGTGCCCAACCCGGGCCCCGATCCCTGGACCTCCCTGGTCTTTCGCCTCTATCCAAACCTGGACCACTATGGCGGGCTCCTCCAGGTGCAGAGCGTGGCCGTGGACGGCCATCCGGTGAACTTCCTCTACCAGGCCGCGGACACGGCCATCCGGATCGAGCTCCCCCAGGTCCTCTTGCCCGGGGAACAGACCACGGTCCAGATCGGCTGGTCTCTGGCTATCCCGGAATGGGCCGACGACACGCCAGCCGCCTATCGCCTCTTCGGCATCAGCCAGGGCATGACCAGCCTGCCCCTGTTCTACCCCTCCCTGGCCGTGTACGCCTCGGCCGAGGCGGATCCGGCACGTCCCGGATGGTGGATGGACGTGGGCACCGTGCGTGGGGACGCGGCGTTCAACCGGGCCTCGCTGTTCGTGGTCACCGCCACCCTGCCCTCCCTCCAGGTCCCGGTGGCGAGCGGCCGGGAGCTGGCCCGGACCCCGGTGGACGGCTACCGCACCCGATACGTCTGGGCCACCGGCCCCACCCGGGAGTTCCTGCTGCACCTGGGCAAGGACTTCCGCAGCCAGTCCGTGGAGGCCTACGGCACCCAGGTCACCAGCTACTGGCTGCCGGGCCAGGAGAGCGCGGGACGGGCCGCGCTCCAGTACGCGGCCGGAGCGCTCCGGGCGCTGAGCGACCGCTTTGGGCCCTATCCCTACTCGGAGCTCAGGGTGGCTGTGGCCCCCCTGAGCTTCCGGGGCATGGAGTATCCCCAGGTGTTGCTCCTGGGCACCCAGCTCTACGACACGGCCTTGGACGAGCTGGAGCTGCGGACGGCCCACGAAGTGGCCCACCAGTGGTGGTACCTGCTGGTCCACAACGACCCGGTGAACCATCCCTGGATCGACGAGGGACTGGCCGAATACGCCAGCGGCATCTACCTGGAGGTCGTCCACGGCCGCTCCGAGGCCGAGATGCTCCGGCGGCGCCGGTGGGAGGCCGTGGTGGAGCGGCTGGTGGCCGAGGGCGCGGACGCTCCCCTGGACCTGCCGGTGGACGAGTATGCCAGCGGAGCCCAGTACGAGGCCGTGGTCTACGGCAAGGGCGCCCTGTTCTACCACGCCATCCGCAGGGCCCTGGGGGAAGAGACCTTCTTTGCCTTTCTGCGGGAGTACGCGGAGACCTATCGCTACGCCATTGTGGAGCCGTCGGATCTCCTGGAGATGATGCGGAGGTACGATCCCGGGGCCGCGGATGCCCTCTGGCGGGAGTGGATCGGGGGGAGGGACGGCCCTATTCGGTGAAGCCGATGGCCACGGCGCTGCCCAGCAGCAGGGGGCCGGGGGTTCCGCCCAGCTTGATGTACTCCTGGAAGATCCCGCGGATCTCGCTGTTGCTGCCCAGGGAGTAGACGCCCGTGATGCGGAAGCGGGCGAATCCGGCCACCCGATATTGGAGGTTCGCACCGCTGCCCACCACCTCCCCGGGGTCGTAGAGGATCACCGTCACGTCCTCGCCGATCCAGGCCTCCAGGTTGCTCCGGACCGCGCCGAAGGAGACCCCTGGATGGCCGGCCACATAGTCCCCGATGCTGACCACGTCGCTCTCCTCCGGGTGGTCGATGTTGTAGCGCAGCACAGGGGTGCTGGGGGTCTGCCCCTCCCAGCGGATCCAGCCGAAGTTCCCAGGCCCCCCGCTTCCATCCCAGAGGACCACGGTGGTCCCCAACTGCCATAGGTCCCTCTCCACCACGAAGGGCATCAGCCCCCCCGAGCTCATCAGCTCGCCGACCATGGCCTTGGCCTCGGCACCGACCGGAATGGTCGCCAGGCCCACGCTCCCGCTGAAGAAGGTGGGGGCGTCCTGCCGGGCCACCACATGGACCTCGGCCCCGTCCACTACCAGCATGGTGGAGTTCCCGGGGTCCGCGCCGTTCTGGGCCAGGACCTGGGCCACCCGTGCCAGGGCCGCGGCCTCATCGTTCCCCAGGGCCAGCTCGTAGGCCCCGGCCAGGGCCGCCGCGTCCGCGGCCACCTGCATCTGCCGTTGCCGGGCCATGGCATTCCCCAGATCGATGACCACCCCCAGCATCAGCACGAACACGGGCATCAACAGGGCCAGGAGGACCAGCGACTGGCCCTCCGTGTTCCGCCGCTCCTCGGATCTTCTGCGCACATCTGTCTCCATGGCTCGCGTTCAAAGGGTTCGTGTTCAACGCTTCGGGCTCACTCCGTGGGGACCATCATGACCGCGGCGGCCTGGGTGGAGACGGTCACATCCACCAGTGTCAGGGGCAACAGCAGCGGCAGGGTGTAGCTCGCCTCCACCACCACCGTGGGGCGGGGCGGCGTCCCGGACGGCTCCACCTGGATGTTGACCTGGGCGCTCTCGTCGGCGAGCCCACCTCGGCCCAGCTCGTCCTGGAAGATGGCCGCCGCGAGGCTCAGCCCGTTGGGGGTGCTGGCCGCGACGAAGGCCGCCTCCCGGGCCGCCTGGACCAGGACCGTGTACGCGTGCAGGGCTCGGCCCAGGTCCAGGACGCCGATGATCAGGTAGAGCATGAGGACCATGGCGATCATCAGCTCCACCAGGCTCTGGCCCTGCTCCTCGGAGGCCGGAGCCCTGTCGGGCAGGGCATTGGGTTGGGTCTGCCGTTCCACCATGGACGCTTGCTCCCCCGCTCCGGTCTGGCGCCTTCTGCTCCCCGGCCCTGGGCCGGTGGCCTTTCCGGGCCGGGCGGTCACTGCCCCAGAGTTGTTGTCCTCTGCGGCGTTTCTTCCTCTACGATCTTCTACGATCTTCTCCGCTCCGGCGTTTTCCGCCGCAGAGCTTCTCCTCGGCGGCTATGGGATCTCTGCGGTTATTGTAATGGCCTTTACCGAAGATCGATCTCCGCCGAGGGTACCAGCTGATACATCTGGGCATGGTCCTGGCGTCCCATTGCGCGGATTGTGTACATGGATAATCTGAAGGTGCGTGGACGATACGACACACCTTGGAGGCGCACGAAAGGAGGCTGGCCATGTGACTGCGAACCCGTGTGGGTGTGTTCCGTTCGGGATCCCCATCCAGGGCGTTCCTGGACATCCGGCAATCCTTGACATCTCGGCGAAACATCTATGTACGCGTTCCTTCGGGGACGCACCAATCCGTACTGGAGGTCGGAACATGAACCAGTGGATGCTGTACTACCTCAAGCTGCGCAACGGTCTCTCGTTGCCGGGCCTGGAGGACGAAGAGGGCCAGAGCCTGGCCGAGTACGGCCTGATCCTGGCCCTGGTGGCGGTGGTGGCCATCGCGGCGGTGACCACTCTGGGCTCCACCATCAGCGACTATCTGAACCAGGTGGCCGCCGGTTTCGGCAGCTAGAGGCCGGGGCCCTGTGGCCCGCGCTGCGGACTCCGCTGGCCAGGCCCCAGCAGGTCAAGGAGCGAACGCATGGCATCTCTGGAAAAAATGCGGCATCGCCGGCCGTTCTCCCGGCTCCGTGGCTGGCTGCGCCAGGAGCAAGGCCAAGGGTTGGTGGAGTATGGCCTCCTCATGATGCTCATCGTGATCGCGGCCATTGCCAGCGTCACCCTGCTGGGCAGCACCATCTACGAGGCCTTCTGGGAGACGGGCCTGGCCAACCTGGGGTCCTGACGGCGCTCCAGCGCTCGCCATCCATCCTTCGGCGAAGGAAACGACCCTTACCGGAACGAACTGGACCGAATCGACCGAACTGGACCGAATCGTGAGGAGAGGGAGGGTGGAAAGCCCTCCCTCTCTTTTGCCCTGCAGGAGAGGGAGACCATGAAGGAACGACGCGGTTGGCTCTGGATCAGTGCCGGGGTGCTGTTGGCCATTCTGGCGGGTCTCCTGACCTTCCAGCTCACCAGCCAGCTCCAGGTCTCGGCCCAGACGCGGGAGGAGCGGGACGTGCCCACCACCCCGGTGGTCGTGGCCGCGGTGGACATCCCCGCCTTCGCCCAGATCGACAACACCCAGGTGACCCTCCAGGAGATCCCGGTCCACCTGGCGCCCAAGGACGCTCTGGACAGCGTGGAGGACGCGGTGGATCGGCTCAGCCTGGCCCCGGTCTCCGCGGGCGAGATCCTGGTGAAGGCCCGTCTGGCGGATCCCACCGACGACGACGCGCCCATCCCCTACACCATGGCGGAGGACCGGGTGCTCATGGCGGTGCCGGCCACCAGCCTCATGGGGCGGCTGGACATGCTCTCGGTGGGCGACCGGATCGACCTGGCCTACAGCCAGGAACTCTCCCGAAACCCGGGGACGGAGCCCACGGTGACCACCTTCCTCACCCTCCAGAACCTGGAGGTCAAGGGCGTTCTCTACCGGGCCAAGGCCCAGGGAGGTGTGAAGAAGGAGCCCGAGGCCCTGCTGGTCGCGGTGTCCCCCCAGGAGGCCCTCATCGTCAAATACCTGATCGACCGAGGCGCTCCCATGGACATCCTCGTCCGCGCGCCGAGCAACACGGCCCTGGTGGAGGTCACCCCCGTGGACGAGCAGTTCCTGATCGACTACTTCCAGCTGGATATCCCCGCCGATCTGACCAGATCTCGTCCCTAAAGGCGGCTCCCCGTCCGGCCGATACCCAGATCGGACAGCCAGCGGTTCCTGTCGTCTGGGGACAGCCGGCCGGACACCTGGGCGCGACCCGACATCTTTTTTGTATCGAATTTTCTGTATCGAATCCCATGCCCTACCTGTTCACCGTCACCGCCGACCCCTATACGGGCGACCAACTCCAGCGGATCTTCGCGTTGGAGCGGGAGTACGTGTTCGTCTTTGTCCAGGACGGCCAGTCGGCCCTGCAGCATGTGGGCCGGGAGGCCGAACGGATCGATCTCATCCTGGTGGACGACCGGGTCCAGGGGCTCACCCCCCTGGAGCTCACCCGGAAGCTGGCCATCCTGGCTCCCCAGATCCCTATCCTGGTGTTGGCCGACGAGAGCAACGTGGAGTACGTGCGGGAGGCCCTGTTGGCCGGGGCCCGGGCCTTCATCATGAAGCCCCTGCGGGATGCCGATGTGGTGGCCACGGTCCAGCAGATCCTCCTCCTGGAGGAAGCCCGTCGGGGACGGCAGCAGGCCAATGGCTCGGGGCCCAGGGGCCGGGTGATCACCGTGGCCAGCCCCAAGGGCGGTACCGGGAAGACCATGGTGGCGGCCAATCTGGCCGTGGCCCTGCGGGAGCGGACCCAGCAGTCGGTGATCCTGGTGGACGGCCAGGCCAGCCTGGGCGACCTGGACGTGGCCCTGAACCTCCAGGTCAAGTACACCTGTGCCGATATCCTTCCCCGTGCCCACGCCCTGGACGGGGAGCTGTTGGGAGAGGTCCTGACCGAGCACGTGAGCGGGGTCCAGGTGCTGGCCAGCAGCCCGGATGTGGAGGACATCGACCGGATGAGTCCGGAGCTCTTCGAGAACCTCCTTCGGGGGCTTCAGTCCCAGGCCGACTTCCTGATCGTGGACGCGGGGGCCCTGTCCGACCCCGTCACAGCCGTGGCCCTGGAGGCGGCCGAGCAGGTGCTCCTGGTGCTCACCCCCGAGGTGCCCTGCCTGCGCCGCCTGGTGCTCTTCCTGGCCGCGGCCGAGCGCAACCACTTCCCCACCGAGAGACTCCACTTCGTCCTCAACCGGGAGGGCATGGCCGGGGGGCTCTACACCGACGACGTGCGGGAGTACGTGAAGGGGCCTCTGCGCAGTACCCTGCCCGACGATCCGGCCCTGGTGACCTACTCCCTGAACCGAGGCATTCCCCTGGTGACCAGCAGCCCCCGGAGCGTGCTGGCCCGCCGGATCCGGGAGCTGGCCGCGAGCTACGCGGAGGACGGGGGGACCGAGGGTGCCGTCGAGGCCCGGGGAGGCAGCCTGTTGAAACGCCTGGCCACCATCTGGGCGAACGGCGAGTCCCGGCGTGTCGCGGGTTGAGGGGACAGAGGACCATGGCACTTGCCCTGTACAGCCCCGAGGGGCTCGGAGCCATCCTGGTGGGTTCGGCCCTGGGCGCCACCGCGAACTGGCTGGCCCAATGGCTTCCCGGCCGTCTGGGCTATGTCCGTCCGGGCCGGGGCTCCGGACACCGGCGGCGTTGGATCGGGGTCTGGGTGGCCAGCACCGTGTTCGCCTTTCTGGCATGGGCCGGTGTGGGGGAAGGTCCCGGCCGTTTCCTGGGGGGCCGAGGGCTGGTCCTGGTGTACGGGATGTTGTTGATCGCGATCGCGGCCATCGACAGCGAGTACCGCCGCGTTCCCAACAAACTCCTGGGCGTGCTGGCCCTTCTGGCCCTGGCCGCGGCCGGCCTGCGTGGCCAGTATGGGGCCACCCTGGTGGGGGGGCTGGTGGGGTGGTCGCTGCTGTACGGGGCGTCTCGGGTGCGTCCTGGCGCCCTGGGGCAGGGGGATGTGAAGCTGGCCGGTACTCTGGGGCTGATCCTGGGCTATCCCGACGTGTTCCGCGCCCTGAGCATCGGCATCATCGCGGGGGGCGTCGCGGCCCTGGTCCTGGTGATGGCCCGCCGGGCCACCCTGAAGAGCACCATGGCCTATGCGCCCTACCTGGTGCTGGGGGGGCTGGTGGTTCTGTTGCAGCAGTTGGAGGCATTGGGATGATCCCCCTCGTCGCGACCCTGAGCATCGTGGGCGGCGTGTTTGCCCTCTTCTTCGGCATCTATCTGCTCATCGGCCCCGATGTGGAGGTGGAGGAACGGCTGGGCGTGGCGTCGGTGCGACGGGAGCGGGCCTTCCCCTCCCCGGACAGGGCTCTGGGCGAGCACCTGGGCCGTTACCTGGCCCCGGCCGGCCTGGCCGACCGAGTCGCCCGAGAGCTGATCCAGGCCGGCCTCCAGATGACCGCGGGCGAGTTCCTGGGCCTCTCCTTGGCCTTGGCCGTGGCCGCGGGGCTCCTGGGCTTTCTCCTCGGGGGCAACCCGGTCTCGGGCCTGGTCCTGGGCCTGGTGGTCGCCTATCTGCCCCGGATGTGGCTCCGGCGGCAGATCGCCAAGCGGCGGGCCGCGTTCCAGGACCAGTTGCCCGACGTGTTGAACCTGATCGTGGGCAGCCTCCGCGCGGGGTATGGCCTGTTGCAGGCCATGAACCTGGTGGCCCAGGAGATGCCTTCGCCCAGCAAGGAGGAGTATTCTCGGGTGGTGCACGAGGTCTCCCTGGGCTACTCCCTGCCCGAGGCCCTGCAACGGCTGGTGGAACGGATGCAGAGCAACGACCTCTACATGGTGGTCACGGCCATGGCCATCCAGAGCGAGGTGGGGGGAAACCTGGGCAACATCCTGGAGAGCATCGCGGAGACCATCCGGGATCGGGTGAAGCTCCAGGGGGAGATCCGGGCCATGACCAGCATGCAGCGCATGACCGGCTACATGTTGGCGGCCATGCCCTTTTTCGTGGCCGTGATCCTGTTGGTGTTGAACCCAGACTACCTGATGCAGTTGGCCGTCTTCCCTTGGTTCATCATCCCCATCATGGCCACCATCAACATGGTCATCGGCCTGGCGCTGATGAACAAGATCACCCATATCGATTTCTGAGGTCCTCGCTAGTACTCAGTCAAGTGTCGAATGATGGATAAAGCCGCTTGAGTTTTATACGAGCGTCATCGGTCGTAAACTGCCAATCGATGGTGGCCCTAGCATGGTTTCGCTCATGTTCCCAGGCGGTGACTGCTCGCACTAAGGTTTCCTGATCCGGTATCCGGTCGGCCAAGGCCTGGCGGGAAAGGACACTCAACTCGATCTCCGCCATGTTGAGCCAACTA
>JALSIX010000008.1 GCA_026989655.1 Caldilineaceae bacterium
GGAGACGACCGGCGCACGAAGGTCGCTTTTCTGCTGGTGGACGGCCTCGCCCTGGACCAATGGATCGCCTTGCGCGAGGTGCTCGGAGAGCTGGATTCGAAGCTGCGGTTCCGTGAGAACGCCGTTTTCGCCTGGATTCCCACCATCACCTCGGTTTCCCGGCAGGCCGCCTTTGCCGGCAAGCCGCCGATCTACTTCCCGGCGAGTATCCATACTACAGACAAGGAGCCGGGCCTTTGGACGCAGTTCTGGGTCGATCAGGGGCTGACGCAGCATGAGGTGGCTTACGCCAAGGGGCTGGGCGACGGGGACCTGGACGAGGTCTCCGAGCTACTGAGCCGGCCCAGGCTACGTGTCGTCGGGCTGGTCATCGACAAGGTCGACCGGATCATGCACGGCATGGAGCTGGGTGCGGCGGGCATGCACAACCAGGTTCGGCAATGGGCCAGGCAGGGATTCATGCGGGACCTTCTCGGCCTGCTTCAGACCCAAGGTTTCCAGGTCTACCTTGCCTCGGACCACGGCAACATCGAGGCGAGAGGCGTAGGGCGGCCTGCCGAAGGGGCGGTCGCGGACCTGCGCGGCGAGCGCGTGCGTGTCTACTCCGATCCCAGGCTCAGGGCTCAAATCAAGGAGCGATTCCCGGAGTCCTTGGAGTGGCCCTCGGTGGGCCTCCCAGAGGACTACCTCGCCCTCATCGCTCCGAACCGGGCTGCTTTCGTGCGGGCGGGTGAAACCCTTGTCGGTCATGGAGGCATTAGTGTCGAGGAACTACTCGTCCCTCTTGTCCAGATCGATAGGAGGGACCGATGAACAGTCGCCTGACCCAGATCGGTTTCAGCCAGCGGGTTCGTCTTGAATGGCTGGAGAGAACGGCCAACCTGGTGCTTGCCGGAAACGACGAGGCGTCCATCTACAACGCCCTCCAAGAGCTGCTCGAAGACAAGCTGTCTGTCGGCGGGAATGCCAAACGCGGCAATCGGGAGAAGGTGATCACCATCCTGATGAAGATCTGGGTCCGCCCCCCGCGCGACCTCCATCCCCTTCAGCGGGAAGGCCTCAAGCTTCTCTCACACCTGCCGCGTGAGGACCATATCGCGGTCCACTGGGGCATGGCCATGGCGGTTTATCCGTTCTGGGGGGGCGTAGCAGCCCATGTGGGGCGATTGCTCAGACTCCAGGGAACGGCCAGCCACGCCCAAGTGCGCCGTAGGATTATGGAGCAACATGGGCAACGCCCGACGGTCAAAGATGCTGTTCGCCGTGTCCTTCGTTCCATGGTGGATTGGGGTGTGCTGAAAGACGCCAAGACACGAGATGCACAACACGCCGACGGCACGTATGTGCCTGGGCTTTCACTCGCCATAGCTCAGGTGGAGCTTATCGCCTGGTTGGTCGAAGCGGTTCTGCATTCCCTTCCAAATGGAACCCTGTATTGGCAAGAGATTAGGAACTCTTCCCGGATTTTTCCCTTCCACCTCCATCGGGTCCCTGCAGAACAGCTCCTCCATGCGTCCACGCGGCTCGAAATGGTGCGGCACAACCTAGACCAGGATCTTATCATGCTGCGTCGACCTCTTCTCAAGTTCAGGTTCCCAGTCCACTGAAATCCCAAGAAGTATCCATGGGTGGGCTTTCCACAACCGAGATAGAACCTTCAACGGGCCCTGGTACAGATATCACGAGGTGAAGGATCTCCTCACGTGTATACGTCTCTTCTTCCACAGAACATCTTCTCCTGATCAGGGCGATTGCCCTGCCCGAAGATATTGAAGATATTGGATACCCAACCCAGACCGCTCACAATTGTGGATGCTCTGCCGCGGTCCCAGAGGCGATTCAGATGCCCCTCGGAGAATTCCCCAGCAAATGTGCTGCCAGATCTTTGACCACCAGCGTAGACCCCCACCCCCCACGTTTGGACAAGGGCCCCTCTCCCGGGTACACTAGACCCGCGGAGCCGCCGGGAACGTCCAGGGGAGCCCCGGGACCGGGGAGAACACGCCCATGCACCACGAGACCGTGGCCGTCGTCGACTACGGCAGCCAGTACAGCCAGCTCATCTGCCGCCGCATCCGGGAGGCCCAGGTCTACGCGGCCCTGATCCCCTGGGAACAGGCCCAGACACGCCTGCCGGACCTGCCCCTGAAGGGCATCGTCCTCTCCGGCGGGCCGGCCAGCGTCTACGAGCCGGACGCCCCCACCCTGCCCCCAGCCGTCCTGGACGCCCAGGTGCCTGTCCTGGGCATCTGCTACGGCCTCCAGCTTCTGGCCCACACCCTGGGCGGCCACGTGGTCCCCAGCCAGGAACGGGAGTACGGCCCGGCCACCCTCCAGGTGGTGGCCGACAGCCCCCTCTTCCACGGCCTTCCCCGCCGCCAACCGGTATGGATGTCCCACGGCGACCGGGTGGACGCGCTGCCGCCCGGCTTCCACGCCCTCGCGCGGAGCGAGAACTCCCCCTTCGCGGCCATCGCAGACGAGACCCGGCAGCTCTACGGGCTCCAGTTCCACCCCGAGGTGGCCCACACCCCCCACGGCCGGCAGCTCCTGGAGAACTTCGTCCTGCGCATCTGTGGCTGTCGGCAGGACTGGACCCCGGGGAACTTCATCCAGGAGACCGTCCAACAGATCCGGGAGAGCGTGGGCCCGGAGGGCTACGCCGTCGCCGGGCTGAGCGGCGGCGTGGACAGCGCCGTGGCCGCGGCCCTGGTCCACCAGGCCATCGGCGACCGCCTCACCTGCATCTTCGTGGACCATGGCCTGCTCCGGGCCGGCGAGGCCCAGGAGGTGGTGGAGACCTTCCAGCAACACATGGGCATGCGCCTGGTGCCGGTGGATGCCCGGGAGGAGTTCCTGCAGGACCTGGTGGGGGTGGAGGACCCGGAGGAGAAGCGCAGGCGCATCGGCCACCGCTTCATCCGGGTCTTCGAGGCCGAGGCCGCCCGCCTGGCCGCGGCCCAGGCCATCCACCGGCCGGGGTTCCTGGTCCAGGGCACCCTCTACCCCGATGTCATCGAGTCGGCCTCCAGCCAGGATACCCCCACGGCCCGGACCATCAAGACCCACCACAACGTGGGCGGCCTTCCCCAGGACATGGCCTTCCGCCTCATCGAGCCCCTGCGGATGCTCTTCAAGGACGAGGTGCGCCGGGTGGGCGAGGCCCTGGGGCTGCCCGAGGAGATCGTGTGGCGCCACCCCTTCCCGGGCCCTGGGCTGGCCATCCGCATCCTGGGCCAGGTCACCTGGGAGCGGCTGGAGACCCTCCGCCGGGCCGACGCGATCTTCCTGGAGGAACTGCGGGCCGGGGGCCACTACCGGCGGACCAGCCAGGCCTTCGCGGTGCTCCTGCCCGTGCGCAGCGTGGGCGTCATGGGCGACGGCCGCACCTATGCCCACGTGATCGCGCTCCGGGCGGTCACCACCGAGGACTTCATGACCGCGGACTGGGCCCGGCTGCCCTACGAGCTCCTGGCCCGGGTGGCCAACCGGATCGTGAACGAGGTGGACGGGGTGAACCGGGTGGTGTACGACATCAGCAGCAAGCCGCCGGCCACCATCGAGTGGGAATAGCACAGGAACGGAGGTATGCTCCGCCTCTTTCGGGTCGTCCTGCCCATCCTGGCCTTCCTGGCCCTCTTCCCCCTCTACACCCGCTACAAGGCCCAGGCCGGCCCTGTCCCCCCGGGCGTCCACCTGGCCGGCCTGGAGCTGAGCCGGGTGAAGGACCCCGCCGCGATCCGGGAAGCCCTGGAGGCCCGCTATCGGGAGCCCATCGCGGTCTACTACGGCCAGGAGCGGCTCATCCTGCTCCCCCAGGAGGTGAGCTTCCAGATCGATGTGGAGGCCATGCTCCAGGAGGCCGGCCAGTACCTGCAGGGGCCGGACTTCGTGGACATCGCGCTGCGCTACCTCCTGGGGCTGGAGCAGCGCCGCCGAGACGTGCCTCTCCGCTACCGGTACGACGAGGACCGGCTCCGGGCCTGGCTGGCCCAGGTGGCCGAGGAGTACGACCGGGGCCCCCAGCCGGCCTACGCCCGCCCCCCCCAGTGGGAGTGGCAGGACACCGGCCAGGTGGACACGGCACCGGCCGGCTACGCGGGCATCTACCGCCAGGACTGGCGGTGGACCCCGGGCGCGCCGGGCCAGACCCTGGACCTGGAGGCCAGCATCCCCAGGGTGTTGGCCGCGCTGGCCAGCCCCGATGCCCGGGCCGCCCGCCTGGTGGTGGAGGAGACGCCCCCCCCGCCCCCCCAGATGGCCGATCTGGCCGCGGTGCTGGACACCTACACCTCCGACTTCCCCGGCTTCGCCGCGATCTACGTCCAGGACCTGGTCACCGGCCAGGAGGCCACGGTGGACGTGGACGTGGCCTTCTCCGGCATGTCCACCATGAAGGTGGCCATCATCGCGGCCCTGTTCAGCCGCATGGACGGGGTGGAGAACCCGGACGTGGGCCAGTGGATGGACTACGCCCTGGGCGAGAGCAGCAACTTCGCGGCCAACCTGCTCCTGCGCTACCTGGGCGACGGCGACATCTACACCGGCGCCCGCCGGGCCACCCAGTTCCTGCGCCAGCTTGGCTACGCGAACTCCTTCATCCAGACCGGCTACGACGCGAAGACCCCCCTCCCCCCCATCCCCACCCAGGCCAACCAGCGCACGGACTGGAACACGAACCCCGACGCCCACCTCCAGACCACCCCCAGGGAGATGGGCCGTCTCCTCGCAGCGATCTACCGCTGCGCCCAGGGCCAAGGTCCCCTCCTCCGCACCTTCCGCGACACCATCCAGCCGGACGAGTGCCGCACCCTCCTCTTCTACATGAGCCACAACGAGTTCCAGGAGCTCATCTGGGGCGGCCTCCCCCGACGAGACCAGGTCTGGATCGTCCACAAGCACGGCTTCGTCAACGAGGCCCACAGCGACCTGGCCCTGATCCACGGGCCGGCCGGGCCCTACGTGTTGGCCGTCTACCTCTGGCGGCCCGGGTGGATGGACTGGGAGACCAGCAACAGCACCATGAAGGCCATCAGCCGCATCGTCTGGCGCTACTTCGAGATGGTGGCCGAGCTCCAGGGCCGAGAGCCCGGCCCACCCCTGGTCCTGGAGCCACCGCCGAACTACGTGCCCCTGAAGGAGGAGTACCCCGGCCTGGCCGCGAACTACCGAGGCAACGGACAGCCCGAGTGAGGCGGGGCAGGGAAAAGGTGTCGGGGGCAGGGACCGACGCCCCGAAGGCCCGGTGCCCCCACAGCCATGCCACTGCCCGCCCCCTCCCGGGCCGTGGAGAACCGCCCAAGACCATCGAGGAGGACATCCCTCTGTGAGAGCCCGTATCCTGGCACTGACCCTCCTGCTGCTGGCCCTGGGGGCATGCGCCCCGCCCCCATCCCCGGGCACATCGGAACCGGAGGCCCGCACCCCAGAGCCCGGGGCCCAGCCCCTGCCCACTCAGCCCCCCGATCTGGCGCTCTTCGTCGCCCAGCTCCAGGACGCCCTCCTGGAACGGAAGTGGGAACAGGCCGCGGACCTCATGGCCCCAGGCTTTGTCATCGGCTACTGGCGCGACCAGGTCTACCCACCGGTGGATCCTGCCCAGGCCGTGGGGCACATCCGCACCTTCCTGCTGCCCGGGGGCCCCCCCAGCTTTCCCGAGCCCGACGCGCCCCTGGCCGTCATGGTGGGGAACCGGGATCCCCTCTCCCTGTGGGCGCCGGAGCTGAACGTGGTCCACCTGCTCTACAGCCGCGGGTGGGGCGAGGACGCCCTGGGCGAGGCCCTGCTGGCCATCGGCCAAACCGAGGACGGCTACCGATGGGTCGGGGTGCTGGCCGCGCCCCGGGGATTCGGCCGGCTGGAGTAGCCGAGACCGTCCGCCCCCGCCCTCTGGACCGCCCACACGAGGGGCCTGGGCTCCCCGGGGTCCAACAGGGACGTTGCCCCCTCATGCCCCACGTCCCACCGCCTCCAGAGCTCCTGAGGCGTCCCATAGGATCCCCGGTCCCACCCATCCGGCTGCTGCCCCTCCCCCTGGCCCTCCGCTGGCCGGACACAGCGGCCCGGGCCCAGGCGCCCAGCCCACCCCAGGCCGTGAGTTTTCCGACGCCTACTCCACCGTCATCAGTGGCCGGCCCTGGGCCCCCGACGAGCCCACAGTCCAGGCCATCCACGAGGACGGCGACGGCGTGTGGAGCCTCAGCCTGGAGCTGCCGGCCGCTACGCGTTCAAGGTGGCCCTGGATGGCTCCTGGGCCACCAACTACGGCCTGGATGGCCAGCAGGATGGCCCCAACGTCCTACCTGAACCCCGTCTCCGAGGCTCCCTCCAACCGGCGTGGCCGCGGAGGGAGCCCCCGGAGCCCCGAACTGGAGGAAGGCGAGGGAGCGGATCACTCCAGCCCTCGCCCGCCTGCCAGGAGCCGCGCCAGCCGCCTCTCCATCCGGACCCGCAGGCGCACGGCCACAGGCACGGCCAGGATCCGGCGCAGCGCGTCCGGGGGGAGATCGTCCCGGTAGGCGGCCTGGAAGAGCTCCAGCACCGTGACCCGTTCACCGGGGTACGGCTCCCAGCGGACCGGATCCCCGGCCTGGAGGGTGCCGGGGACCGACACCCGACAGTAGAACCCCGGCCGTTCCGCCTCTCGGAAGCGGCGGATGAACGCGGGCTCGTCCATGCGGGCCGCCAGTGTGCTGCAGGGGATCCGGGGGCCGGTGACCTCCAGGACTACGGACCCCACCTGGAGCCGATCGCCCACCGCAAAGGAGCTGCCCTCCAGCCCGTGTACCGTCAGGTTCTCGCCGAAGGTGCCGGGCTCCAGCGAACGCCCCAGCTCCTGGGCCCACCAGGCATAGTCCTCGCCCCCGTAGACGTAGACCGCCTGGTCCAGGCCGCCGTGGTGCTGGGTGTCGCAGACCGTATCGCCGGCCACCCCCTCCGGCGTGACGGCCACCGCTCCGGCGACCGGCTCCTTGAAGATGCCGGTGAGGCCACGGAAATCGTGCCGGGCCAGATACCGGGGCCGTCCTGCGTTGACGCTGATCAGGTGCATGCGATCACACTCCTGGAAAGGACCGGCCACCCCCTGGTCCGTGGAGGTGGGCCCCGGAACGGCCGCGATAGGCCGGTTCACCGGGCCGACAAGGCCCAGGGAGCCGGGACCTGGCTCACGCTCCGCCCACCGGGTTGGGCCCGATGCGCTCCTCCCGGATCAGGGCCAACAGGTGGCGGCGGAGCTCCACGAACCGGGGCGAGGACTCCGTCTCCAGCAGGGAACGGGGCCGGGGCAGCTCCACGGCCACCTCGGCCTTCAGCCGGCCTGGCCGGGCGGTCATCACATAGATCCGATCCGAGAGGAGGATGGCCTCCTCCACGTCGTGGGTCACGAAGAGCACCGTGGTGCGATCCTCCTCCCAGATCCGCAACAACAGCTCCTGCATGAGGAGGCGGGTCTGGGCGTCCAGCGCGCCGAAGGGTTCGTCCATCAGGAGGAGCTGGGGGCGGTAGACCAGGGCCCGGGCGATGGCCACCCGCTGGCGCATGCCCCCGGAGAGCTGGGCTGGGTACGCGTCCTCGAACCCCTGGAGCCCCACCTGGTGGAGGAAATGGGACACCGCCTCCTCCTGGGCCTGTCGGGAGAGATCCTGTTTCTTCAGCGCGAAGCGGACGTTCTCCCGGACGGTGAGCCAGGGGAAGAGGGTGTAGCTCTGGAAGACCATGCCCCGGTCCGCGCCGGGGCCGGTGATCCGGCGGCCGTCCACCTGGATCTCGCCTCGGGTAAGGCGCTCCAGCCCGGCCACCATGCGGAGGAAGGTGGACTTGCCGCAGCCGGAGGGGCCGATCAGGGAGACGAACTCGTTGGCATGGATGTGGAGGCTCAGGTCCTCCACGGCCACCACGGCCTGGCCTCTGGGCCCCGAGCCGAAGACCTTCCACACGTGCTGGGCGAGGAGCTTGATGGGACGGCCCACGGGGCTACTCTCCCTGGCTTTCCCGGACCACCCAGGGAAAGAGCCATCGGTAGGTGAGCTTGAAGCTGTAGTCCGTCATCAGCCCCAACACCCCGATGACCAGGATCCCCAGGATGATGGTCTCCGTCTCCAGGAAACGCTGGGCCCGCATGATCCGATAGCCCAGGCCCACGTTGGCCGCCACCAGCTCGGCCACCACCAGGTAGGTCCAGGCCCACCCCAGGGTGATGCGGAAGGTGTCCCAGATGCCGGGCATGGCCGCGGGCAGGACCACGTGGAAGAGGACCTCCCGCCGGTTCAGGCCGAAGGTGTAGCTCACCTGGATCAGCTCGTAGCGGACGGTCTTCACGTTGTCCATGATCATCAGCACCTCCTGGAAGAAGGTGCCGATGAAGAGGATGATGAACTTCTGGGTGTCCCCGACCCCGGCCCACAGGATGGTCAGGGGGATGAAGGCCACGGCCGGCATGTAGCGCACCAGGTCGATGAAGGGCTCGAACAGCCCCTCGAAGAGGCGGAAGTTCCCCATCAGGATGCCGATGGGCAGGGCCACGGCCGTGGAGATGAGCCAGCCCACGGTGATCCGGTAGACACTGGCCGAGACGTCCTGCCAGAGAATGCCCTCCTGCACCTGGCGGACCAGCTCCTGGAGGACCGCGGCCGGGGGAGGCAGGAAGATGGGCGACACCAGGCCCAGCTCGGTGAGGAGCACCCAGCCCAGGAGAAACAGGCCGATGAAGCCCAGGCCCGCGCCCCAGTAGTAGCGGGCTGGGATGGCTCCTCGGATCTCCAACAGGGCCCGGGGACGGTCCGCATCCAGGGGAACGGTGGCCTCCCCGTTCTCGACGGTGGATGAGGTCATTGGGCCCTTCCTGGGATGGAGGTGTGCACGGCTGGATGCCAGAGAACGGGAGATGGGCGGTGGCCCGGGCCCACCGGAGGCGGTCCGGATGCCCCCGGCCCGGGCCCTCCGGGCAGCACGGTGCAGGCCATCGTCCCTCCAGCCCTACTCCAGGAACGCGGGATCGATCAGGGCATCCAGGTCGGGGATCTCCGAGATGAGGCCGATGCTCAGGGAGACCTCTGCCACGTCCTGGATGGTGTCCCGGAAATCGCCGGTGAGCTGCTCCCGGTTGGCGGCCAGGTCAAAGAACTCCACACCGTCGAAAGCGGTAGCCAGCTCCTGGGGATCGCTGCCCACGGCCCGGGAGATGATGGCCCGGCCCTCCTCGGGGTTCGCGTTGTAGAAGGCCATGGCCTCATCCCAGATCGCCAACAGGGCCCGGACGGTCTCGGGCCGTTCCTGGGCGAACTGGGCGCTGACGGCCAGCACATCGGAGATCAGGCCTGGCCGTTCCGCCGCGGTGTAGAGCAGGTGCAGGTCCGGGTTCTGGGCCCGGGCCTCGCTGATATAGGGCTCATAGGTCACCGCGGCCTCCACCCGCCCCGCGATGAGCGCGGCCCCCGCGTCCGAGGCGGGCATGGGCACCGGCTGGACGTCCTGGATGGACATCCCGTTCTGGGCCAACGCGTAGTGGAGCAGGAGATCGCTGGTGCTCCCCTCCTCGTAGGCCACGGCCACGCCCCTCAGGTCGGCGATGGCCTGGATGTCTGCCCCGGCCAGGATCGCGTCCGCCTCGTAGGAGGCGTCCTCCAACAGGACGATCCGGATCTCCAGGCCGTTGCCGAAGAGCTTGATGGCCGTGTGGGTGGCCAGGTTGGCCGCGTCCATGTCGCCGGAGGCCAGGGCCGCGTTCACGTCCTGGTCCTGGATGAACTCCACCAGCTCCACGTCCAGGCCGTACTTGTCGAAGAGGCCCCGCTCCTGGGCGAT
Organism: Caldilineaceae bacterium; assembly: GCA_026989655.1. Taxonomy (GTDB): domain Bacteria; phylum Chloroflexota; class Anaerolineae; order Caldilineales; family Caldilineaceae; genus JALSIX01. Next base: position 9,805 of record JALSIX010000008.1, read on the forward strand.
CCACCAGGGGCCGTAGCCGATCCAGGGCTGGGTGCCGATCCGAACTCTCTCCGAGGTCGTCGGGCCCGCCTGGCCCGACGAGGATGTGCCCGGTGGGGGCGGCGCCACCGCCGAACAGGCCGCCGCGACCAGGGCAAGGGCCAGGAGCCACACCAGGGCATGGATCCGATACCACATGTCGCAACCTCCTGAAGCAGGTGCATGGAATGGATGAAGGGTGCTCGGAATGGATCAAAGGGACGGAGTTGCCACAGCGCGTCCGGTTCGGAGGATAGAGACCATTGTACCGAGCGGCCCCCCAGGCGTCAAACCGATCCCCGAGAGCGTCGTGCACGACCATCCCGGAACCGGCCGAGGCATGGCGGCGGCCGTCCCGGGGGCGGTCCTCCACCGGATCCACGCCCGTGGGCAGCACCTCCCTGCCCGTCCCATTTGGCAAAACCGGGCTTTCCGTGGTTGAATGGGGGGTGTGCCGTCATGGCCCCCGACTGTCCACCCCCCATGGACAGATGCGTCGCCGTGCGCATCCAGACGGCCACATCGCTCGGCTTCTCCCGCTGGGGGCCATCGCCCCGGGGAACCCAGGCCATCCGAGGAGTCCAACCCAGGCGCGGGAACATCCGGTGACGAAAACCATGGAGGAAGCCCCAGAGCTCACCCCGGGGGTCGTCCACGTCTGGTACGCGGGGCTGACAGCCCATCCGTCCGAGCTGGTCCGCCACGAGGCGGTCCTGTCCTCAGACGAGTGGAGCCGGGTTCGCCGCATCCGGGATCCAGAGGCGGCCCGGCGCTTCGTGGTCCGCCGTGGGCTCCTGCGCCACCTGTTGGCCCGGTACCTGGGTGCGCCGCCCCAGGCGCTGGTCCTCTGCCAGGGCCGTCAGGGCAAGCCCGCCCTGGCAAGGCCCTGGAGCCAGCACAACCTCCACTTCAGCCTGTCCGACTCGGGCGATCTGGCCGTGTACGCGTTCGCGATCGGCCACCCCCTGGGCGTGGACCTGGAACGGCTGCGGCCCGTGGCCCGGGGGATCGCCCTGGCCCGACGTCACTTCAGCCCCGGGGAACAGACCTGGCTCCAGGCCCAGCCCCCGGAGCGATGGGAGGAGGCCTTCCTCCGCTGTTGGACCTGCAAGGAGGCCGTGGTCAAGGCCGTGGGCTCGGGCCTGACCGTGCCCCTGCAGGAGATCTCCGTGGCCCACTGGGAGGATCCACCCCGGGTGACGTGGCCGTCCCAGGAAGGGAGATGGCGGATCCAGCTCCTCGAATCGCCGCCGGGCTATCTGGCCGCGCTGGCCCTCCCCGCGGAGCGCCCCCTCACCCCCCAGGTCCACTGGGTGGAGGGGGCCTCGCTCCCGGAGTTCTCGGCCCAGGGCCCCTTGCCCCCGGGGAGATGATGGGGACGCGGCTCAGGCTGGGTGCAGGGCCTCCTCCAGAGCCCGGCCCTGCTCCTCTCGGAACTGCTGGATGTAGAGGCGATAGTAGTGTCCTCGGGCCCGGATCAGCTCCGGGTGGGTGCCCATCTCCACGATCCGGCCGTCCCGGATCACCACGATCCGATCCGCCCTGCGGACGGTGGAGAGCCGGTGCGCGATGATGAAGCTGGTCCGTCCCTCCAGCAGCCGCTCCATGCCCCGCTGGATCAGGGCCTCGGTCAGGGTGTCCACGCTGCTGGTGGCCTCGTCCATGATGAAGATGTCCGGGTCGGCCAGGACGGCCCGAGCCAGGCTGATGAGCTGTTTCTGGCCCACCGAGAGCAGGATGCCCCCCTCCCCCACGTCCGTGTCGTAGCCCTTCTCCAGTTGACAGATGAAGTCGTGGGCCCCCACGGCCCGGGCCGCGGCCTCCACCTCCGCGTCCGTCGCGTCCAGCCGGCCATAGTGGATGTTCTCCCGGACGGTGCCGGAGAAGAGGTGGGGGGTCTGGAGCACCATCCCGATCCGGGACTGGAGGCCGTGGAGGGTGAACTCCCGGTAGTCCCGGCCGTGGATCCGGATCTCCCCCTCTCGGGGCTCGTAGAAGCGACACAGCAGGTTCACGATGGTGGACTTCCCCGCGCCGGTGGGGCCCACCAATGCCACGGTCTCTCCCTGGCGCACGTGGAGGCTGAACGCCTGCAACACGGGCTTGTCCGGCTCGTACCAGAAGCTCACCCGGTGGAAGACGATGTCGCTGCGGAGGGAGCCGGGGTCCACCGCGCCGGGGCGGTCCTGGATCTCGGGCACCGCGTCCAGGAGGGAGAAGATCCGCTCCCCCGCGGCGATGGACTGCTGCATCTCCGCGTAGATCCGGGCCATCTCCTGGATGGGCCACAACATGAAGGTGATGTAGGAGACGAAGGCCTGGATGCTCCCCACGGACATGCCGCCCACCTGGAACTGCCAGCCCCCGTACCACAGGACCGTGCCCACCCCCACCGCGCTGATGAGCTGGACCGTGGGCAGGAACAGGGCCGAGAGCCAGGCCGCGCGGAAGGCCGCCCGCTGCATCCGCCCGGTCAACTGGGCGAACTCGGCCAGGTTGGCCTCCTCCCGGCCCAGGGCCTTCACCACCCGGACCCCGGTGATGTTCTCGTTGAAGGCCCCGGTGATCTGGGAGTTCATCCGCCGCACCGTCCGGTACTCGCCCAGGATACGCCGGCGGAACCCCCCGGCCACCCCCAACAGCACCGGGATCACCCACACCACGGCCAGGGCCATCTGCCAGTGGATGTAGAACATGAAGGTGAACGCGGCCAGGATGTTCGTGATCCCCCACACCGTGTCCAGGAACCCCCAGGAGACCAGCTCGCTCACCCGTTGGCTGTCCGAGGTGACCCGGGACATGAGCCAGCCCACCGGGGTCCGATCGAAGTAGGAGAGGGAGAGGGTCTGGAGCTTCTCGAACATCTGCCGGCGCAGCTCGTACTGGACCCGCTCGCCCAGCCGGCCGGCACTGGTGATGAAGCCGAACACCAACACCGCCTGGACCCCGATGAGCGCCGCGTACTCCGCCACCAGCCGGGCCAGGAGGGCCCGGTCGCCGGCCAGGATGGCCTCGTCGATGATCTGCTTGCCCAGGAACGTGAAGTACGCGTCCAACAGGGAGGTCAGCGCGACCGAGGCCAGGAAGGCCGCCATGTAGGGCCAGTGGGGCAGCCCCTGCTGCAGGATGCGCAACACCGTTCTCCCGTTGAACCGGGTGGTGAACGCCTCTTCCTGGAAGTGCTCAGGCGTGGACATAGGCGAGACTCCGGCATCGATACGGTGGATCGCCCCGGCCCGGCTGGGATCCGGGCCGGGGCCGAAGCGATCATCTCCGCTCTTCCAGCCCTTCCCGAGGAGCTGCCTCCAGGGCCTGGCGGATCTCCTGCTCCAGCTCGGCCTCCATGCGGATCTGCAGCTCGTACACCCGGCGGTAGATCCCCTGCCGGGCCATCAGCTCCGCGGGGGTGCCCTGCTCCACGATGCGCCCCCGGTCCATCACCAGGATCCAGTCCGCGTCCGCCACACTCTGCACCCGATGGGCGATGATGAAGGTGGTCCGCCCCTGCATGAGGCGGCGCAGGGCCCCTCGAATGGCCGCCTCGGTCTCCGTGTCCACCGAGGAGAGCGCGTCGTCCAGGATCAGGATGCTGGGATCCTTCAGCAAGGTCCGGGCGATGGTGATGCGCTGCTTCTGGCCCCCGGAGAGGGTCACCCCTCGCTCTCCCACCAGGGTGTCGTAGCCCTGGGGGAAGGCGAGGATCCCCTCGTGGATGGCCGCGGCCCGGGCCGCGGCCTCCACCTCCTGGTCGCTCACCTCCCGGCCCACCCCGTAGGTGATGTTGTTGCGGATGGTGGTGGAGAACAGGAAGGGCTCCTGCTGCACCAGGCCGATCTCTCGACGCAGGTAGCTCCGGGGGTAGTCCCGCAGCTCCACCCCATCCAGGGTGATGCGCCCCTCGGTGTAGTCGTAGAACCGGAGCAACAGGTTCACCAGGGTGGTCTTGCCGGAACCGGTGGCCCCCAGGATGCCCACCACCTGTCCCGGCGCCGCGCGGAAGGTGATCTCCCGCAGCACCCACTCCTGGCCCGAGGCCTGGGCCCCGGGGTAGCGAAAGCCCACCCCCTGGTAGCAGATCTCGCCCCCCAGGCGAGCTGGGGGCCGGATCCGGCCGGCCTCCAGGGGTTCTCGGGGCTCCCGCAGGATCTCCAGGACCCGTTCCAGGGAGACCAGACCGGTGGAGATGTGGGCCATCAGCCGGCCCAGGTTGCGGATGGGCCAGAGGATCTGGACCACCAGCCCCATGTAGGCCAGGTAGGTGCCCACCGTGAGGGTGCCCTCCATGACCATCTGCGCGCCCAGGTAGAAGCCGCCCACCATCTGCAGCCCACACAGGATGTCCGTGGTGGGCCAGAAGATCGCGTGCATGCGGATGAGCTGGGTGCCCTGCAGGTACTTCTGCCAGTTCTCCCGATCGAAGCGCCGCCTCTCGTATGCCTGACGGGCGAAGGCCTTCACCACCCGCACCCCGGTCAGGTTCTCCTGGAGCCGGTCCGACACCACCGCGTCCTGGTCCTGGTAGGCCTGGTAGACCTGCTCCAGGCGGCGGAAGAAGTGGAGGGAGAGGGCCACCACCACCGGCACCACCAGGACCGAGAGGACGGCCAGCCGGCGGTCCAGGTAGAGCAGGGCCCCGAAGTGGACCAGGAAGAGCAGGCCCACCTGGCCCACGCCGATGAGCTGCTCCGAGAAGAGCCGGCGCACCGCGTCCACGTCCGAGGTGGCCCGTTGGACCAGCTCCCCTGTCTGCATGCGGTCGTGGTAGGGAAAGGGCAACCGCTGGATATGGTCGAACAGGTAGTTCCGCAGCCGCCGGGCGATGGTCTCCGCGGTGTCCGCGGCCAGCCGCCCGCTCAGGAAGGTCAGGCTTCCCTGGAGCAGGGCCACCAGGACAAAGGCCCCGGCGGTCCAGGGGATGGCCCAGCCCAGCTCCGGGTCCTGCAGCACCCGGTCCACGAAGAAACGCAGGACGTAGTAGAGGCCGGTTCGGGCCAGCGCGGCCAGCCCCACCGCGAGGAGGGCCACCAGGTAGGCCAGCCGATGCCCCCGCAACAGCCGCCACAGGCCCACGGCCTTGTGATCGGTGACCACGTGGGCCAGATCGTCGTCCTCCGGCCGAGAGTGCAGCCTCCTGGCTTGCCTCTCGGGGTGTGCCTCCATGGCATCCATGGCGAGATCCCTCGAGATCCTTTGGGTGGGTGGTTGCGTGCAAACGAAAACGCCGCGGGAAGAACCCGTGGCGTTTTCCGTGGAGTGCCGACAGATGAGGCACGTCCCCCCAGATCGCGGGGCAACAGAAAAGGCCACGGGCCTGGCACCGTGACCTCCGGGGGGGACGAAGCAGCCGGCCTTGCCGGCCGCCAAGGTGCTTCAGAGGATCATCGGTGCACCTGTCCTTCGCTTCCGGCGCGCTGCGCGCCGCTGCGGGAGAAGAAAAGGGAGCAGATCGTCCGCATGGTCCTCACCGAGCTCCTCTCACGACATGGGCCGTCGAGACGACGGCGCCCCGACCTTGGCTGGCCCTGGAGGGTCTGGACGTCGGCAGGCACAGGCCCGGGGGCCTGCCCGGCGACGGATGTCACTATAACAGACAGGATGTCGGATGTCAACCTTGAATTCCTCCCGGGAATCGGGTACACTGGACGTGGCTGTATCGGTTCAGAGCCATATCGGAGCAGGTCGTCTGCCCTGGCCTGCAGATCTGCGGCCTTCCCCCGACCGTGGAGGCATCCCCGTGACCGGCCGACTCGCCGTCTACCATCGGCTCCTGGGCTACCTGCGCCCCTACTGGAGACAGGCCACCCTGGCCTACGCCGCGGTCCTGGCCGTGGCCCTGCTCAACCTGCTGGTCCCCCAGATCCTGAAAGGTGCCATCGACCAGGGCCTGGCCAGCGGACGCCCGGAGGCCCTCTTCCTGGCCGGCGGGCTCATCCTGGCCGTGGCCGCGGTCCGGGGCGGGGCCGCGTATGTCCAGCGCTTCTACGGCCAGTGGTTGACCCATCGGGTGGCCTACGACCTGCGCAACCACCTCTACAGCCGGCTGCTGCGGCTTCCCTTCGCCTTCCACGACCGAGCCCACACCGGGGACCTGATGAGCCGGGCCACCAGCGACATCAGCGAGACCGAACGCTTCGTGGGCATCGGCCTCATGGACCTGACCGCTACCCTGCTGCTCCTCCTGGGGGTGATCGGGGCCATGCTCCTGGAGAACACCCGACTCGGTGCCCTGGTCCTGCTCCCCATGGCGGTGCTGGTGGTGGCCACCCTCCACTTCGGCCACGTGGTGCGCCCCATGTTCAAACGGATCCAGGAGCAGATGGGGGTGCTCTCCACCACCATGCAGGAGATCCTCACCGGGATCCAGGTGGTGAAGGCCTTTGCCCGGGAGCCCCACGAGCTGGGGCGGTTCGACACGGCCAATGAGGAGTGGTTCCGACGCCGCTACCGGGTGATCCGGGTCTGGGCCCATAGCTGGCCCACCTTCACCCTCATCCTGGGCACGGCCATCCTCCTCCTGCTCTGGGTGGGCGGCCCCCAGGCCCTGCGGGGAGAGAGCACGGTGGGCTCCCTCTTCGCGCTCATCTCCTATGTGCTCATGCTGAACGGCCCGGTGCAACGCCTGGGCTTCCTGGTGAACCTGGCCGCAACCGCGGGGGCCAGTGCCTCCCGGGTCTTCGAGATCATCGACATGCCGCCGGAGGACGAGGCCCCGGACGCGGTGGAGCTCCGGGAGGTCCGCGGGGAGGTGGCCTTCGAACACGTGGCCTTCCGTTACGGGGATGGCCCGCCCATCCTCCAGGACATCCACTTCCGGGTAGCCCCCGGCCAGACCGTGGCCCTGGTGGGCCCCACCGGCTCGGGCAAGTCCACTGTGGTCCAGCTTCTGGCCCGTTTCTACGACCCCACCCAGGGCCGCATCACCGTGGACGGGGTGGACATCCGCCGGGTGACCCGGGAGAGCCTGCGCCGACACATCGGCATGGTCATGCAGGAGCCCTTCCTCTTCGGCCTCACCGTGGCCGAGAACATCGCCTACGGCCGGCCGGACGCCTCCCCCCAGGAGATCGTGGCCGCGGCCCGGGCGGCCCGGGCCCACGACTTCATCATGCAGCTTCCCCAGGGCTACGAGACCCGCATCGGCGAGCGGGGGGTGACCCTCTCCGGGGGCCAGAAACAGCGCATCGCCATTGCCCGGGCCCTCCTCGCGGACCCCCGCATCCTGGTGCTGGACGATTCCACCAGCAGCGTGGATACGGAGACGGAGCATCGGATCCAGGAGGCCATGGCCGAGCTCATGCAGGGCCGGACCACCTTCATCATCGCCCAGCGGCTCCTCACCCTGAAGAACGCGGACCGGATCCTGGTGTTGGATCGGGGACGGATCGTGGAGCAGGGCACCCACCGAGAGCTCCTGGCACGCGATGGCCTCTACCGACGTATCTACGACCTGCAGCTTCGAGACCAGGAGGCCTCCGCAGGGCTCCTGGCCCAGGCCTGGAACTCGGACACAACCCCATGACCTCCCTGTCCCACCCCTCGTCCAATGGCCCGGCCAAGTATCCCCGGCCGCGAGACCGGCTGGGCCGGCTCCTTCCGGGGACTGCCCCCTGGGAAGATCCGGCCCTCTCCCTGGAGGCCCGGGAACGGCTGATGCGGGAAAGCCGGGTGGCAGACCTCCTGCCCCAGGAGGAAGAGGAGGATCGTCTGGGCAGGGCCTACGATGGACGGCTGTTGCGCCGTCTGGCCGGCTACATCCACCCCTACCGGGGGCGGATGGCCCTGGCCGTGGTGCTCATGGTGGTCTCCTCCCTGCTCAGCGTGGCCGGACCATGGACCATCGGCCAGGCCATCGACCAGGGCATCCAGGCCGGGGACATGGGTCGGCTGCGTTTCTGGACCCTGGTCTTCCTGGCCACCCTGTTGGGCGAATGGCTCGCGAACCGCAGCCGCATCGCGCTCATGGCCTACGTGGGCACCCGGATCGTGGCCGACGTCCGACGCCATCTCTTCCGCCACCTGCTGGCCCTCTCCCTGCACTTCTTCCACCGCTACAGCGTGGGCCGGCTGATGAGCCGCCTGATCAGCGACGTGGGCGTGCTCCAGGACTTCGTCACCTGGTCCATCACCGGTGTGGCCCGGGCCGTCTTCGTACTCCTGGGCATCGTCATCGCCATGGTGGGGATGAACCTCCGCCTGGCCCTGGTGGCCTTCTCGGTGTTGCCCCTGATGGTGCTGCTGACCGACTACTGGCGCCGACGGGTCCGAGAGGCCTACCGGGCCACCCGACGACGCCTGGCCCTGATCAACGGTTTCCTGAACGAATCCATCTCGGGCGTCCGCATCATCAAGAGCTTCGTGCGGGAACGGATCAACGCCCGCCACTTCGACGAGCTGAACCGGGCCTTCTTCGATGCCAACATCCAGGCCGCGCGGCTGGCCGCGCTCTTCTTCCCCGGGGTAGACGGCATCGGGGCTCTGGCCAAGGCCCTGGTGGTGGGGGTCGGTGGGTGGCTGGTGCTGGACAACGCCCTCACCCCGGGCACCCTGGTGGCCTTCGTCCTCTACGTGGACCGCTTCTTCGACCCCATCCGGGACCTGGCCCAGCGCTACAACACCTTCCAGGCCACCATGGCCGCGAGCGAACGGATCTTCCAGCTCCTGGACACCGAGCCGGACCTCCAGGACCGGCCGGGCGCGTACGAGCTGCCCCGGGTGCGGGGCCACGTGCGCTTCCACCGGGTCTCCTTCGGGTACGTGCCCGGGCAGCCGGTGCTCCAGGACTTCACCCTGGAGGCCCGGCCTGGAGAACGGGTGGCCCTGGTGGGCGAGACCGGCGCGGGCAAGAGCACGGTGATCCGGCTCCTGGCCCGCTTCTACGATCCCACCTCCGGATGCATCCAGGTGGACGGCCACGACATCCGCCAGGTGACCCGGGCCAGCCTACGCCGGCAGATGGGCATCGTCCTCCAGGACACCTTCCTCTTCAGCGGCACCATCCGGGAGAACATCCGCTATGGCCGGCTGGACGCGACGGACGGGGAGGTGGAGGCCGCGGCCCGGGCCGTGGGGGCCCACGACTTCATCGCGCAGCTGGAGAAGGGCTACGACACCGAGGTGGGCGAGCACGGAATCCACCTGAGCGTGGGGCAGCGCCAGATCCTGGCCTTTGCCCGGGCCCTCCTCGCGGACCCTCGGATCCTGGTGCTGGACGAGGCCACCAGCAGCGTGGACACGGAGACGGAGCGCCAGATCCAGGCCGCGCTGGAACGCCTGCTGGCCGGGCGCACCAGCTTCGTCATCGCGCACCGGCTCAACACCATCGTCCACAGCCACAAGATCGTGGTCCTGGACCGGGGCCGCATCGTGGAGATGGGCACCCACCCGGAGCTCCTGGCCCGGGGCGGGCGGTACCACCAGCTCTACACCCTGCAGTGGGCCCGCCAGCCCGCAGAGGCACCCCGGCGCGAACAGGGTGTGGGCCCCTGAAAACCCACACCCCGTGCCTGCCGCCTGGGCGGCAACCTCGCGGCCCCAGCCGGGCGGCTGGGACCTCTTTCCCCGGTCTCCTCAGGAGACCGCGGCCATGGCCGCGGCCCGCTCCTCCAACAGCTCCTGGCCGGTGATGCGCAGCCGCTCCCGGTCGAAATCGCTCAGCTCCAGCCCCTCCACCACCCGGTAGACCCCCTGCTCCACGGTCACCGGAAAGCTGAAGACCACGCCCTCGGGCGCGCCGTACCATCCCTGGCTGGGAATGGCCATGCTCACCCAGTCGCCGGGAGGCGTGCCGTGGTACCAGCTCTGCACGTGGTTGATGCAGGCGTTGGCCGCGCTGGCCGCGCTGCTGCGCCCCAGCACCTCGATGACCGCAGCCCCGCGCTTCTGCACCGTGGGGATGAAGACCTCCCGGATCCAGCGATCGTCCCCGATCACCTCCGGCGCAGGACGGCCGCCGATCTCCGCGTGGTACGCGTCCGGGTACTGGGTGACGCTGTGGTTCCCCCAGATGGTCACCTTGCGGACCTGGGAGACGGGCACACCGGCCCTGTGGGCCAGTTGGTGGAGGGCCCGGTTGTGGTCCAGCCGGGTCATGGCGGTGAAGCGTTCCCGGGGGATGTCCGGCGCGTTCTGCATGGCGATGAGGCAGTTGGTGTTCGCGGGATTGCCCACCACCACCACCCGGATGTCGTCGGCCGCGTGCGCGTTCAAGGCCTTGCCCTGGGCCACGAAGATGGGCGCGTTGGCCCCCAACAGGTCCTTGCGCTCCATCCCCTTGCTCCGAGGCCGGGCCCCGATGAGCAGAGCCCAGTTGGCATCTCGGAACGCCACGTTCGGGTCGTCCGTTAACACCATGTCGGCCAACAGGGGAAAGGCGCAGTCCTCCAGCTCCATGGCCACGCCCTCCAGGGCTCTCATGGCCGGAGGGATCTCCAGCATCTGGAGGACGACCGGCTGCTCCGGGCCAAAGAGATCGCCGTTGGCGATGCGGAAGAGGATCGCATAGCCGATGTTGCCGGCCGCGCCGGTCACTGCGACTCGAATGGGGCTCGTCATGGTGACGCTCCTTTCCGTGCGTGGAGATCGTCCATCGGGATCCGCATCGATCGGCCGGTGGGGGGCCCCGGCCCGGGAGGACCGCTTCGTCCCCCACTCCCAGGATACTCCCAATGGCCGGAAAGGTCAATGTGTCCAGGAGGGTTCCGGGCCGCTCCGGGCCCTGTGCTATAATGGCCTCCGGGCCTGTCCAAGTGGCCTGCGGAGGCCCCTTCATCGGTCCACCGCGGCAACGACCTTTCCACCCGAGGAGACGGAAACGATGCACAAACCCCTGGCGACCCTTCTGATCGTGCTCTCCATGGCCCTGGCAGGGGTGTGGGTGCCCCCCGCGTCCCCGACCCAGGCAGCCGAGGCATCCCCTGTCGCCACCCCCGACGACGAGATCATCTACATCGACGCGGCCGGCTTCATCCGGGTCATCGACCCCAACGTGGCCTCTGGCACCCAGGAGATCCGCTGGCAGAGCCCGGAAGGCGGCTGGTTCGACTTCGCCGTGGCCGACGTGAACAACGACGGCGATAAGGAGATCGTGGCCATCGGCAACGGCAAGCTCACGGTCTTCGATCCCGTGGTCCAGGACCCCAACATCCAGCCGGACGGCCTCATCAACGACGTGCCCTGGGCACGCCTCCACGAGCAGGCCCGGCCCACGGCCACCCTCATCGGCGGCGGCAACCTGGACGCGGGCGCGCCGGGCGAGGAGATCATCCTGGGCTACACGGTGAACGAGCCCAACAACATCCGCTACCGTCTGGAGGTCCTCAAGACCCCGGACGGCGGCCGGACCTGGACCACCCACCTGAACCAGGGCTTCGGAGCGCCCTGGAAGTTCCTGGCCGTGGGCAACGTGAACGACGTGGGCTCCGAGGACGTGGTCCTGCTCCGGGACGCGGATCGGCTCATGGACGTGCGGGAGGTGGACAACAACTTCGCCCGCATCTTCGCCCGGGACGACGCGGAGGTCTTCCTCCACAGCAGCGCGGCCATCGGCCAGCTCTACCCCGGCGGGCCCGGCGAGGTGGTGCTCCTGCGGACCTTCCAGGGCACGGTCCAGGCCCCAGTGGTGCTCATCTACTCCTTCACCAACGGGGCCTGGCAGGTCCAGAGCACGGACCAGTTCAACCACTTTCCCCACCCCACCTTCGCCTTCTTCGCGGACATCAACGGCAACGGCGACGACGAGCTCTTCTGGCTCCGGGCCGTGGCCGGCACCACCCCCTTCGACCGGATCTTCATGGTCAACCGGGGCCCGGACACCACCCTGCCCCCGTTCCGGGATGTGCTGGACAGCGACGGCGGCTACCGGGTGGGGGCCGGAGGGGACGTGGACGGCGATGGCCGGGACGAGGTCATCCTCATGCGGAACGACCGCATCCGCAACTACTACGCGGCGGAGAGCGGCAACATGTCCCTGTTCTTCGACTACACGGGCATCACCACCAACAGCCGTAGCCTGAAGGTGGCCAACCTGGACGGCAACGGCTACGTGGCCGGCACCCGGTTCGCGGCCACGGCCGACCCCATCGAGGCCGCCCTGACCGCGGGCACCGCCTCCCCCGCGCCCATCGCCTTCGAGTTCCGGGCCCTGGGCGCACAGACAAACGTGCCCTTCACCGCGGCCAAGGAGGACCCTGCCGCGTCCTGGTACAGCTTCACCCTGGGCAGCAACACCACCCCGGCCCAGGTCTTCGTCACCTTCGACGCCACCCAGCTTCCTCCCGGGGTATACACGGACCGCATCCGCTTCGACACCGCTGTGGATGTGGTCAACAAGCCCTTCTACGTCACGGTCAAGCTCACGGTGAGCGCCGCATCCTTTGCCCTGAACCCGGCCCAGAGCACAGGCTTTGCCTTCCGGGCCGGGGAGACCGTCACCCAGACCCTGGGCATCAGCGTCCAGGGGCTGCCCGGCCTGAAATTCACCGCGGCCGCGGTGGACAAGCCCGCGTTCCGGGCCGCGGTGAAGGCCCTGGGGGGGGTGCCCCAGTTCGGCTACCTGGTGGATGGACGCCTGGTGTTGAGCAACGGCGTGGGCGGGGAGTACACCATCTCCTTGGAACCGACGGGCCGGGTGTCCGCGGCCGCGGTGACCTGGCCCTCCGGCGTGCCCTGGCTCACGGTCCGCTCCGCGGGCAACACCGTGCCGGACACCATCGTCCTCACCGGAGACCCGACCCAGATGCAGGCCCTGAGCGAGGAGGCCCTGCTCATCGTGGTGGGGGATGAACGGACCGGGACCACGCCGGAGAACATCCGGATCGTGGAGATCCGGGCCCTGAAGGAGGTGGCCCACCAGCTCTTCATGCCGGTGGTACGCCGGTAGATCGGCCCGCCACCGGCCGACCGCCCGGCTTCCGGAAGGGGCTGCCCCTGGGGTGTCCCTTCCGGAGCCGGGCCCCTCTCCCTCACATCCCGGTCCGGCAGCGCCTCAGCCCCGGCCCTCCGCGGCCTGGACCATCTGGACCAGCCGGGGGATGGAGACGGCCACATCCTCCCGGATGATCAGGTCGGCCTGGCTGTCGGCCATGGTCCGGCCCAGGTTGAGGATCAGCAGCCGGGCCCCCCGCCGTTTGGCCAGCAGGGGCAGGTCCGCGGCCGGCATGACCTCCAGGCTGGAGCCCACCACGATCACCAGATCACAGCCCAGGGCCGCCTGCTGCGCGGTCCGCAGGGCTTCCTGGGGCAGCTCCTCGCCGAAGAGGACCACATCCGGCTTCATCAACCCACCACAACAGGGGCAGCGAGGCACCTCCACCTCCGGCCGGGCCAGGGCCTCCTGCCAGAAGCGCTCCTCCTCCTGGCCATGGCCACAGTCCAGACAGACCATCCGTCCGGCCCGGCCGTGCAGGTGGATCACGTTCCGGGAGCCGGCCTGCTGGTGGAGGTCGTCGATGTTCTGGGTGACGATCTGGTGGACGTGCCCCCCCTGCTCCAGCTCGGCCAGCCCCCGATGCGCGGGGTTGGGCCGGGCCCGCCGCATCTTCTCCGCCAGGGGGCGGATCCACCGATAGAACCGGACGGGGTCCTCCCGAAAACCCCAGATGGAGGCCACCTCCATGGGGTCCACGTACTCCCACAGCCCGCTTCCCGGGGAGCGAAAGTCCGGGATCCCAGAGGGGGTGCTGATGCCCGCGCCGGTGAGCACCAGGGTGTGGGCCGAGGTCAGGAGCAGGTCTCGGGCCTGTTCGTAGAGGGCCTCCTGCCCGGGCCCTCCTGTATGGCCGTTGCCGGCCCCCGCGAACCACCCCTGGAACAGCCGGTTGAACATGGGCGTTCTCCTTGCAGTACCGGGCCCCCGCCGGGGGCGGGGATCCCGTCCACCCGGGTGGAGCCCTGGGGCGAGAGAAGGTGTTCCGCCTCCCTCTCCCGCACCGGGTCGACGCTTCGGGAACAGCGGCCCCGGAATCCGGGCGGCTTTGTGGCCCCTCCGCTCCGGTGGTATACTGGCTGCGGACGCGATCGCCCCCTGGGGGAAAACGGCCCGTCTCTCACATGCCCATCCAGGCCCCAACGCCTGGCCATCCACCGCAGAGAGGCACCGCGATGCTTGCCCGGATCCTACGCCCGCGATTGGCCCGCCCATTGGAGCGGATCGCCTACCGGCTCCACCGCCTGGGGGTCACGCCCAACGGGCTCACCGTCACGGGCTTCGTCCTGACCCTGGTGGCCGCGTGGCTCCTGGTAGAGGGCGAGCTCTTCTGGGGCGGGGTGATCCTGGCCCTGGCCGCGTCCTTCGACATGTTGGACGGCTCCCTGGCCCGCTACGCGAACCAGGTGAGCCCGTTTGGCGCCTTCCTGGACAGCACCCTGGACCGCTACTCCGAGAGCGCCATTCTCCTGGCCCTGGCCGTGCACTATGCCCGGGCGGACGAGGCCGCGGGCCACCTGTACCTGGTCCTCATCCTGTTGACCCTGGTGGGCTCCTGGATGGTGAGCTACACCCGGGCCCGGGCCGAGGGCCTCCGGATCGAGTGCAAGGCAGGGATCCTCCAGCGCCCGGAACGGGTGCTCCTGCTGTTGGCGGGCCTGATCACCGGGTGGATGGGCCCGGTGCTCTGGATCCTGGCCATCCTCACCAACGTCACCGCGCTGCAGCGCATCCACGAGGTCTACATCCGCACCCAACGCGCCCCCGGCTCCCGGAGCCCGGTGGCCCCCAACCGGGGATAGCCCCCGGCGCCAGCGCCCACCAGCCTACCCGGTGGGCCGTTCCCCGGCCTGGATCCCGGGTCCCGCCTGCTCCACGGCCGGATCCACCTGATCCGCGTAGCGCCGGAAGTTCTCCGCGAACATCCGGGCCAGCCGATCTGCCTGGCGGTCGTAGGCCTCGGGATCCGGCCACGTGTTGCGGGGCATGAGGATCTCGTCCGGCACCCCCTCCACGTGGACGGGCACGTGGAGGCCGAAGACCGGATCCGGCACGGTCTCCACCCGTTCCAGTTCCCCGCCCAGGGCCGCCCGGACCATCCGCCGGGTATGGGACAGCCGAATGCGCCGGCCCACGCCGTAGGGGCCACCGCTCCACCCGGTGTTCACCAGCCACACGGCGACCCGATGGCGGGTCAGGCGTTCCCCCAGCATGCGGGCGTAGACCGCCGGATGCAGGGGGAGAAAGGGCGCGCCGAAGCAGGCCGAGAAGACCGGCTGGGGCTCGGTGACCCCTCGTTCGGTCCCGGCCACCTTGGCGGTGTAGCCGCTGAGAAAGTGGTACATGGCCTGTTCCGGGGTGAGCCGGCTGATGGGCGGAAGCACCCCGAACGCGTCCGCGGTGAGGAAGAAGATATGCCGGGGATGCCCGGCCATGCCCGAGGGATCGGCGCTGGAGATGTGGGAGATGGGATAGCTGGCCCGGGTGTTCTCCGTGATGGAGTCGTCGTCCAAGTCGATGCGCCGGGTCTCGCTGTGGTAGACCACATTCTCCAGGATGGTGCCGAAACGCCGGGTGGTCTGGTAGATCTCCGGCTCGCCCTGGGGATCCAGGCGGATGACCTTGGCGTAGCACCCTCCCTCCAGGTTGAAGATCCCGTCCTCGCTCCAGCCGTGCTCGTCGTCGCCGATGAGGGTGCGCTCCGGATCCGTGCTCAGGGTGGTCTTGCCCGTGCCGCTCAGGCCGAAGAAGAGGGCCACATCCTCCCGGTCCCGGCCGTAGTTGGCGCTGCAGTGCATGCTGAGGACGCCCTGGAGGGGCAGGTAGTAGTTCATCGCGCTGAAGATGGATTTCTTGATCTCGCCGCTGTAGGCCGTGCCCCCGATGAGGACCAGATGGGCCGCGAAGTTGAGCACGATGAAGGTCTGGCTCCGGGTGCCGTCCTCCTCCGGATCCGCGTGGAGCCGGGGCAGGTGGAGCACGGTGAAGTCGGGCACGAAGTGCTCCAGAACCTCCGGGTGGAACTCCCGGATGAACATGTTGCGGGCGAAATGGGAGTGGACCGCGTGCTCGGTGACGATGCGGACCCTGCGCCGGTAGCGGGAATCCGCGCCCACGAAGCCATCGAAGACGAACAGGTCCCGGTTCTGGGTGTAGGCCCGGGCCTTCCGGTACAGGCCGTTGAACTGTTGGGTGGACATGGCCTGGTTCACCTCGCCCCACCAGATGTTGGACTCGGTGGTGGGCTCTCGCACGATGTACCGATCCCGGGGAGAGCGGCCGGTGTGCTCGCCGGTGTGGATGACCAGGGGGCCCAGATGGACCATGGCGCCCTCGCCCCGGCGGATGGCCTCCTCGTAGAGGCGGGGCGTGGGCAAGTTCCAGTAGACGATGTTCGCGTTGTGGATGCCCAGGTAGTCCAGTTTGTACTGGCTCATGTACGGGCCCAGGTGTTGCATGGTTGCCTCCTTGTTGGGTGATCGCACCCGTCTCCGACCCCATTGTCAGAGTCAGAGGCTAGGCCGAGGAACAGGAACGCGGTCTCCTCATGGGCGGGAGAGGTGGAGTCGATCCAGCAGGGCGGTGCCCGCGATGCAGACCGCGGCCGTGGCCGGCAACAGGGGATGGACAGCGGTGCCCCGGAGGACCAGGACCAGACAGGCCACCAACAGGCCAGCGCCGACCAACAGGAACAGGTTGCTCAACCAGGGCAATCGCACGTGGGGCACGGTACGCCTCCGCCAGACGAAGATGGTTGGCGTCGAGCTGGATGCCCGGGCCACGGAAGCGGTCCGAGGAAGGACATTGGGGACACACCCGAGCAGAGTGGCCCATCCGGGCCCATTATAGTATCCTGGAAAGGGCAAGGCCAAATCCTCGGCCCTCCGAAGTGGGAGAAGGCCGGGGCCCTCTCGGCCCAGACATGCAACCCCTCAGAGCATCCGGAGGAGAGTATGGGAGCGGAAGACCATCGAAGCCAGGCCGCCCAGACCCAGCGGACGGTCCGAGTCGCCGTGGTCACGGTGAGCGACACCCGGACCCCGGAGACCGATCGCAGCGGCCAGCTCATCCGCGACCTGGTGGAAAGGGCCGGCCACCAGGTGGTGGGGTACCGGATCGTGCCCGATGAACCCGACGCGGTGGAGGCCGCCCTGGCGGCCTTCACAGGCACAGCCCAACTGGTGCTCTTCAACGGCGGCACCGGCATCAGCCGACGGGACCGGACCTACGATGTGCTCTCCCGCCGGCTGGAGAAGGTGCTGCCCGGCTTCGGAGAGCTGTTCCGCATGCTCAGCTACCAGGAGATCGGGGCCGCGGCCATGCTCAGCCGGGCCACGGCCGGCACCTGCCAGGGCTCTGTGGTGGTGAGCATGCCCGGCTCCCCCCACGCGGTCCGCCTGGCCATGGAAAAGCTCATCCTGCCCGAGATCCAACACCTGGCCTGGGAGCTGGCCCGCTGAGGGGAGGCCGGAGCCATGGAGATGCCCATCGCACCCCGGCTGCTGGGCCTGCTGGCCTTTGGCTTCCTCTTGGGCCTCCAACATGCCCTGGACCCGGACCACGTGGTAGCCGTCAGCACCCTGGTCAGCGAGACCAAGAGCCTGCGCCGGTCCTCCCTCCTGGGCGTACTGTGGGGGTTGGGCCACACCACCACCCTGCTGCTGGCCGGGCTAGTGGTCCTGCTGTTGAAGGTGGCCATCCCCGAACGCGTGGCCCTCTCCTTCGAGTTCCTGGTAGGGATCCTGCTGGTGATCCTGGGCGGCGATGTGGTCCGCCGAGTCTGGCAGGAGCGCCCCCACATCCATCTCCACACCCACGCCGACGGCACCACCCACATCCACCTGCACAGCCACAGACACGGCCCGGACCATCATCACGGCCACCGTTCCTACATGGTGGGTCTGGTCCATGGCCTGGCCGGCAGCGCGGCCCTGCTCCTCCTGGTCCTCGGAACCGTGGACCAGCTGAGCCTGGGCATCCTCTTCATCCTGGTCTTCGGCCTGGGCTCCATCCTGGGGATGTTGGTCACCAGCACGGCCATCGCGCTGCCCTTCGCCCTCCTGGGGCGGATGGCCCGGGTGGATCGGAGCCTGCGCCTGGTCGCGGGAACCATCAGCATCCTCCTGGGCGTGGCCATCATGGTGGAGATCGGCTGGTTCGAGGGGCTCCTGCGCCCGCCCTGAGGAGGCATGTTCCCCCGAGTCCCAGACTCCGGCTCGGCGCTTCCGTCTGGTATAATGGAGGCAGGATGATCCACTACACGGACACGCTGGAGGACATCGCGCCGGATCATCTGCAGGGGTTCTTCGTGGGCTGGCCCAACCCGCCCAGCCCCGAGACCCACCTGCGGCTGCTCCGGGGAAGCGACGCGGTGGTCTTGGCCCTGGACAGCCAGGCCGACCGGGTGGTGGGCTTCGTCACGGCCATCAGCGACGGCGTCCTGAGCGCGTACATCCCCCTCCTGGAGGTCCTGCCCTCATACCAGGGCCGGGGCATCGGCCAGGAACTCATGCGTCGGATCCTGCGCCGCCTGGATGGGCTGTACATGGTAGACCTGGTGTGCGATCCAGACCGCCAAGGCTTCTACGCCCGCTTCGGCATGCGACCTGCCCATGCCATGATCCTCCGGCACTACCGCCTTCAATCCGGCCGCGAGGACAGAGGCCCCGACCCGACACCATCCCGGGGGCCGGGCCAGAGGCCCTGATAGGTTCAACCCGATCCCGGTGAAGCGACCATGACCCGAACTGTGGAATCCATCGATCAGATTGTCCAGGCCCTGAAGGACCACATGTACATCGCGGACCGGAGCCTGGCCACGGCCATCTTCCTGGCCCTGAAGCTGGGGCGCCCCCTCTTCCTGGAAGGGGAGCCCGGCGTGGGCAAGACCGAGGTGGCCAAGGTCCTGGCAGACCTGCTGGACCGTCCCCTGATCCGGCTCCAGTGCTACGAGGGCCTGGACGTGAACACCGCGGTCTACGAGTGGAACTACACCCGGCAGATGCTCCAGATCCGCCTGATGGAGGCCGCGGGCACCGCCCGCGACCAACACGCGGTGGACGGTCTCTTCAGCGAGGAGTTCCTGCTCAAGCGCCCCCTCCTCCAGGCCCTGGAATCCAGGAACGGCCGGGCCCCGGTGCTCCTCATCGACGAGCTGGACCGAGCCGACGAGGAGTTCGAGGCCTTCCTCCTGGAGGTCCTGTCCGACTTCCAGATCACCGTGCCCGAGCTCGGCACCATCCGGGCCCAGGAGCCCCCGGTGGTGGTCATCACCTCCAACCGCACCCGAGAGATCCACGACGCGCTGAAACGGCGCTGCCTCTACCACTGGATCGACTACCCCGGCTTCGAGAAGGAATACCAGATCGTCCTGGCCAAGGTGCCCCAGGCCCCGGACCGGCTGGCCCGCCAGGTGGTGGGCTTCGTCCAGGCCCTGCGCGGGGAGGAGCTCTACAAGCTGCCCGGCGTGGCCGAGACCTTGGACTGGGTCACCGCGCTGGTGGCCCTGGACCAGGAGGAGCTCACCGAGGAGGCGATCCAGGAGACCCTGGGCGTGCTGCTCAAGTACCGGGACGATATCCAGCGGATCCGGGGCGAGACGGTCCGCCAGCTCCTGGAGCGCCTGCAACAGGGCGAGGCCCTGGGCCTGTGACCTCGAGCCCCGGCGCCGAGGGCCCCACCCGGAAAGGGGCCCAGGCCGCCCCCAGAAAGCTGCCACCGGCACCATGATGAGCGCCCTCCCCGAGACCGCACCGGAGCCCACACCCCCCCACCCCGCGGGAAAGGGGCAGTTGCTGCGCAACATCGTCCACTTTGCCCGGCTGCTCCGAGCCCTGGGCATGGACGTGACCCCCACCCAGATCCTGGACCTGGTGGCCGCGCTGGAGCACATGGACCTGGGCGCGAAGCAGGACGTGAAGGCCGCGGCCCGGGCCATCCTGGTGGGGCGCCGGGAGCATCTGGAGCTCTTCGACGAGGCCTTCGAGCTCTTCTGGCGGGCCCATCGCCACCGCTTTCCCCGGGTGGACCTGGGCCAACTCCTGCGCAAACGGCCGGCCCCCCAGGAGCTCCTGCGCATGGCCGAGCCGCCCTCCAAGGGGAAGGGCCAGGAGCCGGAGCCCGATCCGGAGCCGGAGCTCGACAAGATCTTCACCTGGAGCGACACCGAGGTCCTGCGCCGCAAGGACTTCGCCCGCATGAGCGAGTACGAGCTGGCCCAGGTCAAGGCCCTGATGGAGGAGATGCGCTGGGACCTGGACACCCGACGCAGCCGACGGCTGGAGCGGGCCCGAGCCGGTGCTCAACTGGACCTGCGGCGCACCTTTCGGCGCAATACCCGCTACGGCGGCGAGCCGTTGGAACTGGCCTGGCGACAGCGGAAGGAGAAACGCCGCCCCATCGTGGCCCTGTGCGACATCAGCGGCTCCATGGACCGTTACTCCCGGGTCCTGCTCCAGTTCCTGTACGCCATCACCCACAGCCTGGGGCGAGTGGAGGCCTTTGTCTTCGGCACCCGGCTGACCCGGATCACCCGCCAGCTCCGCATCCGGGACATCGACCAGGCCGTGGACGCGGCCGCATCCCAGGTGGAGGACTGGGCCGGGGGCACCCGCATCGGCGAGGCCGTCCGCAGCTTCAACCGCCACTGGGCCCGGCGGGTCCTGGGCCAGGGGGCCATGGTGCTCATCATCAGCGATGGCTGGGACCGGGGGGATCCGGAGCTCCTGGGCCAGGAGATGGACCGGCTCCACCGGAGCTGTCACCGGCTGATCTGGCTCAACCCCCTGCTGGGCTCACCGGGCTACGAACCGTTGACCCGAGGCATCCAGGCTGCGCTTCCCCATGTGGACGAGTTCCTGCCCGTCCACAACCTGGTGAGCCTGGAGCAGTTGGCCCAGGTGTTGCGAGGGGACGCTCCGCGGCGCCATGGATGGCGTGTCCGGCCCCGGCGGACAGGGTAGGGGCGGCGGCTGGCCCGCTCTTCGAACGGCGCCCAGCTCCCCTCCTTCGGCCTCCTTTTTCCGATACACAGCCGTTCACAGCCGAGAGCTTCGTTCGCAACAGGACATCTTTCCAACCATGCGCGAGGTGATCCACCCTATCCAACGTTGGCAGGCCCAGGGAAAACAGGTGGCCCTGGCCACTGTGGTGAAGGTCTACGGCTCTGCCCCCCGGCCCCTGGGCGCGAAGATGGCCATCTCCGAGGCCGGGGAGATGGCCGGGTCGGTGAGCGGCGGCTGCGTGGAGGCCGCGGTGATCCAGGAAGCCCTGGAGGTCCTCCGCACCGGCCAGCCCCGCCTCGTTCCCTTCGGCATCTCCGACCAGGATGCCTGGGAGGTGGGCCTGGCCTGCGGCGGCACCATCGAGGTCTTTGTGGAGCCATGGAACGGGGGAGAGGGTCCGTGAGCCGGAACAAGCGCTCCCCGGCCCAGGCCTTTGTGGACGCGGTGGCCGCGGATCGGCTGGCCGCCCTGGCCACCGTCATCCGAGGACCCACCCTGGGCCGCAAGCTCTTCGTGCCCCTCCAGGGAGAACCCTTGGGCACCTTGGGCCATCCCACCCTGGACCGGGCTGTGCTGGCCGCGGCCCGCGAGGCCCTGACTGCCCAGCAGCCCCGCCGTCTGGCGCCCCAGGAGGACACGGAGGTCTTCATCGACGTCCACGTGCCTCGTCCTACCCTGGTCATCGTGGGGGCCGTGCACATCGCCATCCCCCTGGTGACCTTTGCCAAGACCCTGGGCTTCCGCACGGTGGTGGTGGATGCCCGCTCGGCCTTCGCCACCCCGGAACGCTTCGCCCACGCAGACGAGCTGATCATCCGCTGGCCCGCGGACGTCCTCGCGGAGATGACCCTGGACGAGACCACCTACGTGGTCACCCTGACCCACGACGAAAAGCTGGACAACCCGGCCCTGGTGGAGGCCCTTCGTCGCCCCGTACGCTACATCGGTGCGCTGGGATCCCGCCGAACCCATGCCCGGCGGGTGGAGGCCCTGAGGGCCGCGGGGATCCCCCCGGAGCAGATCGCCCGCATCCACGCGCCCATCGGCCTGGACCTGGGCGGCCGCAGCCCGGAGGAGATCGCCCTGGCCATCATGGCCGAGATCGTGGCCGTGCGCAACCGGGGGCCGGGAGGAAGCCCATGACAACGGGAGTGGTTGCCAAGCAAGGAAAGCTTAAAAATTGGAGCCCTGGCCGTGTAACAGTACTGCTGTGGCGGCGCGATAGTTCAGTTCGTAGTGCGCGCTTCAGCGCGTGCCCGAGGCAAGGGCTCAAGGGGGCGCTGTCGCGTTGGTGGCCTTGTACGAAACCCACCTGCGGGAAACTGCTGCGGCATTACCTCATGCGCGCCTTGAGATAGAGCGCGGCCCCGGTGATAAAGATGGCGACGGGCACGATCCGAGTCCATCCGAAACCAGGATTTCCCGAGAGATATAGAAACACAAAAGGCGACATGAACACACTGGCCAGTACGAGGTAGAGCGGAGTGTGTTTCACGGTGGCAACGATCAAGCACCCGATGCCGATTAGAAAGGAGATGTCGAGCACCAATGGAATGAGCAACTCGGTGTCCATGGATATCCCTCAACGGTAAGCCAAATTTCGCAAGCCTGTATGTTGCAAGGTTCCCACTCAGGTAGGGAGACTACCCCGCAAAGTGCACTGGCTTTCAATTCAAGGTTACGGTGTGGAAAATAAGCCAAGATGCTTCCCCTGCATCCCAATACGAGGTCTGATAGGTGTAGTTCCCTGAGTTTGTCCCACATATTTTGATCCAGTGATATGATTCTGTTGATTGATCTGCATTCCCGAAATCCCAGTTTATATAATCTCCGATAGCCCAGTTGCAAACCTCGGAGTTGGCGTTGAAATATGTGGGGCTGTTATTTGAACAGAAGGTTGTAAACCAATGCGTATTTGCTGGGCTGGGATTTGCAGCCCAACAGGCATCATTGTACTCTGTCCATTGCACGGTACTACCGTTGTAATTCCAGCGCAGGAAGTTCGTTGTTGTTGCAAGCGTTAACCAGGCAGGATCTTTGGTATGCATCGATACGGAGTACTCCGTTACGCAAAATGGATGCCGTGACTGCATACAAGTTTAGTTGCGCCGCAACAGCAGTAGAAAGTTCGGTCTCGGGCTGGAGATAAATTAATTACCCTAATTACGTCAACGTTTTGCCCTATGCTATTGGACGCGCTATTGCTCACACTGGGCAGGAACACCCGGTGGACAGGCGCGTCTCCGTCACTGTCGGTAGATCCGGACTGGGCCCGGACTGTCGAGACGCCACCCAACACCAGGCTAACACACAACAATACCGTGAGCAACTGCTTCATGATTATCCTCCTTTGGCGCCGAAGTTCAGTTCGTAGTGCGCGCTTCAGCGCGTGCCCGAAGCAAAGACAGAACAAAAGCAGAAATCACCAGCGGAAGCCGGGCGGGGTTGTGGAACAGGGGGCGCAACGTGGGGCGAGGGCGTTGAGACTTGCTGTCAGTTTACCACAAGGGGGGGGTGATTGTCAAGCAAGGAAAGCTTAAAAAT